>JACPSK010000008.1:0-69094 GCA_016193335.1 Candidatus Magasanikiibacteriota bacterium | reverse complement strand
ACTTTGCCGACCATTTTTCTTAACGTCTGCACTGCCACATTTTGGGCAGTGTTTTTTGTCATAATGAACACAAAAGTTAAAATTTATTCTAATCTTAGCAGAGAAAATGACTTTTTAGCAACTAAAAATGTCCATTAACTCTTTTAAACATTTTTTATGCAAGAAATGGAAAGCGGAACGCCGGTAGGCTCTCAGGAAAGGAATACTTCAGAAGAAACAAATGTTTTTCAAGTTCGTACCGAATTGAAAGATTTACAACCGCATTTTGAAAGCGTTATAGCAGCGCTTAAGTTACTTGAACCGAGTGAAGATCAGGGCAGGGCACTCCGTACGAGAATGAAAATGGAGAGGCTGGTGAGAGGTTTGCAAGGTATATCTGACGATCAAGAAGGCAAGATATATGAACAACAAAAATTATTTGGAAATGTATTAAAGGCTCGCGGATATGTTTATCAGCAGGAGGCACATTATCTGAAATGTTTAAGAGATATGATAGATTTGGGAATGCGTAGTGGTCCACAGTCTCTGGTAGAGGCATCTGAAGATCAAAATCTCTTTCCCGGTTTTTCTTTCAATCTGGCTAAATTGAACGCAGATACGGGATTATCTCTTACTGATGATTGAAGCCTCGACCCGGTCTTTTGGTAGCGTTTAGAAACACCTGGGGACCTGAGGCCACGTAGGATTTTACATTTATCGTTGGTCTGTTCGGAAGTGCACTATGCCAAACGACATAGTGTTTTTTGATTACATAAAAAGCGAATTATTTTTTTGCTATAGAAATTTTAGAATAATTTAAATAGAAATTTTAGAATAATTTAATACGCGCTTTATTGAACCCTTGACGGTTCTGAAAAATCAAGTGTAAAATACTCCTTATTACTTTTCACGAGCAGTACTATGCAATCTAGCTTCGACAGGGTGCTTCATCTAGCCCAAAAGACAGGAGACAAGCTTATCATTTTCGACAGACAGGCCGACAGCCATCACGTACTGCTCCCCATAGATGAGTATGAAGAACTTTTGGATTTAGCCCGTTTGGATTCAGTGGATGAATATCAGGAATCCGATTCAGAGGACTTAGAAGAAAATATCCAATCTTCCTTTGAGCCGCACCCTCATTGTGAAGAGCCTTCTTTTGCAGAAACCGCGTCCTGGCATTCCGCGGGTTCTGTGTTGGATGAAATGCAATTAGACTCAGAACCTATTGACGATCTGCCATCCTTTGATTCGCTTTCAGAAGATCCGGACATACATTTTTTTTCTGATGCCCCGGAAAGAAATGCGGTAACGGAATCCCAGAATCATGAGTCTGGGATTCTTGGTTCTCAAAAGACAGATGAGCCAGCGCCCACGGAAATGAGCCAGCGCCCGGTTCCTCCTTCTCTAAATCCTGAACAAAAAATTTACCCCTTTGAAGAAGATGCCTTGGAAGACGATGAGCCTATTTTTTTTGAAGAGCCTATTGAATAAACGCTTCGCTTCTATGCCTTAATGAACTATCCCCAATTCATACACTTGACGGATTTTTTTGCTTCATATATAATGTCGCCACAGGAAAAAAGTCTTTTTTTAGCTCAATAGAGCACTTTTTAATTTAAATATTTTACATATAGCATCGCTGGGTTACAAATCTGTTTTGACCACTCAAGACAGTGCGGTGAATATCATTCAGGTATGGCAGAGCAATTTCAGCGTACAAAGCCACATGTAAACGTTGGCACTATCGGTCATGTTGACCATGGCAAGACCACTCTTACAGCGGCTATTTTAAAGGTTGCCGCGGCCCATGGTTTAACGGCCCAGGCAAAAGGTGTGGACGAGATCGACTCTGCTCCTGAAGAGCGACAGCGCGGTATTACTATCGCCACCGCTCACGTGGAATACGAAACTGAGAAACGCCACTATGCGCATGTGGACTGTCCGGGGCACGCGGATTATGTAAAAAACATGATTACCGGCGCCGCTCAGATGGACGGAGCTATTTTGGTGGTTTCTGCCGCCGACGGTCCTATGCCTCAGACACGAGAACACATTTTGCTTGCTCGTCAGGTGGGCGTGCCTTATATTGTGGTCTTCCTCAATAAAGTGGATCAGGTTTCAGACCCTGAACTAATAGATTTGGTGGAGGAAGAAATCAGAGAACTTTTGAAAAAATACGAATTTCCCGGGGATACCACCCCAATTATCCGCGGTTCAGGCTTAAAAGCTCTTGAAAATCCCAGCGATGAAGCTGCCTCAAAACCTGTGCTCGACTTACTCGCGAAACTCGACGAATATATACCTGAACCAAAGCGCGATTTGGACAAGGATTTCCTTATGCCTATTGAAGATGTATTTTCAATTGAAGGCAGAGGCACGGTAGTTACCGGACGTATAGAACGTGGCGTGGTAAAGGTGGGAGGAGAAGTCGCTATTGTGGGAATGGGAAGCGAGATCATGAAAACCACTGTTACCGGCGTAGAAATGTTTAACAAGAATCTTGATCAGGGTCAGGCCGGAGACAACGCTGGAGTATTGCTTAGAGGCACCAAGAAAGAAGAAGTCCAGCGCGGACAGGTTCTTGCAAAACCAGGTACTATTACCCCGCATACTGAATTTGAGGCAGAAGTTTATGCTTTGACAAAAGAAGAAGGCGGACGCCATAAACCTTTTTTCAAAGGGTATAAGCCTCAATTTTATATAAGAACCACAGACGTTACCGGCGAAGTTACTTTGCCCGAGGGTACAGAGATGGTTATGCCTGGCGACACGATGAATTTAAAAATTAAATTGATCGTGCCTGTGGCCATGGAAGAGAAAATGCGTTTTGCCATCCGTGAAGGCGGAAGAACGGTAGGCGCCGGTGTGGTAACCAAGATTATCAACTAACAAAAATTGATCAACCCCGTCTCCATGGTGAGGCGGGGTTTGATTTCTCTGCTCATTTGAGATTTATGACAGCCACGACAAAAAAAATAACGGAAGACAAGGACCAAGACAGCGCCAATGGACCCAAGGTACGCATCAAGATCAAGGCTTACGATTACCGGATCATAGATATCGCCACCAAGACCATTATAGACACTGCGGAGCGCAATAACGTAAAAGTTATAGGGCCGGTTCCTTTGCCTACCCAGATCAGCAAATACAGTGTTAATCGGTCTACTTTTGTGCACAAGCCATCGCAAGAACAGTATGAAATGCGCACACACAAGCGCCTGATAGACGTAATTAGCCCAACTCCCAAAGCCGTAGACGCGCTTATGAACCTAAATTTGCCGAGCGGCGTTGAAGTGGAGATCAAAATGATGTAGTTTTTCTGGTTGATTTTTGCGGCGGTTCTTAATTGAGTCTTGACAGCGAAAGTACCGTATAGTATGATAGCGCCGCGACAAATATTGCTTTCGCGCGTAGGTAAGATGTCCGGTTTAAGATTACAGATTGAGACAAAACATCTACAGTGCGATATCCGCAGTATGAGGAGAACATTTTCATTAAAATAGAATACGAAACAAAGCCTTGCGCTGTTTTTTTTTCCAACTTGTAAAAGGCTAGAAGGAAAAGTGTAGAAAAATTCTCATCGAGGAAACCGTACACTCCGGTGCCGAAGATAAATGGAAGCTGTTCTTGGTTCTTTATCTCGGTTTATTTTGAGAATCAATTCTGCAAGATTCCTTCTAGTTTTTTATATCACTGAATCCTCGCGAGAGTTCACGCTCTTCAAGGATTTGAAGGGTATAAGGTATGAAATTTATTGTCGGAAAAAAACTCGGTATGACCCAAGTGTTCCGTGAAGACGGGACCATTGTTCCTGTTACCCGTGTTCAGGCCGGACCTTGCGTTGTTACTCAAATAAAAACACAGGATAGGGATGGCGTTGACAGCGTGCAAGTTGGTTTTGGCTCTCAAAAAAAATTCAGAATAAACAAAGCACAGCAGGGCCATCTAAAAGATCTTGACGACAAAGAAGGCAATTCTCTCCGTTATATGAGAGATTTTCGGGTGGATGCTGTCGTAGAGCAGCATGGGTTGAAAAGGGGAGATATGTTTACGGTAAAAATATTTGCTCCCGGTGAAAAAGTCGAAGTCCAGGGAAAATCAAAAGGCAAGGGTTTCCAGGGAGTAGTTAAAAGACATGGTTTCCATGGTTCTCCTGCTACTCATGGACACAAAGATCAGTTACGAATGTCTGGTTCCATAGGTGCCGGCGGTGTGGGCCGCGTGTTTAAGGGAGTAAGAATGGGCGGTCATATGGGTTCTGAGCAAGTAACCGTAAAAAACCTTGAAGTTGTTGAAGTGCATCCTGAAAACCATGAATTGTTTATAAAAGGCGCGATCCCCGGCGCTCGGAATACTTTGATCCTTATTTCTTCTGAAGCAGGTTCCATCCAAGTCGAATCCGCGGAATCCCCTTCAATCGCTCAGGCAGAGCAGGCCGCGGTTTCAACAGCGGATCTTCCAGAGTCTCCTCAGATGCTTGATTCTGAAAAAGAATCGGTTCAAGGCCCTGATGCAGAGGCTCTTGAAGATAATACAGATAAAAAAATAGAGAATGCGACTGCTGATAAAGGAAAAGAATCCTAATCACATATGGCAATAGCCACCCTCTACAATTCAGCCGGTGAAGACACAGGCAAAATCGAACTGAACGACGCCATATTTGCGGTTGAACCGAATCAGGTTTTGGTCCATCAAGTTTATGTGGCTCTTCGAGCGAACGATCGGGAGGCTTGGGCTCATAGCAAGGATAGAAGCCAAGTCAGCGGAGGCGGCAAAAAACCGTGGAAACAAAAAGGCACCGGAAGAGCCCGTCATGGTTCGATTCGTTCTCCCATTTGGAGAGGTGGAGGAATAACATTTGGGCCGCTTAATCTTAGGAATTATAAACAAAAGATCAATAAAAAGATGAGCCTCCGAGCCGTAAAAATGTGTTTATCAGATAAAATTAAAAGAGAGGCTTTATTGGTGGTGGATCAGTTCGCCGATGATGGCAAAACCAAAACTTACGCTCGTTTTAGAAAAAAAATGCCGGGATATGGCAAGACCACCCTCCTGCTTTCGGACCGTTCCGCCGATATGCTCGAGCGTGGAGTTTCCAATGTGTCCAAATTGGATATAAAACGTGCCATGGACGTGAATGTAATGGATCTATTGGATCATCAGTTTGTAATCATAAACAAAAGCGCTTTGGATGTTTTGGAAAAGCGTTTGTTGAAATAATATGGGTATTCTAGACAGATTTAAAAAAACAAAAAGGAATCCTGATTTAGAGGAGCGTCTTTCTGGCGCAAAGAAATCTTCCAAAGGGTCCAGTGCACAAAACACGGCTGTCAGAAAAAACGTTTCAGAGTCTGGCAATACAGACTCGGTGGGCACTCAAAAAGTTCAGGAGAAAATAGATTCCTCGGATACCAAGTCTCAGGGCCGCGCGAAGCATGGTATTCTGATAAGTCCTTTGGTGAGCGAGAAGGCGACTGACGCCGAAAGGACAGGAGTATACACTTTTAAAGTAGCAAGAAAAGCCAGCAAAATGGAGATAAAAAATGCAGTAAAAGCCGTTTATGGGGTTGTCCCCGTTATGGTAAGGACTGTGACACTTGAAGGAAAGCGCATGAGGTTCAGCGGAAATCATGGCAAACGTTCAGATTGGAAAAAAGCTCTTGTCACTCTCCCAAAGGGAGCATCCATCAGTATTCATGAGGGCGTTTGAAAGTAATATATACAGAATATGCCAGTGAAAATATACAGACCAAATACGGCAGGAAGACGGAAAGCAAGTGTGCTTGATTTTTCTGAACTTACCAAAAAATCACCTGAAAAGCATTTGCTTCGGCCTTTGGTTAGAAAAGCCGGGCGAAACAATTCGGGCAAGATTACTATTCGTCACAGAGGCGGCGGCGCCAAACGCATGTATCGAATGGTTGATTTCAACCAAACAAAGCTGGACATGCCGGCAAAAGTTATAGCTATAGAGTATGATCCAAATCGAGGGCCGAATATCGCTCTCATTGAATATGCAGACTCCGAAAAATCTTATGTCTTGGCTGCAAAAGGAATGGAGCCGGGCATGAGTGTGCTCAGTTCACAGGCAAAAATCGAAGCAAGTCTCGGCGCTCGCATGCCCTTAGAGCATATTCCCGTCGGTATGTTCGTCTATAACATAGAAAACGAACCAGGAAAGGGCGGCAGTATTGTTCGCGCGGCCGGGGCGGCTGCTCAATTGCAGACTATTGAGGGAAATTTTGTTCAGCTCAAACTCCCTTCTGGCGAAGTGCGCATGCTTCTCAAACAATGCAGAGCAAGTGTGGGCCAAGTGGGTAATAGTGATCACAAGCTCGTTCGTCTCGGGAAAGCCGGCCGAATGCGTTTGAAAGGCTGGAGGCCCACGGTGCGTGGTAAAGTTATGAATCCGGTAGATCACCCCCACGGTGGAGGAGAAGGACGGAACCCCATTGGTTTGAAAGGCGGTCCCAAAACACCTTGGGGCAAGAAAGCTCTGGGCGTGAAGACTCGTAAAAAAGGAAAACCAAACAGTTCATTAATTCTGAGACGACGTAACGTCAAGAAATAACAGACAGGTTTACTTTCAATTGTGTCAACAATCAAATACTCTATATGTCGAGAAGTTTAAAAAAAGGCCCTTACCTTGATGAAAAGCTGATGAAAAAAGTTCAGCGGGCAAGGCAAACCAAAGACCATAAACCTATAAAAACATGGGCCAGGGCCAGTACCATTACTCCAGACATGGTTGGTTTGACTTTTTCTGTCCATAATGGTAAACATTTCCTGGATGTCTTGGTTGATGAAAATATGGTAGGCCACAAACTCGGTGAATTTTCTCCGACCCGCTTTTTCAAAGGTCATGGAGGGAAAATGGCCAAGGCCCAAGATAAACCACCGGCACCTGAGAAAAAATCTTAAATTTATTTTGATCAATCCTACAGATGGCCGTTTAAGCGGCAAACAGACATGGTATGAAAGAACAAGCACAAGCACAACTCAAAGACTTGCGCATAAGCCCCAGAAAGGTACGGCTTTTGGTTGATGTTATACGCGCCATGAATGTTGATGATGCTTTGTCTCAGCTTCGCGTTTCAAAAAAAGACGCGGCGAAGCCGCTTCGTAAATTGCTCGAGTCTGCCATAGCAAACGCTCTTACCAATCATTATCTCAAGCGTGATTCTCTCAAAATAGAAAAAGCCTTTGTAGATGGCGGCCGCACTTTACACCGCTGGACGCCGAGAGCCATGGGGCGCGCGACCCCCATACGCAAACGAACTTCCCACATTACTTTGGTTCTCTCGGGACTGGTGGACGATACAAAAAAACATACTCAAAAAAAATCGCGTAAAAGCGAAGATGAGAATGAAAAAGAAGAAGCTCTGACCACTGAAAGTAAGAGAGACAGTGAACAGACAAGCGCGGAAACAAAAACTACAAGACGCGCTTCCGCAGCGGCCAAACTTAAAAAAACAGAGAATAGCTAATTAGTATGGGAAGAAAAGTACATCCAACAATTCACCGATCGCCCATCTTATTACCCTGGACTTCACGATGGGTTGCTGTTAAAGATTATGCAAGTCGGCTTGAACAGGATATCAAGATACGTGAATATTTGGAAAATACATTTAAAGACGCTCATATTGATTCCATATTTATTGAACGCAACGCTCAGAATTTGAGTATAACCGTTTTTGCCGGCAAACCCGGTGTAATTATCGGACGCGGGGGGCAAGGTTTGGATTTCTTAAGAAAACATATAGAGCGAACTTTTTTGCGCATGTCGAAAAAAGTAAAATTGCAGATTCAAGAAGTTCAAAATCCTGCTGTTTCAGCTTCAATCACGGCCCAAAGTGTGGTAAAAGACACTGAAAATCGCATGCCTTATCGTCGTGTCATCAAACAGCATATAGAAAAGGTAATGAAGGGCGGCGCAAAAGGGGTAAAGATAGGCATGTCCGGCCGCTTGAACGGCGTTGAAATTTCGCGCTCAGAAATGTTGTCTGCTGGAAAAATACCTCTTATCACCCTGCGGAGCAATGTTGATTATGCTTGTAAGAGGGCGCAAACGATATATGGAGTTATTGGCGTAAAAGTATGGGTTTACCATGGGGAGTCTTTCGAACCGATAGATAAATTGCAGCATATAGACGATTCTCCCAAAAAATCACGGGCTTCGCATGCCAGCTAAACCTTGTATCTTGAACCATAGCTATGTTATTACCAAAAAAAGTAAAACACAGAAAATGGCATAAGCCGAGACGCCGCAATAAAGGCGTAGCTACTCGAATGAGCGAGGTTTCTTTTGGCAATTTTGGTTTGAAATCAGAAACCCATGCCTGGATAACTTCCCGACAAATTGAAGCGGCCCGTCGTGTGCTTACTCGCTATGTGCGAAGAGGAGGCAAAATATGGATCAGGATTTTTCCCGACAGACCAATTACCAAAAAAGGGAATGAACTACCCATGGGCGGAGGAAAAGGCGCTCCGGACCACTATGTGGCTACGGTTAAACCCGGAACGGTGTTGTTTGAAATGTCTGGAATCACTGAAACGAATGCCAAAGAGGCGCTTGAGCTCGCCGCTTATAAGCTTCCCTTGAGAGGCAGATTTGTAAAAAGGACATAACCTGATTTTGATATGGATATCAAAGACATACGCGCAAAATCAATTTCAGACCTGCACAAACTTTTGGTCGAAAAGCGAGCGTCTTTGCGCGAATTGGTGTTTAAGGCCAGCGAAGGACAGCTCAAGAGTATGCACAGTATTTCTGAAATTAAAAAAAGCATAGCAAAAATTTTAACCGTGCTTAACCATGCCGCCAAGTCCGGGGGAAAATAATGTATTGATTTATGACGGAAAAAAATATACAAAAGAGTACAGAGGATAAAAGCGGATCCGGCCGCCGCCGTTTTGAAGGCGTGGTCTTGAACAAATCAGGCGCTAAAACGATTCGTGTTTTGGTAAACACACTCAAGATGCATCCCAAGTACCGCAAACAGTATACGGTTACCAAGACATATGGAGTCCACGACGGATCTGCTAGAGCCGTTTCCGGCGACAAGGTTGTTTTTGAAGAATGTAGACCTATAAGCAAGACGAAGAAATGGCGTTTGGTGAATGTCGCTGGAAAAAACGCTTAAAAATAGTGAATCAAAGAATAATGTAATACAGCATATATGATCCAGCACAGAAGCATGCTACAAGTGGCTGACAATACGGGCGCAAAAAAACTGATGTGCATTCGTGTTTTGGGCGGCTATAAAAAGCGTTATGCGCGGATTGGCGATATTATTACTTGTTCAGTAAAAGAAGCCGCGCCCCGAGGTATGGTAAAAAAGGGTGAAGTAGCGCATGCTGTCATTGTTCGGCAAAGAAAGGAATTGCGCCGCAAGGATGGTTCGTATATCCGTTTTGATGAAAATGCCGCTGTGATTATTGATAAAAAAAATAAAGAGATGAAAGGCACTCGTATTTTTGGGCCAGTGTCCCGCGAACTGCGTATTCAGGGATTCCAAAAAATAATAAGCTTGGCGCCGGAGGTCTTATAAGTTTTCATGATTCTCAGTTCTCTGTGTTTATGAGCCGGAGAGCTGAGAATCATGAACCATGAATTAAAGATATGAAAATAAAAACAGGTGACAACGTAAAAGTACTCAGTGGAAAAGACCGAGGCAAGACAGGCAAGGTTATTCAGGTACTTTATAGAAAAGACAGAAATCAATACTACGCGGTGGTGGAAGGAATAAACATGCTCAAGAAACATATGCGGGGGAAGAGAGAGGAGAAAGGGCAGATTATAGAATTGCCCGCGCCTCTCCATTTGAGCAATGTCATGCTTGTAGACCCAAAGATACACAAAAGTTCAAGAATTGGTTTTAAGATTGAAGGAAAAGATAAAAAACGAATCAGCAAAAAAAGCGGTGAATTTATTGACTAAATCATACTATGCGAATGAGCAGTCTACAAAAAATGTACAAAGAAGTCGTTCAGCCAGAACTGAAACGTCAATTTTCGTATAAAAATGTCATGCAAGTTCCTCGCGTAAAAAAAGTGGTGCTCAATGTTGGTTTTGGCAGACAGGCTAAAGATAAAAATGTTGTAGATGGCGTGGAGAGAACCATCGCGGCCATTACGGGGCAGAAACCCATCCGCAACAAAGCCAAGAAATCCATTTCAAATTTTAAAATCAGACAGGGAATGGAAATCGGCGCTTCGGTTACTCTCAGAGGGAAAAACATGTATGAATTTTTGTATAGATTGATTAATCTCACCCTGCCGCGCGTCAGAGATTTCAGAGGTTTAAATCCAGAGAGCTTTGACAGAGGCGGAAATTACACCATTGGGTTCAAAGAGAGCTACGCCTTTCCAGAAATGGGAGCTGATTCGAACGACTTGCTTCACGGCATCGAGGTAAGCATTTGCACGTCGGCGAAAAATAAAGAAGAAGCAAGGGCTCTGCTCCAAGCCATTGGCATTCCTTTTAAAAAATGATAATTTGAGGACCCTCATCAATATGGCAACACAGGCACAAATTTCAAAGTCAAGCAGAAAGCCAAAATACAGCACTCGTCGAGTGAGACGTTGTTGGAAATGCGGGCGTAAGCGAGCCTACATGAGGAAATTTAATTTATGTCGGATTTGTTTCCGGGAATTGGCCAATGCGGGCCTTGTTCCGGGAATACGTAAATCAAGCTGGTAAGACCGTTGAACTAAACTATCTATTTATGATGACCGATACCATTGCAGACATGCTCACCAGAATAAGAAACGCGCAGATGGCAAAGTTGACCCGCGTAGAGATGCCTTTTTCAAAGGTCAAATTTGCCATAGCCGAGATCTTAAAAAAGGAGCAGTATGTCGGCAAGGTCGAGAAAATAGAAGGAACCCCGTCATCCGTTCTCTCCATAGAATTGCTTTATCACAGCAAACAACCGGCCATACAATCCATAAAAAGAGAAAGCAAACCCGGCCATCGGGTCTATAAGGGATTTGGACAACTTCCCAAGGTGCTCAATGGATTCGGCATTTCTATTGTCTCCACCAGTCAAGGCATTATGACCGCCCGTGAAGCCAAAGAAAAAGGTGTCGGCGGCGAAATAATTTGTTCAGTCTACTAAAATTCAATATCTAGGCCTCAGTAATTTTATCCATATGTCTCGTATCGGTAAACAAATAATAAACATTCCCCAGGGTACCACAGCCCAATTGTCTGGTTCTATTTTGTCTATAAAGGGGCCGAAAGGAGAATTACAAAGAACGATTCACGAAAAAGTGCAGATACAGGTCGCTGGCTCTGATATTACGGTTGACGTAAAAGAAAAAGAAGAAAAAAGCGAACGTTCTCTTTGGGGCACTTTTGCCTCTCATATCATGAATATGATAGAAGGAGTGAACAAGGGATTCGAAAAAAAGCTGGAAATCAATGGCGTGGGCTATCGGGCTTCTATGCAAGGGACAGATTTAAAAATTGAAGTTGGTTTTTCACATCCGGTTATTTTCAAGATTCCTTCTGGCATCCAGGCTCAGATTGAAAAAAATATAATTACCGTTCGTGGAGCCGACAAAGAGCTTTTGGGAGATACGGTGGCAAAAATTCGCGCCATACGAAAGCCCGAACCATACAAAGGAAAAGGTATAAAATACGTAGATGAAGTTATTAGAAGAAAAGCCGGGAAAACAGCCGCTAAAGGCGAATAGAAGATCCTAACATAATTATCTCATGATATGGCCGGTAAACGTAAAACAGATCAAAAAGTCAATCTGCGCAATAGACGCCGAGCGCGCGTGCGAAGCAGAATAGTGGGCGGACCAGAACGCCCTCGTTTGAACGTGTTCAGAAGCTTGAAAGGAATGTATGTTCAGCTTATCGATGATACGAGCGGGAAGACTATGCTGGGTTTGCACTCCAAAACAGGCCTTGATTCTTCGACAGACGCGGGCGAACGAAAGGGGCAGACAGCCCTTGCCTACCGGCTTGGTTTTTCTTTGGCAAAAAAGGCTCAAACATTGGGCATTAGCTGTGCTGTCTTCGACAGAGCGGGCTATTTGTATCATGGCCGTGTAAAAGCCGTGGCCGAAGGTGCGCGAGACGGCGGATTAACATTATAATTTTGACTATGGGAAAACCAGCCGGAAGAAAAAGAAAGCAAATGCAAAAAGAGCGACCAGAATTTGATCAGTACATTGCTGATTTGGCTCGTGTAACTCGTGTTACCAAAGGCGGAAAGCAACTGAGTTTTCGGGCTTGTGTTCTTATTGGAGATCGGAAAGGCAGAGTAGGATATGGAACACAAAAAGGAAAGGACGTACAGATAGCCGTGGAAAAAGCTGTCAGCCAAGCGCGCAAACAGATTATAGTCGTTCCTATCATCCACGATACCATTCCTCACCGGGTTGAATCCAAATTTAAAGCCGCGAAGGTTATGCTAAAGCCGGCGCCAAAAGGTTCGGGTATCATAGCAGGGAGCGTGGTCAGAACGGTTTTGGAATTCGCCGGTGTCCCCAACGCCTCGGGCAAGATACTGGGAAAATCAAACAATAAAATCGCCAACATTAAAGCCACTTTTGCCGCTTTGCAGTCATTCAAACCTTCCGCGATAAGGAAAATGCAGGCTTGGACAAAACAAGGCAAGGAAAAGACGGATGGAAAATTAAATGATGAGAAAAAAGACAAGACCACAGACACCCGTGTTTCTGAATTGCCGGGAGGCGATGTAGCCATGGAGAACCCAAAAAAATTAAAATCAAAGAAGGCGACTAAACAGAGTGAACAAAAAAATGTATGAAACTTGACCCACACAGCATTTCATCTGGCACTGGAAGAAAGAGAGCCGGCAAGCGTCTAGGACGAGGCAACGCTTCCGGGAAAGGAACATATTCGGCCCGCGGTTTAAAAGGGCAAAAAGCCCGTTCAGGAGGCAGTGGTGGTTTGCAATTAAAAGGTTTTAAACAGAGTTTGCAAAAAGTACCCAAATTGCGAGGTTTTAAGAGTTTCAAAGCAAAGCCCCAAAATGTATCGCTCAATTCCATTGAACGGGTGTTTTCCGATTCTGAGACTGTTACTCTTTACGCCTTAAAAGAAAAGGGTCTTATCTCTCGTCTGGATTCAGGAGCAAAAATATTGGCCAATGGAACCTTGACGAAGAAATTGAATTTTAACGGTTGCACGGCGAGCAAGAAGGCCGCCGAGATTATAGAAAAGGCTGGCGGCTCCCTCAGCTTTTAGATTTCAGTCACCTAGCCTCCACTTTTTATGTGGGAAAAAGTATTACGAATTTGGAACATAAAAGCATTGCGCAACAACATATTGTTTGTTTTAGGCATGCTGGTTATTTTTCGCGCCGCCGCTCATATACCGGTCCCCGGAGTGAACGTGGCCAATTTGCAAAATTTTTTTAATAGTAATCAGGCTCTCGGCCTTTTGAATTTATTTTCAGGCGGCACTTTGGAGAATTTTTCCGTGGTCCTTATGGGCGTGGCTCCCTATATAACTTCGTCAATTATTTTTCAATTGTTGGGTAAAGTAGTTCCAAGTTTCGAGGAACTTCAGAAAGAGGGCGAATCTGGACAGCAAAAAATCAACATGTACACTCGCTTGGCTACGGTTCCCTTGGCACT
The DNA here is from genome assembly GCA_016193335.1 of Candidatus Magasanikiibacteriota bacterium. Classification (GTDB taxonomy): domain Bacteria; phylum Patescibacteriota; class Patescibacteriia; order Magasanikbacterales; family UBA922; genus JACPSK01. The sequence goes on along the minus strand of JACPSK010000008.1, from coordinate 55,492 downwards.
GCTCCAATCTTTTGGGATGATAAAGTTGCTTGGCAATTCTCAGTTGGGTATCATAGGAGCTTTATCTGCGTTTCAATTTGTTTCGATTATGCTTACTGTAACCGCAGGGACCGTATTTTTGATGTGGATCGGGGAGCTTGTGACAGAGCGGGGAATTGGAAATGGAATTTCTCTGCTTATCTTCTCGGCCATTATTTCTTCTTTCCCAACGGCAATTCAGAATGCCGTCGTCAATTATAATTCTTCTCAATTTTATACCTATCTTCTTTTTGTCCTGCTTTCAGTAGTCACCATCGTCGGAGTGGTGGTTATCACCGAAGGACAGAGGAATATACCCATCAGTTATGCCAAACAGGTTCGGGGCGGCCGCAGCTTTGGTGGAGTGAAAAGTCACTTGCCTTTGCGCGTGAATATGGCCGGCGTTATTCCTATTATATTCGCGATTTCAGTTGTCTTATTTCCGCCTCTCATCGCCCAATTTTTCGTCTCAGGAACAGGGCTTATAGCGCGCGCGGCTCAATTTACCGTGGCCCTATTCAATAATCAATTATTTTACGGCATCATTTATTTTGTCCTTGTTTTCGGCTTTACTTATTTTTATACCGCGGTTATTTTTAACCCCCAAAAAATGGCCGAGAATCTTCAGCGTCAAGGCGCTTTTATTCCCGGCATTCGCCCTGGCAAACAGACGGAAGAGTATCTGGCAAACACCATGACTCGACTTTTGCTCTCCGGAGCTTTGTTTCTGGCAGGCATCGCGGTTTTACCTCTCATAGCCCGCTGGATTACCGGTTCTCAGAATTTGGTTGTTGGAGGGGTTAGTTTACTTATCGTCGTGAGCGTTTGCATAGAAACCGCCAAACAAATCGAAGCCCAGCTGACCATGTATCAATACGACAAAGTATAGATATAAGATATCAAGTCCTTTTTTTCAGGGCACTTCTTAAATTCAAATGCATTAGAAATCCGTCTCTCAAAGAGACGGATTTTATTTTTATGAGTAACTCATTGCTTTTATCCCAACAGGACACATCGCTTTAGAAAGTCGAGGACGAGTGCGAGAGCGAAGCGGGCTGACTCCGCAGACTTTCTAAAGCGATGTGTCCTGTTGGGGTTTGCCCTTGATTCATAGGGGGGAAAAAATCAGTATGTGTGAGGCCTGCCGCAAAGAAGTTCCTAAATTTTTGTTTGTTGAGTTGTTCTTTGCCATATTTTGGCTTGTAAACAGTCTAAGGCCATGTTATTCTAGTGGTATCAAATTTTGATTTTATATGTCCATTTTTAGCGGTATTTTCGGCGGAAGTCAAAAATATAAGTATTCTATAGGCCAAAAGCCTTTGCCCGAACGGGAATTGCGGCTTTTGATTTCTCATCATAGAAACATTACTTTGGATGCCGCGGAAGAGACCTTGGTGGAGGAAGAAATTTTAAAAGCTCGCCACGGCGATGGCACTATCTCTTTGAGACAGATCTATAATGTTTTACAACACTTGTACAATTCCAGAAAAATAAGTATCGCGGACAAAAAATCTCTTATGAAGAATTTTGAAGAATATTTTGGAGAACATTTTTCCTGACTTATGAAAAAAATAATTATTCTCCTTGGCGCTCCGGGAAGCGGGAAGGGAACTCAGTCCAGGATTCTCGTTGACATGTTTGGATACGGGCATATTTCCACCGGCGATCTTTTGCGTGCCTTGGATAAAAATCCGCAGGCTGACCCGGAAGAAAAGAAAGAGCTCGAAGCCATGAAACGGGGGAGCTTGGTGGCAGATGAGCTTATTTATAAGCTGGCCTTTCGCGCCATAGGTTTTTATGTGGATCAAGGGAACGGGGTTGTCTTGGATGGAGCCATCCGTTCTGTGGAACAAGCCAAACGCTACCAAGCTTTTTTTGAAGAAAAGAAAATGGGGGATCAGGTCTTGGTTATAGAACTGAAAATTTCAGATGAGACCAGTTTCAAACGCTTGACCAAACGCAAAATATGCGAATCCTGCGGATTTATACTTCCGTATTCGCCTGAGAATGAACAAAAGAAATCCTGTCCCGAATGCGGGGCTTCTTTGGTGGTGAGGCATGACGACAGTCCGGAAAGCGTGCAAAGACGTATTCTCGAGCAAGGCAATACGGCCATAGCTCCCATCGCGGCTTATTATCAAGCCTTGGGCGTTTTGCATGTTTTAGATGGTGAAGAGGCCATTACTGATGTGGATCAAGTGATATTGGATGTACTCAGACGAGTGAGTTAAAAATTAATTAAGCCTTTGATTCCGACGCGACAGGGAAAGCAAGTATCCTAACTTTGTTTCAAATCATCGGGGCTTTATCGATGGAATGTATGTACATCAAAACCGAACATGAGATGGCGCTTATTATAGAAGGGGGCCGTATTCTCGGAAGTATTCTCGAAAAATTGGCGGCTATGGTTCAGCCCGGAGTTTCGGCTTGGGAAATAGACAAAAAAGCGGAACAGTTTATTCGCAAGGCGGGCGGTTTGCCCGCTTTCAAAGGATATAGAAGCCAGCCCGGCGATACTCCCTTTCCTTCCACTATCTGTGCTTCGCTCAATGAAGAAGTAGTTCATGGCATTCCGAGAAAAGACAAAATTTTTTCAGAAGGAGATTTATTTTCCATAGATATCGGGATGGAATATCCGAGGAAGAGCGGAGAAGGCCATAATGGTAATGGATTTATAACTGATACTGCTCTCACGCTTGGCATTGGCTCTATTTCAAAAGAGAAAGCCGATCTTATCCGTGCTACGCGCGAAGCTTTGTACAAAGGCATATCCGAGATAAAGGTTGGCGCCAGCATAGCCGCTATCGGCCGTACCATTGAATCATATATCAAGCCTCAGGGTTATGGAATTGTTCGCGATTTGGTGGGCCATGGGGTAGGCTACGCGCTCCATGAAGAACCTCGGGTTCCCAATTTTTATGACAGGGCTTTGGAACGGTGGAAATGCAGGCTTGGAATGGTTATTGCCATAGAGCCCATGATCACCATGGGAGATGAAGACGTAGAGACTGCTCCCGACGGCTGGACCATTTTGAGCTCAGACCGGAGTTTGAGCGCTCATTTTGAACACACGATAGCTCTTACCGCTCAAGGGCCCATAGTCGCCACCGAGCGGCCTTCAGATCGTTTTTGATATTTTTTGCAATATATATTTTAGATCATGGTTTTTTTGGCTATGAAATCAAGCGTCCAGACGATTTCTCTACAGAAAAAAGAAAAAAAATTTTCCTAGAACCTATCTCAAAAATAATTCATGGCCCATTTTCAACCAGTTTTGGCTCTAAAAAGTTCAGCTTTCCTCGTCATAATACCATTATGGCTCCTCAATCTTCATTTTTTTCGCTCAAAACTGATTTGAAATTGGCTCAAAATTATTTTTGAGATAGGTTCTAATTCAATTCGTTTGCTCGTATGTTTTTTCACGCGACTCAGTTCAAAGTTTTTATTTTAGGATTTATTTGTTTGCTTCTGTTGTATCCCGGCTTTGCCCGGTCGGCAGACTACGAGGAACTTGTCGCGTGCACAGATAAAGTTACGGCTTCTTTTAATGGCAGTCTTGAAAAAAGTTCTGAGGGTTTTTCTTCCCAAGAAGAATTTTTGGATTCTTTGAAAAGTGCTTATTACGCGGATTTAAAAAAATGTTATAAGAAGACAGAAACCGAAAATATTATGCCCGCGTATTTGCGCGGGGCCGCTTCGGACACAGAGCCGGAGTCTTACCGTGAACTTTCCGCCTGTTTGCGGCAGGCGGGGAATGATAATAACGAGCGGGTTTCAGTCTGTTTGCGCGATCTGGAGGCATACAAGGGAATGGGGCTGATAGCCTATGATGAATATGCAAGCCGGCAGGAGGCTTGCGCCAAAGGCGAGACGCTTGATCTATACGCGCAGGATGTTTCCACGTGTTATAGCACCCAACGTTTTGACAACATTTTTGACATCCCCGCGGTAAAAGAAAGCATTGCCAACGCGGCTTTGGATTATGCGGACTTTTTGCGCGATCCAAACGCCGTTGTTTTGCTTATATCCTGCATGGAGCCTCTTTATCCTCTTTTTTATACTGATTCTTCGGCTTTTTCGCGGGCAGTGGCAGATTGTTATCAAAAACAGGGTTTTGAAAAGACTTCTCGCCTGCACAAAACAACGGCCATCATAAACGACTGCAGCCAAGAGACGGTTAAGAGTTTGGGTTTGAATTCAGCGGGAGAGATGCTTTTTGGTTCTCCGGGCGAGAGGGCACAGTCTTATTTGGAACACTGCATTATCAAACGTAGCAGTTCTGTCTTGACCGCGGCCTCTGCCTTGGCGGTTCCGCTGTCTGCCGGCGCGTATAATGTAGTTTTGTACTTTCAATTTTTACTCACACAGCCTCTGCTCCTTTTTGCTCGGAGAAAATATAAATCTTGGGGGAGGGTGTTTAATGCTTGCACAGACCAGCCATTGGATTTGAGTATTGTCCGCTTGCTCGATGATAAACACAAAAAAGTTCTCGCAAGCATGGTTACCGGCAGAAGAGGATCTTATTTATTTTTGCCCAAGCCGGGGACTTACCGCGTAGAGGTGAGTAAACTGGGATTTTCCTTTCCCTCTTCCCGTGGCTTGGGAGCCGGAAACGATTGGTATTTTGGGGAGTCTTTGACAATAAAGAAAAAAGATCAAGTGATAGACAAGCATATTCCGGTTGATCCTGCCGGTGTTCAGGTTTCAGCGCGGCGTTTTGTGTGGAATAAATGGAAGTATCGTCTCAGTTTGATCTTGGCTTTTTTTGCTCCTGTATTTTCTCTTGTGTCTTTGCTTTTTATTCAAAAATTTTGGATGTTTTTTCTTTTGTGTTTGCAGGTTTTGTTTCTTTTGCTTTTCATGCGTTTGGCTTTTAAGAAGCACAAACGCTTTGGTACCATATATAATGAAAAGAAAAAACCTCTCAAAGGCGTGCTTGTCTCTTTGTTTGGCAAAGAGTACCATAAATTGGTGGAGTATCAGGTGAGCGATCTGTTTGGCAGGTATTTTTTCCCGGCGGCGGTGGGGGATTTTATCTTACGTTTTGAAAAAAAAGGCTTTGAGACGAGAGAAATATCTCTTCATCTTGATTGGAGAAGCGAACGGAAAGGATCTATCAATAAAGATCTTATTTTGAAAAAAAATACACACATATGAATATCTTGGGGATAGACTTTGGTACAAAAAAATGCGGTTTGGCCTGGTTGCAGAAGGGCTTGGATGTGGTTTTGCCTTTTGGAATTATAGAAGAAGATTCAAAATTCAAACCGGGCCTGAAGCCGCGGGAAAGCATCAAGGCTCAATTATTGAGAATAATAAAAGACGAAAACATCGGAATGATGGTGTTCGGCCTGCCCTTTGGGCCGGATGGATCTGAAAATGATAATACTCGCCGCGTTCGCGCCTTTGCCGAAGAACTAAAAAAAGAATTGAAGGTCCCCGTGGAGTTCGTGGGAGAAGAATTTACCTCTCAGGAAGCGGCAGGCATGGGGGGAGATGCCAGTTTGGACGAGAAGGCTGCCATGCTGATATTGGAGGCGTATAGGGAAACACTATGCTCGCCCTAACACTTCAGCGCAAAGACTTCCGCGAATACGACCAGATCGTTTCCTTATATTCCAAGGAGCAAGGCCGTCTGGATCTTCTCGCGAGAGGGTTAAAAAAAATCACCGCGAAACACGCGGCGCATCTGGAGCCTTTTTCTTTGGTTTCCATTGAAGTTGCTCCGGGCAAAGGAATAGATCATCTTATCAAAGTTCAGCCGCTTGAATATTTTTCCGGTATTCGATCTGATTTTAAAAAAGCCTTTGTTGTGCGGCGGGTCTTGTCCATTTTCAATACATTCGTAAAACCCCGTGATCCTGACGGCGTTTTGTTTGAGTTGCTTTGTTCTTGGCTGTATTTTGTGAATTCGAGCAGCACTGAAATTAGGGTCTCATTGATGGACGCTTTTGTTTTGGCCTTGTGTTCTCGGCTTGGGTTTAGGCCTGTTTTGGATTCTTGCGTGATCTGTTCCAAACCCTTTCAAGACATGATTCGAGAGAATCTGTCCGGGCAGGACAGAGGAAAGGCTTTTCTGCCGGGCTTCTATTGCGCCGGCGGCGGTCTTGTCTGCAATCAGTGTCGTATCGGGAAAGAGAGGATACATGAACAAATATTCGTGTGCGGGCTAAAAGAACTAAGCCATTTGCAAGCTCTTCTAAAAGAGCAATGGGCTCTTATCGCTCTCTATGATATTCCCGCAAAAGAGGCTGAGAATATACACAAACTGGTGTATGAATTCGCGGTGTACCATCAGGAATATGCCATACCGGATTGGGCTTCGCTTAAGTCAGGTTTGTATTAGTAAGCTCGCGGGGGAGCAGCTCGCTTATTGGCGCAATGTGTAAAATTAAACTAACAAAAAATCTCGTCCGGACAATGCCGGACGAGATTCCTGCTTTTTCGGCAATGTCTATTGTCGTAAAAGTGGGTGGATGGGGTCTCGTGCTACTTGACCAGGTGTCCGAGGATGGACAGGGCGATGATGATGACTATGGCCCGGAGGGCCCAGCCGACTAGAGTGGCGAGGACTCTCCTTCCGGTCTCCACCGGGTGGAACAAGAATTCCACGGCCAGGCCGGCCAATTTCCAAACGATCACCACACCCAGAATTAAGATCAAGAAAATCACGAACCCCATTTTTTCCTCCCTTGTGTTTCAAGACGGAAAATCCATGGATATACCAGATATTATATAATGTATATATCCACATATTTCCCATCTTAAAACAGTCAAGTATAGCACAAAAAAGACGTCTTGTCAATCAGCCCGTTGTTTGTCTGAAGGAGGGCTTAAGTTGTGTTGCAAAAACTGTCTAATGGTGATATTCTCATGAACGTAAGCGGTTCAATCTATTGGTCTTCGCAGAAAACTATCTACAGGCCGTGGGCCTTTCATAAGTTCAGATGGAAAATGAATTGCTCTTGATTCCCGAGGGCAGTTTCCGCATTAATTTTTTTTGTGTTTCTGAACCTTATTGCGATTTACCTATGAGTACATACATAAGAGACATGGCCGGACAAGTCGGCAAAGAAGTAGAAATTAAAGGCTGGCTCTACAACAAAAGATCTTCGGGATCCATTGCTTTTCTCGAGCTTCGCGACGGGTCGGGATTCGCGCAGGCCGTGGTTCCCAAACAGCAGGTGGATGAAAAGACTTGGGGAAATGTTCAAGAAGCCACTCAAGAATCTTCTCTTGTCGTTACAGGCAGAGTTTCAAAGCATCCAAAAAAAGAATCAGAATATGAATTGCAGGTTACTCAGGTGATTTTGGTTCACAAAGCCGAAGAATATCCCATTACCAAAAAAGAACACGGGCCGGAATTTCTCATGGACAACCGACATCTCTGGCTTAGGTCTCAGAAACAATGGGCCGCTCTGCGTTTACGACATATTGTAAAAACCGGTTTTCAAGATTACTTCAATAGCAAGGGATACATAGAGCTCGATACGCCCACCTTTACCCCGAACGCCTGCGAAGGCACCACGGATTTGTTTGAAGTGGATTATTTTGGCCGTCCCGCGTATCTTACGCAAAACGGCCAGCTGTATCTCGAAGCCATGGCAATGGCTTTTGGGAGAGTCTATGATCTCTGCCCCAATTTTCGCGCTGAAAAATCCAAGACCCGCAAGCATCTCACTGAATTTTGGTCTTTGAATCCGGAAATGGCATTCATCGAACATGAAGAAAGCCTTCGTATTCAAGAAGAGAGCATCAAACACATGATCGCGTACGCGCTCAAACACGGGGGCCCCGAGCTTGCTATTTTGGAACGAAACACTGCAGAGCTTCAGGCGATTCTTAATCTTTCTTTTGTGCATTATGAATATGAAGAAGCCATAGCCAAGCTGCAAAAAAGGGGTTCTTCCATACAATTCGGAGAAGATTTGGGAGCAGAGGACGAAGTGCTGCTTACCGAGGATTCCGACGCGCCGGTGGTCGTAAAAAACTGGCCCAAAGCAATAAAACCTTTTTACATGAAAGCTCATCCTGAGAAAAAAGACATGGTTTTGAATGCCGACATTCTCGCGTCCCGCGGTTTTGGCGAAATAGTGGGCGGGTCTCAGCGCGAGGACGATTATAAAACTCTTTTGGACAACATAAACAAGGCCGGTCTTGATGTTTCGGTTTTTGAATGGTATTTGGATTTGAGGCGTTACGGATCAGTGCCTCACTGCGGATTCGGTATTGGCATAGAACGCATGACTCGCTGGGTTGGAGGAATCCATCACATACGCGAGACTATTCCTTTTCCAAGAATGCTCAACAGAATTACACCCTAACCCGGCCAAGCCGGGTTTTTTTGTGTTGTCTTGTGTGCTTCGTGGTATACTTTAGTTTTGGAATATGCTATACTCTAAGCATAATCTTTCTATCGCGAAAAGCATGCGAACCTTTTTGCATAGTATAGTATCTCGTATCAAACAGCTGAGCGGCCATATACTGCCGAAACGCTTGCAGGAGAAAAAATTCTTGCTTTTTTTTGGTATTTTTATTTTGGTTGCAGGCGTTTTTTTCGCGCTTCCTTCTTTCGCGATTTTAGACAGTATCGCGGACGGGCTGATCGCGGGAATGACCTGGCTTCTTTTGACCCTTTCAAGGCTTGCCATTGGCATGACCGTGTTTTTGCTCAGATTTTTTATCACCTTGGCCAGTTACAATGATTTTATCAATGCCTCGGTGGTAAAATTGGGCTGGGTGATGGTCCGAGACGTGGCGAACATGTTTTTCGTGGTGATTTTGCTTGTTATAGCCTTTGCCACCATTCTTGGCATAGAACAATACGAATGGAAAAAGAGCCTGGTAAAGCTCATTCTCGCCGCTGTTTTTATAAATTTCAGCAATGTTATCGCTCAGCTTTTTATAGACGCTGCTCATGTTTTTACCATTACCTTCCTCAACGCCATTTCCGCCACTGCAGGAGGCAACATCATAAACATGTTCAAGCTTGATGAGATGATGAGATTCGTGGGCGGGCAAGACGCTTCGAACGCGGATAATCTGCAGATAGAATTATTGGGCGGCGCTTTTATCGCTTTTGTCTTTGCTCTCATAGCCATGGTAACGTTGGCGGCCTATGTGGTGATTATGCTCCTTCGGGTTGTTTTGCTTTGGACGCTCATTATACTTTCGCCCATTGCGTATGTAACCCAAGTTTTGCCCAATACCCAGCATTATGCCCAGCGTTGGTGGAAGGAATTCAGCCAAGAGGTCATGGTGGCGCCTTTGATGGTATTTTTTCTTTGGCTTGCTTTCGCAACTCTCGGCCACGGAGAAATAATACAAAGAGATTTTACAGGAGATACCGTTATTCCACTTCAACAAGTGAACACAGACGAAGAATTTTCTCTTTCTCTTTCCAAGGTTTCCACCTGGGAAAACATGGCCAATTTTTTTATAGCCATTGTCTTTCTGTATATTGGCATAAAAGAAGTCAGTGAATCCGGAGCGGCCGGAGCGAATTTGGTGAACAAAGCAGTGGATTTTGGCAAAAAAATTGGCACTATCGCGAGTGGCTACGCGCTCGGCAGATGGATGGTGGGCGGAGCGGCAAAAGGAGCTTGGTCCGTGGCCAAGAAGGGCGGCAAAGCTGCTCTCTGGAAAATGCCAGTACTTGGCGGAGAGAAATTCGCGAATCGTTTTAAGAATATAGGGCATTCCATAGTGGGCTCCTACCGCGAGCTGGGCATGAGAATGTCTCCAAAAGGAGAAGCGGCTAGAGAATCTTTGGACAAATTGTACAAACGAAAAGAAGCAGGCGAGGCAAAGGGAGACGAAAAAGGAGCGATTCAGCAAAATGCGATGAGAGAGATAGACCGTCTGGAAGGCGTCAAGCAAAAGCTTGGTTCAGATATTTCCCCGGAACAGACACAAAGCTTGGATAAAGAAATCGCTGAACAGCGGCAGATATTGCAAGACGCCACCATTGGCATAAATCAAGAGGATTTGGCGGCCTTGGATCAGGAAATCAAACAACAAGAAAAAGTGGCTAAGAGTTCATTTTCCGGCGGTCTTTTGGGACGCTTCTCTCGTTCGGGCATTGAACTTGAAAAGCAAACTGAGAAATCCAAGAAGCAGGCCGAAGTGAGAAAAGAAATTTTATGGAAACGTGTGGGTTCAGAAGCCGGTGGTCAGTTTATGGCCATGAAAGAAGGCACTAATATTTTGGGCATTCCCGGCACTCAGGGTATCAAAAATCTTATCGCAAAACCATGGAATTCGGTTATGCAAGTTGGCATGGGCACGAGAGGTCTTTTTGGAACCCGCTGGATTGGAAAAATGATGGGTAACAAAACAAAAGACGGCAAAGGGGTTGGTTTCTTCGGCGATATATATGCGGGCCGTGAAGCTCAAGACCGTATAGAGCGCGGCTGGCTCGCGGCGGAAAAAATGCGTTCAGAAGCCAAAGACAAAGACTACGAGGGCAGGGGCAAAAACGAAGTCTTGAGCAAGCCCAGGCTCAAGTACAATGTGAAGACTGGCAAAATGTCTTATGAAAGCGCGGCCGGCACCATGATGGAGCGTATTCAAGATCATACCCTTACCGGAGAGAAAGAATCGAACAAAGAAAAGAGAATGCAGGCTGATGCCAGGCTCCGCGTGAGCGGCAATTTTCAGTCTGTGCAAAAACAGCTGGAGCCGGTGCAAAAAGACATGGATAAAATAAATGAACAGCTCAGAGATTTGAGAAGCGGTGATTTGGCCAAGAGCATAGAGAGCAAACTCAAAACTCTGCGCCAGGAGCGGGACGGTGTCACCGACCCTGTTGAACGTGAAAAGATTGAAGGTGAAGTTTCAGAACTTGAAGCTCAAAAACAGGCAATGCTTTCCGGAGATGTTTTGACCACAGCCAAAGGCAAGGATGGAAAAGAAATGACTGCGAAACAATTGCAAGCAGAGATAGACGCTTTGGAGTTCAAAAAGTCAAATTTCAACGCAACAGCTGTAGAGGCTCAAGCAGGGATTGACGCGGGCGAGGATATAGTCGACAATCAGAGTAAATTAGAGGCCGCCAGAAAGCAAATGGATCAAACAGATGAACAATTGGCGCCGCTTCAAGCGGCTTACAATCAAGCGGCCGGCCAAGAAGCTCGCGATAAAGTGGGCGCGCAGATTGCTCAAAAAAGACGTACCTTGGATCCATCAGAGATGACCCCAGAGAGAAGGGCGGTTCTGGGGAGAGAGATAGCTGAAGCAGAGATTATATCCGGCGAATTAGGGCAGACCGATCTTGACGCAGGAGACGGCAGAAGCTTGTATGAAAGCAGGCTGATGGAAAATCTTGCGGTAAAACAAGCGCAGGCAGACACTATAAAAGCCAAATCTTGGACAGCGCCGAGTAAGATGACCTATGATGAATTTCTCGAAGAGCAGTCTCTTGCCAAATTGAGTTCTGATAGACTCAGCAAGCAAGAAGAGACTTTGCTTCAAACGAGAATTTCTGAAAAATTGGCAGCCGCCACCGAGGCGGATGCCACGGCAGGCAGGGTGGAATCCGGAGCCTATACAGACGAAACAACCAGAAAGAGAATCGAAGAACTCACTAAAGGAATTAAAATTACTTCTGACTCTTTGATGACTAAGGCCACAGAACAAGATACAAATAAGTCGGAAAAAGAGCGTTTGGAACGACAGAACAGACAGCATCAAAAAGATTTGGAGCAGATCACGGGCGAAGATGAAGAGTCTAAGGATCAAAGAAAGGCTTTGGAAGCTGTCATAGCTCAAAATAAAGGGGATATAGACACTCTTGCGGACGCCATTACAAAGGGGCAGACTGAAATAGCGAATTTATTGGAAAACAAAACCGGTGACAGGACCGAGCTCGATAGTCTTAAGAAAGATTTGCGTGTTCAGGCTGACGCGATTCGCAAAGGAGATTCTGGAACAGTAAGAGGCATCGCCCAAAATCTTACGGAACAAGGGAGATTAAAAGAGGCCGCAAAGCTCGATAAGGTGGCAGCAGATATGGACGCGGGCGGCGCTACCGCCTGGCAGTATGGAGTCGCGGCGTCTCAGGCAGTGGAAGCCAATCGCGTATACAAATATAGGCACAATTTGGTTTTGAGTGACGCGGAACAGCGGGTGATCTGGGACAAGCGAGGCGTGGATACGCCAAAAACCACTTTGACCGAGCTTATCGAAGAATTTGAAAAGGGTTTTTCCGAGATGTCTTACGGCAATTTTGTGGCCAGCGCCGGGGATATGCTTTTAAAAGCTGTTGATAAAGTGCAGTCCGGAGATCTCCAAGACGCGGACAGGGCCGCGCTTATGGGGCTCTTTAAGCGCGGTTTCAACGAATCTTGGGTGGATGATGTTATCATTTCGGTCATGTCAAATTCAGAAGCCCGCGGACAGATAGGAAATGTCTTGGGATGGAAAGACATGGAATTTAGCAAAGACAAAATAAGAGACGTTGAAATGATGTTTGCCTCAGGAGGAGATTTGACTTTCGCTCGCAACAATGTGGCTGTTTCAGAGGTATTGGACGCAGGCACGAAAAAATTGGGCATGGATGTCGCCGGTTTGTATTCGGGCATGAAAACAGGGAAGTTCGTGGATACCAAAGGTAATGTCGTGAATAATTCAGATTTGAAAAAAGAGGTGATGGATTCTCTGGTAGAGCAAGACAGAGTTCTTACCGGCGCTCAGCAAGATCTTTTGGATTTGCTTTTGGAAGGAGAAAACGCGGAAGTGGAAGCCAGACGCAGAGAAGTAATGGACAAATACACGGACGTGATTCGATCCAATCAGTCATCCATGCAGTTTTTGGGCAACTTGCGCAATGATGCTATCAAAAAAGGCCATGGAGAAAACGCTGGCTGGGCTTTGATGCATGATATCGGTGGCGGGGAAAAATTGTATGTTCCTTCTGGCGTGGGTATGGCAAGCGACAATGTATTGAGTGACGCAAACAAAACAGACACCAGGCTTCGCGCCGGAGCTCATCCTCATGCTACCATGGACTTGGACGAAGACAATGGCCAAGTTGCGACTCGTTTGCGCACACATGATGATGCCATTATGCGCAATGGTATTATAGATTTCAGAACCTGGTCCGGCACCACGGGCAGATACATAAAGAGTCTTGCCGGCATCGCGGCCTCGGATCAACTTTATGAATACAAAGATGAGAAAACAGGATTCTTTAAGGTTGGCGCTTCGAAGGGCGCACAGTCTACTTGGATGCGCAAGAGCGGGAATCAATACAAGAGGGCTATGGCCGGCAAAAGCAAAGCTCAGCAAGCCCAGATTCAGGAGGCACTCACCGCTCGCAATATTGTGCGAGAATTGTATGTTCCCAAAATGCATTCCAATATGGCCGACTTTTTGCTCACTATGGCGGCAACCACTGGTATGTCTCAGCCCGAAGCCCTTAAAAAAGGCGCCATGGAGCTTCTCATTCCGATTTATGACGAAACAACAGGAAGTGTTGAGAAAAAGAAAATTACAACGGTGGATGAACTTATTGGCATGGTCCGAGGAGGTAAATTTGGTCCTGGCCTGTCTGCTCCGCCCAGTTATAAACCCCCGGCTGAAGTTCTTGGACTCGAAGACGAAAGATAGCTAATAACAGAATGATATGTTTTCTCTAGCCCAAACAATTCGTTATCTCTACCCTTCCAAAACTGATGAAGAACAGCAGGCTATTCTTGACGCTTGCCAGGATCGAGGCTCTGAATATTACTCCATGAGCTGGAAAAACGTGCAAAGACCTGATTTACTTCAAACAGACACCAAGTATCACTTGATAAAAACTTTGCATCAGTTTCAGTTTTATTATGAGGGAGTGGTGGATGATATTTTGCGTTCACTCGAAGGGTGGAGCGACGGGAGTTTGGTATTCGCGGATTTTTCCGAAGAAGACCAGGATTTTTACGAACGCTTCTACACCTTTTTCGCCTGGATGCATTTTGATTATATTTCTGCCAAGCGCCAGCTCTTTCTCCTCGGCACGCGCTTTTTACTCAAGGCTTGTATTTGGGAGATTCCCATTTACACTCATGTCCAAGATTATTTCAGGCGTTTGGCCTATGTGAGAGGCATGTGGGATGATTCTTTGCTATTCGCGAGAATCATGGCGAGAAATCATACGCTGTTGGGGACAGAAGGTAAAGCTGTGTATAAGATAGGCGAATGGCTGGATATGTTCGACAATTATTACACTGCTTCCATAGAGAGCAAAGTTCCTGAGTTTATGAATAACATGATGGAAGTCTCGAGACAAGACACAGACACGCGTGCCTGGCTCGAAAAAATAATGACCCTCTATTACGGGTTGCAGGGTGGTTTTATTTGGAGAGAGATAGAAGACGGCGTGCCGGCGGGCTATGAACGAAAGCAAGAGGGAGAGAAGAAGAACGTGGATGAATATTATCTTCAGAATTTATACGAAGCCGATGAAAAAGGCATAGAACAATGGCTCGAAGATTATGAACAGGCGGTGCATTGGTTGGATGTTACACAAAAAGAAGAGGCCTATATCACGAAACTTTTGTTTATTCTCATGAAAAAAGTTGATTTGAATAAGGCCAGGCATGTAGAACTTTTGACCACTTTCCTGGACGCTCTCAAAGCGCGGGGGCTTCAGTCCATAGATGAGGTGATATATTTTGATGAGAAAAGTCAGACCTTCAAATGGGATGAATCCTTTTTTACAGGAGTAAACATATAAAATCATGCCAACACCAGCAGTAACAGGGCCGAGCGTATTGGTAAAAAAAACGGATGGAAGCACAATCCGTGTTTCTTTGAGTAGCCTTAAGCAGGCCAGCACTTTGAACCCGACATCTTTGAAATTCAAAGAGGAGAATTTTGACTCTAAGACGCTTGCTGAACCGACACAGAATGCAAAATCTACATCTACGCAGACTCGCGCAGAGCCGGTCCAGTCTCAGACAAGCGTAAAAAAGATTGAGAAACGGAATTCTCCTTTGCTTATTAAAACCAAGCGGACGCCTCCTAAAACTGTTTGGAAAGCCGAAGACCATGCGTCGCTTTTGGATGAGGCTTTGTCCCACGAAGAACTGCTTGATAAAGAATTAAGCGACAAAATCGGTCCGGATTACGCGCTGAGGGGAATATTTCAGGAATTTCCTGTGGTTTTGTCTTCAGAAGTTCAGGCCCGAGCGCATTCACTTGTTCTTTCTTTTCTTAAAGGCGTGCGAGACAAAGCGCAGTTTCATGAATACGCAGTGGCGCCTTTCGCGAGCGGGGGCTTGGGGCTCACCAAAGAACAATCCGCGCGTCTTACGCTTCTGATGGAAGAAAAAAAGAAAACGCTGGCTTTTTTTCGGCAAGAGGAGCTAAAAGCCTTAAAACCAAATATTTCTAAAAAATCAAAACTTAAAGTGGAGTCAGAAGCTCTTGCGCTTAATCAAACTTCTCAGGCCTTGTCTACCACTACGCCGGTGAAAGATATATTCAGAGATATCGCCCTTGCTCAGGCTCCGAAACCGCCTGAACCCGTGGAAACCTTGACCCATGACTTGGCCTCTGTTTTGTTGAAACAAGGTGCCAGGTCCCGAGGACACCGATCTCTCTCCTCGGGACAGCTTCGAGCTGTGGGCGTTCCTTCCGCATCTCTCCATGATATGACCCCGCCCGTCGAGCCCATATCAAAGGCGACGGGTCCGGTTGAAGAAATGTTCGGTTTTTCTTTGATGGATTTTCGGCGCCTTGCCGAGGACCCTGAAAGCGCGGCAAAGCAGGTTTCGGCCAAATTTGAAGCTTTGAAAGGAGAATCTTTTTTGCTTTATCTTGAAGCGCGCAGAGCATGGTTCCAGAATTTTTTGTTCAGACAATATCAGGCCCTGCTCGTAAGGGCCATCAATGAAGGTACCGGTTTATCTCAGATTCTCTCCAAAGAAAGTGCCGGACAATCTCCGAGCCTTGAAGAATGTTTTGCCTTTCTTGAAGTGCATAAAGCTTTGAGAACCTAGGAAACACTATGCAGCAATTTGTTGTTCCACAATTTATAGATGTTGAAGACAAGATTTTTGGACCCATCACCATACGCCAATTTGTCATTCTTTTGGTTGCCGGCGTTGTGATTTTTCTCAGTTTTCGTTATGGTGATTTGTCATTATTCATCTTTACTCTTGCGGTCGTGGGAGGCGCGGCTTTGTTATTCGCGTTCGTTAAAATCAATGGCCAGAATTTCCATTATTTTTTATTGAATATACTTCAAACTTTGCGCAAACCTTCCCTTCGAATTTGGAACAAAGTCTACACTGATAAGGACTTAAATTTTTTGAGAGAACAAAATTTTACTTCAGAGCTTTCTGAAACCCCTACGAAAGAACCGGTGAAACGTGAACGCATCAGAGACTTGGCGCTTTTGGCCAACACGGGCGGTTTCTATAAGCCTGAAGACACTGTTTAGCGTTTGTATCATATGAAAAGTAAGAAAAAAAAGACCAAGAAAGCCAAACGTCCGGCTACCAAAACTCATCTACCCATTTCTGAAATAAAAGAGGGCGTGCTTGTTTTAAAAGACGGGACAACACGGGCCGTGCTTTTAACCTCAAGCATAAATTTCGCTTTGAAGTCGGAGGACGAACAAAACGCGCTTATTTCTTCGTATGTGGGTTTTTTGAATTCCATAGATTTTCCTTTGCAAATTGTGGTTCAATCCAGGCGTCTGCAGATTAGGCCCTATCTCGAAGAATTGGCGAGCATCGAAGCAAAACAAAAAAATGAACTTTTACGCATACAGATAGCGGATTACCGAGCCTTTGTGAAAGAATTGGTGGATATCGGCCAGATTATGACCAAACGATATTATGTGGTCGTTCCATATGATCCGCTCTCCAACACAAAAAAAAGTTTTTTTAGCAGAACAAAAGACGTGCTCAGACCAATGGCGAGTATCCGTCTCAAAGAAGACCGGTTCAGACAACGCAAAGAAGACTTGGACATGAGAGTACGTCAAGTTATTTCCGGACTCTCGAGCGTGGGCGTTACGGCTGTCCAGCTGGATACCCAGGCGCTCATAGAGTTATATTATTCCACCTTTAATCCTGATATTTCTTATGGCGAGACGATGAGTTCAGTGGAGGATTTGCAGGTGGAGAGGGGATTATAAAGAAAAAGTTTCTATGCCGTTTAAACCAGTATCCTTCGGTCAGGGATCTCCTGAAAAAAGAGGTTCTTTCAGAAGGAGAAAAAAACAAAGCGAAGACATCGAACAACAATTGATCAGCTTGGAAGAAGAACGGGTGTACCGCGAAGGAACCGTGGCTATCCAGGATCTTATCGCGCCTTCTGCTTTTAAAGTGGAATCTACTTTTGTTCAGCTTGGCAATACCTTTTTGCGGACGATTTTTGTGGTTACTTATCCCCGTTATATCGCGGTCGGGTGGAGCGCTCCTGTTTTGAATTTGAATATTACCATGGATGTAAGCATGTTTTTTTATCCGGTCAATTCCGCGATTATCCTCAAACAACTCAAGAAAAAAGTGGGAGCTCTCGAGGCTCAGATAAGTTCTGACGCCGAGAAAGGGGCTCCGAGAGACCCGATTCGGGAGACGGCCTTGCGGGATATAGAACAGCTTCGGGATGATCTGACCCAAGGGGTCGAGCATTTTTTTCAGTTCGCTTTTTATGTAACCATATACGCTCAGGACAAAGAAGAACTGGACAAAACTTCAGAAGACATAGAAAATCTGTTCGGGTCAAAATTGATTTACACGAAAAATGTTTTATTTCAGGCCGAACAAGGCTTTACATCAACTCTGCCTTTGGGCATAGACGAGCTTACCATAGCTTTTAATATGAACTCTTCGCCCATAGCGGCGTCTTTTCCCTTTATTTCTTCGGAACTTACCAGTGATAATGGCATTTTGTACGGTATAAACAGGCACAATAACAGTCTTATTTTATTCGATCGTTTTTCTTTACAAAACGCCAACATGGTTGTGTTCGCCACTTCGGGCGCCGGCAAATCCTACGCCGTAAAATTGGAGGTTCTCCGCAGTCTGATGATGGGTATTGATATTATTGTTATAGATCCTGAAATGGAATATTTGCATCTAGCTGAAGCGGTTGGTGGAACCTATATCAGTATTTCTTTGGCCTCTGAGAGCAAGGTCAATCCTTTTGATTTGCCCAAGCCGGTGGGTGGCCAGGCTTCGGTGGAAGATATCATACGAAGCGCTGTCATTACCTTAAAAGGTCTGCTTCGTATCATGTTTGGGACTCTTTCTGCCAGTGAAGATTCTATTTTGGACAGAGCGCTTCTTGAAACCTATGCTAAAAAAGATATAACTCCGAATTCTGATTTGAGAAATCTTGAAGCTCCCATCATGCAGGATTTATTGGATATCCTCGAAGGGATGGAAGGAGCAGAGGATTTGGTTTTGAAGCTGGAAAAATATACTCTCGGCACTTTTGCCGGCCTTTTCAATTCTCCGACTAATGTGAACGTGGACAACCAGCTAGTGATCTTCAGTGTCCGCGATTTGGAAGATGAGCTCAGACCCATGGCCATTTACACTCTCGTTAATTATATATGGAATATCGTCCGTTCTGAACGGAAAAAACGCATCTTAATCATTGATGAAGCTTGGTGGCTCATGCAACACGAAGACAGCGCCAAATTTATTTATGCTTTGGTTAAACGATGCAGAAAATATTATTTGGGCGTTACTACCATTACTCAGGATGTTAACGATTTTTTGCGTTCTCCTTACGGGCAGGCCATTGTAACCAATTCTGCTCTTCAGCTTTTGCTTCGACAGTCCCCGGCTTCTATAGATATGATTCAGCGGGTTTTTATGCTCACTGAGGGAGAAAAATATCTGCTTTTGGAAAGCGCGGTAGGGGAGGGAATATTTTTCGCGGGTAATAAACACGCCGCCATAAAAGTAATAGCCTCATATACCGAAGATCAGTTAATTACTTCTGATCCCAAACAACTCTTGGACATTGAGCGCGCCAAACAGGAATTTGAACGTTCGATGAAAGGGGATAAAGACGAGGCTTAACTCTGATCCAAGATTTTTTCGCGGGATTTTATATGAATTTAATCTAAGTCCTGCTATACTTGTTTGTATGTTAACACTGCGACAAAGAATTTTTCTTATAGTAAGCATCATAGTAGCCTTTATTTTGGTTTCGGTTCTTTTTATCATATACGGTAAAAAGAATCCTCAAGATCAAGAGGAGACCAATACTTCCAGCGAACAAGAAACTGTTCCGGAAGCTGTTCAAAAAGCGCGTTCTATATTGGTGAGTAAGGAAGGGATTAGAGAACAAGGCGCAGAAGCCAATCAGATTCCCTCAAAACCAGACCCAACCTTGTATGCCCGCCAGCTCAGCCGTCTGTTCGTAGAACGATTTGGTACTTATTCAAACCAAAATAACAACGCTCATCTTGCAGACACGAGCGAGCTTGGCACTTTGTCTATGTCTGCCTGGCTCCAGACTCAGATGCTTGAACAGTCGGTGGAATACAAGGGTGTAACCACACGAGTTATCAGTACTTCTGTTCGTGAGGAATCTGATCTTCGTTTTTTAATTGGCATTGAGGCTCAGCAAGAATGGTCTTCGGAGTCATCAGACGGTTCTGCCGGAATTCAAACAGAACTCAAACAGAGAAAAGGCAGGGTTGAAATTGTAAAAGTGGGAGAGGAATGGAAAGTAAATGGTTTTTGGTGGGAAGATTAAATCTATTAGGTAAGATTGAAAGGGCGACAAAAGTGTATTTGCCGGCATTATGTTTTTAAAGGAGGGACTTCGCGTTATTTTGTCGTATGTCAAAGAGGTTTTGTTTCCTCTTTTTTGTCTTGGATGCGGGAAAGAAGGATTGGCCTTATGTGATACTTGCTATCTTAAAATTGATAAACATCTTGTCCTCTGCTGTCCGGTATGCCATGAGCCTAACTTAAGAGGTGCTCCTTGTTTTTTTTGCGTCGCGGATTCTTGTTTGGATCAGCAGATTGCCTGCGCTCCTTATGATTCCAAAGGTCTTTTGGCCCAGGTTTTGCATCAGTTCAAATATGCGTATGTTTATGAATTCAATTCAGTCTTGGGTCGTATTATAGATGAAACCAAGATCATCTGTTCAGATTTTTTGTTTCCCATAGATTATTGCGTTCCGATTCCTCTGCATAAACGCCGCTATGCCGAAAGAGGGTATAATCAATCATATATTATCGCGCAGAGCTTCAATAGACATCTGCCCTTTCAATTGCGTTCGGATTTTTTGCTCAGGTTTTTGAAGACCAAACAGCAGGCCATCCTTTCCAAGGAAGAGCGCAAGCGCAATGTGGCAGACGCTTTTCGGGTTACAAAGCCTGTGGAAACTAAGGGGAAATCCATTTTGCTAGTGGATGATGTATACACCACCGGAAGCACTATGCAAGCCGCGGCCAGAGCACTGAAAGAGCAAGGAGGGGCGCTACATGTTATGGGTTTTTCTCTGGCAAGGGGTTGACGCGAACCTTGTTTTGGGATACACTGGAACAACAATAATTTGAGTTTACAAATTAAAAATTGTAAATTATCCGTAAATGGAGAGGTGGCTGAGTAGGTCGAAAGCGGCACACTGCTAATGTGTTATCCGGCCTTAAAACCGGATCGCGGGTTCGAATCCCGCCCTCTCCGCAGTGAGTTTTTTGCGTAGCAAAAACGAACGGAGAAGAGGAGCGACACACGAGTGTGTGTCGCGTGCGGGATGAGAACGCCGGAGCCATATCGCGCGAGCCAGCTGGCGAGCGCGATGGCGAGGCGGTGGCTAGCCCGAGCGAGCGGAAGCGAGCGAGAGGCGAAGCCGAATCCCGCCCTCTCCGCAGTGAGTTTTTTGAGAAGTTCATGTCAGTATTTAACTGTTGAGGCTTAACAATGGAGAGGTGGCCGAGCGGTTTAAGGCAACAGTCTTGAAAACTGTCGTATCGCAAGGTACCGTGGGTTCGAATCCCACCCTCTCCGCCACGTTTTACATTCAGCGAAATTGAAAGAGGTTGCCCTTGGTGGGTGGTAACGGATTTATTGGTTTGTGATATTTTTGGAACCAATAATTATCATAAATATAGTATGGTTTCATCTTCCATAGAAGCGCAGGGAATCGTATACGAACGTTTTCCGATACGCACTCATGTTGTCGGCCCGGACGACAGGATATCCGATATAGTGGAACGCTACGCGGTTCAAAATCTGTCTCCAGGTGATGTTTTGTTTATCAGCGAACGCGTGGTCGCTATCACGCAGGGACGCGCGATTCCCATAAAAGATATAAAACCCGGTTTCTGGGCTCGTTTTCTCACTCATTTTGTGCACAAATCAAAATATGGGATCGGCCTCGGAATCCCTGAGACAATGCACTTGGCTATCAAAGAAGTGGGGCTTGCCCGTATTCTGCTCGGAGCTCTTGTTGCCGCTCTTACCAAACCCTTGGGTATAAAAGGAATGTTTTATCATATCGCGGGTCGCCAAGCCGCCGCGATTGATGGGCCTTGTTCCTATACCCTGCCTCCCTATAACCAATATGCCACTTTGGCCCCTAAAAATCCGAATAGTGTCGCCGCAGACCTTAAAGCGCGCTTTGGGCACGATGTGGTCATCATCGATGCCAATGATATTGGCGTGGATGTTTTGGGCCGTTCCTCAAAAAAAATTGATAAAGCCTGGGCCCGAGCTGTCTTCCGTGATAATCCTCTTGGCCAGACGAATGAACAAACACCACTTTGCGTAGTACGCAAAAATTCGCTTTGAGGTATGTATTAATTTTGTTAGACGCCCGTTTCAGACAGAGATTTTGATCGGGTACTGACCGATACCGTATGGGGAGACTCTGGCCGGGTCTATGAGTTTAAGTATAGGAAATTTTTGTTTACGTTTTTTTTGTATTTGCTATACTATATTTATATATATATGAATATGGGCCTGAGTAAAAATTCAAGTGAAGGATTTTCTATACTTTTTGAAAAACTGCCCTCTTCGGATGAACAGAATGTTTCTGTCCAATCACGCCGCCAAAATCCTGAAGAGGATTGGGATTATGTGGGTCAAGAAGGAAAGCTTTCGGTGGATATCGCGGAAACACAGGATGAAATCGTGGTATACGCCACTATGGCGGGCGCTTCGCCGGACAAAATAGAAGTTTATATACATAATGATCTTTTGACGGTGAGAGGGGAGAGACAACGCTCTGAAGACAGAGGAGCCGACTCTCTGAATTCTTTGAAGCTTATACATCAGGAATGTTACTGGGGGCGTTTTTCACGGAGCATTGTTTTGCCTACTGAGGTGAGGGGAGAATCCGCTCGCGCGGAATATACAAGAGGGGTACTAAAGATTTATATACCAAAATATACATCCAACGCGAGATTAAGTGTCCACGTGGTGGAAGAATAAAGACTGATACACCATTCATGCAAGAACCATTACAACAAGGCCTCTTAAAAAAAATCGGCATATCTTTTTTTAGTATTTCCTGGCGTCGCATTTTGTTTCTGGTCGCTTTTTTTGTGATAGTCTTGTTTTTGGGCTTGGTGGGATTGATCTCCTATGCAAGGGCTTATGCTCTCAGAGTTTTCCCCGGAGTTCATATAGGGAATATATCCGTGGCAGGACTCAACGCGGATGAATTGAGCTCTTTTTTAAACGACATGAAAAGCAAGTTATTTGATCAGGGCGTTTTGTTGGTATATGAGACTGCAGAGGGACAGAAAGAATTTTCAGTACATTCGGGAACATCTGGTTCTGGCGTTTTTTTTACTGCTGATATTGATATGGAACAGGAGATTGGGTATTTGCTCCGCTATGGTAAGGCAGGCAACTCTTTTGTGGATGCCTGGTCTATACTTTTATCTCGGATTTCCAAACCATCTTTATCTTTACAAAGTCTTGTCATAGATCAGCCGGGGTTATTGGATATTTTAGACAAACAATTTTCGCCGCTTACACTTCAGGCAAAGGACGCCGGACTGACGGTGGAGAATACAGACCCTATAAAATATAGTATTTCCACCTCTTCGGAAGGCATATCTTTCGCCTATCAAGAAGTTCCCGGAAAAGTTTTTGCCGCTTGGTCACGTTTGGAGATTCCTTTGGTTCGGATTCAGTCTATGGCCACGCCACCTCGCTTGGTTGAGGATGATATCAGGGGCCTAAGCGGTCAGATTGCGCCTTTACTTAAAGCTGGAATGCACAGAATAACATACAAAAATCCAAGCACTCAAAAGGATTATCATTGGGACATATCGATCACAGATATTGGAGAATGGATAGAGGTAACTAAAGGGGCGGACGGATCTGTTTTGCTCGGTGTTTCCGCTTCTTCTACGGAAACATTTATCGTCAAAGATATTCTTCCTTCTGTTGAGGAAAAACCCCGCGATGCGGTTTTTGTTTTGAATAAGGAAGCCACTAAAGCCATGGATTTCCAGGGTTCAAGACCGGGTGTAAGCGTGGATCTCGAGAAAACACTCGCCGCACTTAAGGGTGCTTTTGCTTCACGTCTTTCGGGTGTGGATACAGTCGTTTTGAGCACTGAACTTATAACCAAGACCACAGAGCCGCGAGTATCTACCGGGTCTCTCAATGATCTTGGGGTCAAAGAGATATTGGGAGTGGGTTTTTCAAATTTTTCCGGAAGTCCTAAAAATAGAATTTTGAATATCAAAAACGCGGTTCAGAATAAATTAAATGGAACCATCATCAAACCGGGCCAGGAATTCTCTTTAAACGCCACGCTTCGTCCCTATACCATTGAGGATGGTTATTTGCCCGAATTGGTTATTGTGGGAGACAGGATAAAACCCGAAATAGCCGGAGGCCTTTGCCAAGTGGGCACTACGATGTTTAGGAGCGCCATGAATTCGGGAATGCCTATAACTGAACGTACTAATCATGGTCTGGTGGTGAGTTATTACAATGATCCAAGCAATGGAAATCCGGGCACTGACGCCACTATTTACGATGGCTGGCCTGATTTTAGATTTATAAATGATACAGGACATCATCTGCTTATAGAAACGTCCATGAATACCAAGACAGGGGATCTATTTTTTACTTTGTGGGGTACGAATGACGGCCGCAAGGGGTATTATTCGGCTCCTCAAGTTTCCAAATGGATTCCCACCGGCCCTGCCCGAGAGATTCAGACGACTGATCTTGAGCCGGGGAAAAAGCAGTGTCAAAGCGCGCATCCCGGGGCCGTGGCCTCCTTTACCTATACCCGCCAATTGTCCGACGGCAGTAAACAGGAAAAGATATTCAATAGCAGTTACCGCGCCGTGCCGACGACTTGTTATCTGGGCGTTGAAAAAAAGACGGATTGTGAAAATCAAGCCGGAGGCCTTTGCGAAGATACCCTGACCGGTGGAGGAGAAACGAGCTCTGATTCCTCTGGTCAAAGACCCTTGACTGCCGAAGATTTGGGTATAATTTTCCCTGAAGATTAGTCTGGTTGTGTACAAAAATTTAGCTAATTTTAGCTAAATTTTTGTATTTCCCCGGGCAGAGTACTTGACAAAATGTGCAGAATGCGGTATTATTGCGAGTCCGCACAAAACAAGGAATATGGCAGTTTGGATAAAATCCAAACAGAGCCTCAGCATGAATTCGCGATTTCCAAGATATTTAACGATACAGCGACGTGTTATTTTCTTTTGAGAGCGGCGTTGGATCCAGAGTATGTGTATAGGTTAGAGATTGTCGTTACGTATACACGCCCCTGTATCCACGAGCCGGCATAGCCGGGCAAGACCTGGCATAGCCGGGCAAGACGAGGATATAGAAATGTATGTGTGGTACAATATTGTATTGTGATTTACCCGCTTACATTCCTGTATCCACGACAAGCATGGGGGTGTATCAAAGGGAAGTACAGGCTTCGGCTCGTCTTTTCCTCGGATACACCTTCTTGGGTACGGGTTAGGAACTATCCTAAACTAAAACAACCCCGTGTGCCGGTTTCGGCCCACGGGGTTTTGTTATCTATGTTTTTTGTTTTTTTATGAAATCACTTTGTCGGCGATGCCGTAACGCACTGCTTCTTCCGCGCTCATGAAATTGTCGCGGTCGCTGTCTTTTTCAATGGTCGGCATGGGTTGGCTTGTATGTTTTGCCAGGATTTGATTCAAACGGTCTTTTATTTTTAGAATTCGTTCCGCGTGGATTTTGATGTCACTCGCTTGTCCTTGGGTGCCTCCGAGGACCTGGTGGATCATCACCTCGCTGTTTGGCAAACAAAAACGTTTGCCTTTTTCTCCTGCCGCGAGAAGCACAGAACCCATGCTTGCCGCGAGCCCCACGCAAATGGTGGACACATGAGGTTTTATATATTGCATGGTGTCGTAAATCGCGAGTCCGGAAGTTACCGAGCCGCCGGGTGAATTGATGTAGAGTTTTATGTCTTTTTCAGGATCTTGGTTCTCTAGAAATAGAAGCTGGGCAATAACCGTGTTTGCCACGGCATCATCTATGGCAGTGCCAAGGAAGATAATGCGGTCCTTGAGCAAACGAGAATAAATATCGTAGGCCCGCTCTCCATGGGAGGTTTTTTCTATCACTGTTGGAATAAGATATTGGGATTTGATTTCGGGCGCGTAGCCTATTGTTTCTCTGATTATGGTCATATATTTTTATCTTTTGTGAGTTTAAGAACTTCGGTAGGGTTTATATTTTTAGTATATCAAAGCGTTTCTTCTTTCACAAATGCCAGTTGTTTGACACTTAAGGTTCGGAAAAAATGTTCTATTGCTTCTTCGAGAGGATGCTCAATGGTAAAGCCCGATGCTTTTTTGTGTCCGCCTCCGCCGAAGGCTTTGGCTATCATAGAAACATCAACATTGTCTTTTGTAGTTCGCAAACTTCCCTTTACCGCTCCTCCTTTTTTTTCTTTAAATATGAGAGAGGCGTGGCCTTCGTTTAGGTCATTGAGAAGGTTCGCTATACCTTCTACTTCTTCCTCAGTAACTTCATGTTGAAGTATATCGTTTTGGCTCAGGTAGGTATACGCGATATGGTGCTCTGGATGAATACTGAGTCTGGACAAAGCGAGACCCCAGAGTTTGAGCGTGTTTATGGATTTATTTTTTAAAATGTTATCGCGTATATTCATGACATGGGCCCTCTTTCTGGCAAGATCGCTTGCGACATGGAGAGCTTGTTTTGAAGTGCCTGAATTTGAAAAATTTCCCGTGTCAGTTATAAGACCAGTCATGAGAGAGGTGGCCATTTCAGGTGAAATTTCGATTTTGTTTGTTTTAAAGAAAAGATAAAGGATCTCGGTGGTGGACGAGGCTTTTTCTATTACGAGATTCAAGTCCCCGTAGCCCCGGTTGGTGGCGTGGTGGTCTATGCCTATAATAAAAGGTTTGGGATTTTTTCGTTCCAGATACCGGCTGACTCCCGCGTACTCCAGATCTCCCGCGTCCACTACTATCAGGGTAGAGAAGTTTTCATCCCAGATTTCTTTATCCAAACGTACGATGCAATTATCAGTAAGAAAATGAAGATTTTTTGGAATTTCTGTACTGCAAAAAATAGCGTATGGCTTTTTGATAGCTTCCAAATAATGTGCCAGAGCCGTGGCAGAACCGATGGCGTCTCCATCAGGATTCTGATGAGGGATGATCATTATTTTTTCTGCTTCTTGGATGGCTTTGTGTATTTTTTTTGCTGTTCTATGAGGCATAGATGTAAATCGTGATGATTCCGGATTATCCTATTTTAGAGTACCCAGAACCACACACTATACTAGGATTGCAGGGCACTGTCAAGAGTGTTATACTATTGTAAGCTTTAGCGGCTTTTCTTATGTTTCTTAAAAGCATAGAATTGCAAGGATTCAAATCTTTTGCTCAAAGTACGCTTATCGAATTTCCACCCCCCCAAAAGGGTTCTTTTAGTATTACGGCTATTGTGGGCCCGAATGGGAGCGGAAAAAGCAATGTCGCTGATGCCATACGTTGGGTTTTGGGGGAACAAAGTTTGAAACAATTGAGGGGTAAAAAAAGTGAAGATGTTATATTTGGAGGCTCTGAATATAAGGGCAGATTGGGCATGGCGAGCGTGTCGGTGACTCTTGACAACAGCGAGAAGAGAGCGGGCATGGATTATGAAGAGCTGGTGATAACACGCAAAGTCTATCGTAACGGAGAAAATGAGTACCTCATCAATGGCGCTGTGGTTCGTTTGTTTGATTTACAGCTTATGCTGGCTCAGGCACAATTTGGCCAGAGTTCTTATTCAGTGATAGGGCAGGGCATGATAACCCAGCTTTTGGTCCAGACAGCGGCTGAAAGAAAACAGTTTTTTGACGAAGCGGTGGGTATAAAAGAATTTCAGATCAAGAGACACCAAGCTCTCCTCAAGTTGAATCGGACGGCCGAACATATAGCCCAGGCCGATATGCTTCTTCTCGAAGTGGAGCCTCGCATGCGCTCTTTGAAGCGTCAGGTAAAGAAATTGGAGCAGAGGAAAGACGTGGAAATTCGGTTGAGAGATATTCAGGAACAGTATTATGTAACTTTATTTTTGAATATAGAAAAGAACATAGAGCAGATATCTCAACGCAAGAGTATTTTTGAAGGACAGTACGCGGCCGAACATAAGATTTTGGATGAAATTCAAACAGAGCTGGCGGCTTTGGCGCAGGAGGCCTCGCGGCAGGAGCAATTTGAACTTTTACAGCGGGGCTACCAGGACTTGCTTGAACAAAAAAATGAATGTGAGCGTGAACGCGCTGTTTTGGCGGGTAAGCTACATACCGAATATTCAAAAGCGGGTAAGCAAAATATCGCCTGGCTTGAAGAGCAAAGTGAAAAATACAAGCTCGAAAAAAATAAAGGTGACCAGGATTGGGCTGAACTCAAAAATTCAATTACGTTTCTTGAAACTAAACGCAGCGAGCTTCGACATGAGTTGTCTGAATGGGAAGAGAAAAAATTGCAGACCCAGCGAAAGATTCTTGAGATTGAAAAACGCGTCTTCGAAGGGGACCAAAGTGATCGCTTATTGCCGAAATCAGGTTATAGGGCCGTTGAAGCGATTTTACAGAACCATGCGTCTTTTGGCGGACGCGTATATGGCATGGTCGCGGAATTGGGACGGGTGGCAGAACGCTTTCAGCGAGCCCTCGAAATCGCGGCTGGCCATCATATGACATCTCTGGTTGTTGAAAGTGACGCTGTCGCCGACTCTGCCATTTCTTTTTTAAAAAAACATCAGCTTGGCACAGCCACTTTTTTGCCTCTTAACACGATACGCGCTCGCCCCATTCCGCAAGATATCGCTCGTGTGCTGTCTGAGCCGGGCGTGCGCGGCTTGGCCCTTGAACTCATTGAATTTGATCCTGTTTTTGAGCATATTTTTTCGTATGTGTTTGGGTCTACCGTGGTGGTGGATGATGTGGCTACTGCGCGAAGATTGGGCATAGGCCGCATGCGCATGGTTACGCTTGACGGGGACATGATGAGCGCGGGAGGTTCTATGCGTGGCGGGTTTAGACAAAAGACCATGTACACGCTCAGTTTTTCTACTGAGGCCAAGAACATGCTGCTTGGAGAAAAGGACACAGAAGAACATTTGCAAGAATTAAGAAAAAGTATAGCCCGGATCGATGAAGAGCGGGGTTTGAAACAGGATGAATTATTGGAAATCCAAACACAAAAGGGAGTTAAAGAGCATGAAGCGGCTTCTCTCTCACTCAAACAGCAAGAAATTCTCAAGAGTTTGTCTCAGTTTGAACAGGAATTGTCTCTACAACAACTCGGTCCTGAACAATATGATGACATGATGAAGGAACTTTCTCTGCGAAAAGATGAAATCTCTCTGAAAATAGACGATTTTGATTTTGAGATTGAAAAATTTCGTCTGGAAATGAAAAAATTTAATGAGCTTCAGGAAAAAAAACGCAAACGCGTTTTTGATTTGCAGGAAGCTATGCAAAGCGTGCAGAATAATCTCAATCGAATATCGAATGAAAAGAATGAAGTGCGGGTTGAATTGGCAAAATTACAGACAAGGAGAGAAGACATGGAAGAAGAACTTTACCATGAGCTCAAGACAGCGGTGGAACAGATACGTTCTAAGATTGAAGAGCCTTTAGGTTCTGAGGAATTGGATCAGGCTAAAGTTGAAATAGAGAAGCTCAAATATAATTTGAGTTTGATTGGGGGCATAGATGAGGAGGTTTTGCAGGAATACATGGAGACCAAAGAAAAATATGAACATTTGCACACTGAATTGAATGATCTTAAAAGAGCTTCGGGAGACATGGAGCTCTTGCTTGCCGAGCTTGATACTTTGATGAAAAAACGACACAGCGAATCGTTTAAAAAGATAAAAAAAGAATTTGAGCGATATTTTAAACTTTTATTTGAGGGCGGGAAAGCCGATCTTGTTGAAGTTTATGGCATTGAAGAGGAAGAGAATTCCGGTCAAGAGACCGCCGTGCTTTCAGAAGAACCGGAAGCAAGGCGCAAGAAAAAAATATTGCGGGGCATAGACGTCGTGGCTTCTCCTCCTGGTAAAAAGATAGAGCATATAGCCGCCCTTTCTGGCGGAGAGAGAACTTTGACATCCATAGCTCTCGTCTGCGCCATATTGCATATTAATCCTCCTCCTTTTGTGCTTTTTGACGAAGTCGAGGCCGCTTTAGACGAAGCCAACACTTTGCGATTTACCACTATTTTGAAAGAGCTGTCAGGCCAATCCCAGTTTATTTTGATTACTCACAATAGAGCCACCATGCACGCGGCAGACGCGCTCTATGGCGTAAGTATGGGCAATGATGGCGTCAGCAAACTCTTGAGTGTGAGCCTGGACAAATAATCCGAGCGCGGAGCAATGCGTTGCGGAGTGGATAAATGAAACTTGACTTAGGGAAGTATCATGATACTATTGTTTTGTTTATGAATAATTGTTCCACACAGAATGAAGCTAAGAAGAACGGCAAAATCCTCCCTGAGGGTTAGTGTTTTTTGTACTAAAACATGATCCCTCGATACAACGGGGGATTTTTGTTGTCAGCATCTTCTGTGGCTTTGTGGCCACAGGGGCCTGCGGACAACACACCTAGAGGGAGAAACAGCAAGATGAGGATAACGGCTTTTCCTGAGCGGCGCGATTTTGATTCTGGCTCTCTGACCATGCTTTGTTTTGGCGGCTGGCGACTGAACCAGGGGGAAGAGACTGGCTGTAGGCTCTTTGTCCAACGTCGAGACCTTCGGGTTCAAGGCAAGGAGGTCGTAGTGAGCGGAGATGCTTACATTCAGACCGGTCCTTCTCAGTACCGGAGGGTCGGCCGGCTTGAGGGAGCGTATCCTGGTTCTGGCCAGGCGCCTGTGCAGGCGGACTTCACTTTCACGAAGGGAGATTAACAGTGGGGGCACGAATTCTTAAGATCGGTGGTGAGGTGGCCGGTTTCCCGGAGCGTTTGGAAGCTCTGCGGCGGTTGGTTGAGGGTGCTGAAGGAGATTCTGCGTACATTGGGATCGTAACTTCTGCGCCTGCGAGAAACGGTCTCAGAGCTACTCCTTTGTTGCTCATGTATGTGAATCTCGTACTGTTGAGATCTCCAAACGCGGGCATCAAAAACAAGGATTTCGACGGGATCAATAAAGAACATGGTCCTTTCACCTTTACAAGAGACACCTTGTGGACTTTGATTGAGAATCTCTACAGCGCTGCTTTCCGGGGTCTTCTTGATCCTGAAAGAGTACTTCTCGTACTCTCAAGACAGCGCGCTCAGATTGATGCCAAGCTCGAGGCTTCTCTACCGGGCTCAGAGGCTTTTGCCGTGGGTTCTGGTGAGTGCATGATGACCGAGCTTTTGCATCGCTGGCTCGGATACCCGATTCTCAGTGCCTACGAAACTATAGAGGTTGGCGCAGACGGTATACCGGATTGGCGGAGCTGCCAGGCCAATGTTCGAAACGTTTTTGCCCGTTTGAAACGAGGGATACCTTTTGTGATGGCCGGCTTTGTGGGCGTGGACCGTGTGGGGAGCGTCCCAGACGCCCAGCCTCTACACCGCCTCTTGCCTTTTGGCGGGACAGACGTGACGGCCGCCATAGTGGCCTGCGCGCTTGACCAGGTGGGAGTGCTTGAAGTACGCAAGGCTGTCCAGGGCGTCTTCACCGGAGATCCGGAGCTCTTGCGGAGGTATGGCATTCAGCCTCGTACCATTGGAACGATGTGGCACAGAGTTCTGCGCGAAGCAGGCGCCCAACCGCTCCATGCCGACGCGATCAGCGCTGTGCATCGTTTGAAGCCCGGGCTGAAAATCCACATCGCAAGCTGTGACGAGCTTGAGGCGCCAGGGACATGGATCGTGCCCAAAGGAGACGCCGAAGGCTCGGTCGTTACCTTGATGAACGGGGTGACAGGGCTTACAGCCGTCAACCTCGTTAAGGATGGTTTTGACGTGGCGGCAGGAGGCCTCGAGCTTATCTGTGCCACGGTCGCGGCCTATGGTCTGTCTATCTCAGACGTGGCGACAGGCAGAGACGCCGTGATGGTCTCGGTGCACGGGGAGGACTTGCTCGAGGATTCCTCTCGCCGTTTGCTCTTTGAAAGAGCAATCAGGAAACGATTCGCTCCGGAGAAGTTTGGGATCGAGGGCGGGCTCTCGATTATCCTGGTTACGGGCGAACGTTTGTCCGCAGGCAACGTGGACATCCTTGGGCGTGTTTTCGGCGCTCTGGGGAGAGCCGGCATAGCTTCGGTCCATCATATGGACGTGGGCGGTTCGCGTGTGGGATTCGTGGTCGGGGTTGCTACCCAAGATTACGAAAGAGCCTACGTGGCCATCCATCAGGAGCTTTTCGGTTAAGGGGAGAGAGCTCTTGTCACCTGTTCTTTCGGGAGGCCTTGGCGAGCGTTTTTCGCGTTCGCCTGGCACTTTACGAGAATTGTTCATCATCATATGATACAGTTCATGTAAAGGGCCAATAAAAAAGTCTTTCTATGCCTGATTTTGACGTAATAGATACTCATATTGTCGAGAATATCGCAGAGCGTTTTGGGACGCCTGTGTATGTGTATGATTTGAATCTCATAAGAAGAAGGATAAAAGATTTGCAGAGTTATATGGGTCTGTATCCCAAGACCGAATTTTTGTATGCGGTGAAAGCAAACTATAACCCGCGTATTTTGAAAGAGATAATAAGCTTGGGTTGCGGAGTGGACGCGGTGTCACCAGAAGAGGTTAAACTTGGTCTTGTCTCTGCTTGCCCCAAAGAACGTCTGATGTGCACGGAAAATAACATGACAGATTTTGAGATGCATGAGGTTCAAAAGAGCGGTGTTCTTTTGAATATCGGTTCTCTCTCTCGGCTTGAGAAATATGGAAGAGCCTATCCGGGGAGCAAAGTCTGCGTTCGTTTTAATCCAAATGTTGGTTCTGCTTCTCATGATAGCAATATTACCGGAGGGCCTGATTCAAAATTTGGCATTTCTTTTAAAGATGTGTCAGGTGTTTTGGAGATGACAAGATATTATGGCTTGCAAGTGATTGGCGTGCATCAACATATAGGTTCTGGTTGGTTAGCCCTGGAAGAACCTCTCTTGGCTCTCGACGTTATATTGGATATAGCAGCACAATTTCCAGATCTCGAATTTGTGGATGTCGGTGGCGGCTTTGGTGTACCTTACAAACCCGGCCAAAAATCTCTTGATCTTCAGACTTTGGGTATGTCAGTGGATAAACGATTTAAATCTTTTTGCGCTTTATACGGCAGAGATCTTACATTGCGTTTTGAGCCGGGGCGTTATATAGTTGCTCAAGCTGGCAGCTTGATTACTCGAGTAAATACCATAAAGCAATCTATTAGCGGAAAGATCATAGTTGGCACTGACACCGGTATGAACCAATTGGTACGAGTGGCCATGTATGGTTCGTATCATCCTATTCGGAATCTCAGCAATGCTTTGGGCATGGTACACGAATATGACATCACGGGTAATATCTGTGAATGCGCTGATTTTTTTGCCAAAGACAGAGAAATGCCCGAGATACGGGAAGGGGATCTATTGAGTATAGATATAGCAGGAGCCTATGGCATGTCCATGGCGAGCAATTATCAGTTCAGAGGATTGCCGGCAGAAGTGCTCGTGGACAGAGATAAGGTAGAACTTATTCGCAGAAGACAAACCTTTGAAGATGTATTTTCCGCCTATAATTGAGACAAAATCTATTGGTCTTGTATAGATTCGGGTTAAAAAATAAATTGAGATTCGATATGAAAATTGAATTCACCAAAATTCATGGGACAGGGAATGACATGATTATGATTGAGAATATGGATGGGGCTTTGAATCTCAGTAAGGAACAAATAACATATCTGTGCGACCGCCATTTTGGAATTGGCGCTGATGGCTTGATTTTGTTGGAGCATAGGGGGGGCGATGCTGATTGTTACATGAATTACTATAATAACGACGGAAGCCAGGTAGAGATGTGCGGGAATGGACTGCGTTGCACGGTTGATTATTTTAGAAATCGCATAGGCAACCAAAATACGGTGCTCCGCGTTGACACCCGTTCCGGCATCAAACAAGTCCGCGTGGAGGACACAGATAACGCGTATACCGTGAATATGGGCAAGCCCTCATTTGTGAGTCCTGATTTTCCCGCGAAAACCACTAATTTATTTGGATTTAATTTTCATTTTGTTTCAATAGGGAATCCCCACGCTGTTGCTTTTGTTCCCAAAGTGGACAGTATTCCTTTGGAATCGGTGGGGCCTAACATAGAGACGCATGATTATTTTCCTCATGGCATTAATGTAGAATTTGTTGAAGTCCAAGATAAGGATACGATAAAGGTTCGCGTGTGGGAGCGTGGCTGTGGTCCAACCTTGGCTTGCGGCACAGGGGCTTGCGCTTCTTTTGCCGTAAGTAGAAAAATACACAATATAGAAGCAAACGCCAAGGTTTTGTTGCCAGGAGGAATTTTGGCTATTTCCGAGAATACGAAAGGGGAATTGATTATGACCGGTGCTGTGCAAACGGTTTTTTCCGGCACTATAGAAGTTTAGCTGTTTCCTTTTCTGTCTGAATTCTTACATTTAATAGAGTTCAATCTTCACCGGTTTTTGTCTCAAATTTCAGACATTGACAGATTTGGACTTTTTGGCTATACTCTTGTGTATCGAATTCCTTCCGCTTGCCGTCACGAAGCAGGCTCTCAGGATTTTGTATTCCGGCTTGGTTGGGGTTCCCGATTGAGCCAGGTTCCTAAGAGGATTTGATTAATTAGTAACGCAGGTTCATGTATGTTGACCATCAGATTACAACGTCTTGGAAAGAGGAAACAACCGAGTTATCGTCTGGTTGTTTCGGAGAAAACGCGGGATCCTCAGGCAAAGAGTCTTGAAATACTTGGTTTTTATAATCCGATTCAAAAACCCAAGTTGCTTGAATTGAAAAAAGATCGTATAAAACATTGGATTGGCTTGGGGGCAGAGTGTTCCAATACCATTTTCAATCTTTTGGTAAAAGAGGGGCTTTTGAGCGGAGAAAAAAGGAAATCAATACGAATTTCAAA
The DNA here is from genome assembly GCA_016193335.1 of Candidatus Magasanikiibacteriota bacterium. GTDB lineage: Bacteria > Patescibacteriota > Patescibacteriia > Magasanikbacterales > UBA922 > JACPSK01. Next base: position 20,931 of record JACPSK010000008.1, on the reverse strand, counting down.
AAAACGAACAGCTTCCTTGGAAGCTGAGAAAGCCAAACAAGTTCAAGCGCAGCCTACGACAGAGACAGCCGCAAACACAGAAATCGCCGAAGGGCCATCTGCTCCCGCGGCATAAATAGACAAGATTTCCGGACCTTATTTGAAACATTATAAAACTGTTCCTTGTGGACAGTTTTATATTTTATCTTGACCGTGACCTAGCCTCATGGTATAGTAATCCACACAAAACTGACCCGAAGAGGGATTGTCGACAGTTTTGGGGCTTAAGGTATATTCTAATTCAATAGATAATAAAGATATGGCAGAAGCATATACGGATCAACAATTTTTGGAGTTCGTGGTAAGGGCTATTGTAAATCATCCTGAGAATGTAAAATCTACGAGAACTGTTGACGAACGAGGAGTCTTGCTTACCTTGGATGTTAATCAGACCGATATAGGGTATGTAATTGGTCGACGCGGCCAGACCGTAAGAGCGCTCAGAACTCTTTTGCGCGTAGTGGGAGCAAAAAATAACGCAAGCGTAAATTTGAAAATTAATGAACCCGAAGGTAGCAGAAGAATGCAGGCTGACTCGAGACCTCTTGACTCGAGACCTGCGAGGGAAGAGGTTGACACCAGCGCTATCGATAATATTGAGATATAAATTTTTCTCACGAGAAAAATTCGATCCGCCCGCTTAGACAGTGGGCGGATTTATTTTCTTTGAGAGGATGCTCATGTTTTAGGATTCTGTTTGAAACTCTGGAAGTCTGGATTTTCACCATAGTATTTTAGCACTTTAGTTGAAGTCATATCGGTGCAGGATTCCATGGTATAGCCCAAGAAAGAGACCGCATCTTCGATTAAACCGAGTCGTAGCAGTAATCTGTTCATTATCTGTCCTAGCTTATTTCATAATGCGTCCTACGATATTTCGGACCAAAGAACGGGGTAGGAATCTTTGCAGAAAAATCAGACATTTGTTTTTGAATCCGGCTATCACAAGGGTCTTGCCTTTTGTGAGACCTTTATAAGCGAGTTTGGCGACCTCGTCGGCATTCATGGCATAGGGGCTGTACAATAATTCTTTCTCTCTGGCCGCTCGCGACGCGAATTCAGTTTTTGTGGGGCCGGGGCAAAGGCAGGTCACGGTAATGCCATGGGGTTTAAGTTCATGGGCCAGAGCTTCGGAAAAAGACAGCACGTAAGCTTTGCTGGCAAAATACACGGCCATGACGGGCCCTGGCTGGAAAGCGGCCGTTGAAGCGACATTGAGAATTTTTCCCGAGCGTCTACGCAACATCTGCGCTAATAAGAGTTTGGTGAGATCGGTGAGAGCGCTGATATTGAGTTGTATCATGTTCAGTTCTGTTTCTCTATGCGTGTTTGAAAAATGTCCATATACGCCAAAACCAGCATTGTTCACCAATACGTCCACGTCTATTTTATGTTGTTCCAAAATGTCAAAAATTTGTTTTGGAGCGCAAACATCACTAAGGTCTTTCGCTATGATAAGACTTTTTGTACCGTATCGTTCTTCGCATTCTTTTGACAGCTTGCGCAGTTTGTTTTCTTGTCTCGACACCAGCACTAAGTCATAACCAGCGCGGGCGAAACAAAGGGCGAGTTCTTTTCCTATTCCACTTGATGCTCCGGTTACGAGTGTTCTTTTTTTGTCCATACTGTTTTATCCTTTGATGGCGGAAGCGATTCCCACGGCAAGCAAAATACTGCCTATCACTATGATTGAGAGTTCAAGGGTTGAAAAATCTGAGAAGAAGGTATTTTGCGCCTTTGGCTGTTCTGTTTTTGCATTTTTGTTGATAATGGATTGTATTTCCATTAGGGGGTAGAAAGTCATGATTCCCAGTATCCAATATGGGTTTGGCAAGATGCCCAGGAAAGATAGAAATATATAAATAAAGGCCAACTGAAGGGCGGTGAATTTTTTTGGATTTGAGGTCTCCGAAGCTTCTGAAAGTATTTTTTTGAAGAGAGGAAAGCAAAAAATCACACTGAAAAGAGCGCGACCGATGGGCCAGATTTTTGTTTTTTCTTTTTCTTTTACCACATTCCAATTTATCCAAAACCAATACAGTTCGTATAAACCAAAAGTGCTTACTGAGAGGAGGGCCACTTTGAGAGCGGAGTTTACCATAAATCCTGAGGGAGCTTTTGTCTGATTCGCGGTATGATTCATACGGGTTATGTGGTTTGGGTTTGGCACTTTTTATCTATTCCAATGGTAATCGGCCGAAATTGAAATGCCTCCGCGCACATTGAAGCTTACAAGCACGCTAAGCGAAAGAGGCTGAACGTATGTGATGAAATCTTTTGCTATGTCCACGGCCAGATGTTCGTGAAAGACTCCCGTGTCTCGGTATGATTCCAGGTACAGCTTCATGGATTTTGATTCTACCACGTACTTGTCCGGAGTGTAGGTAAGCAGAATGTGGGCGTAGTCAGGCTGTCCGGTAAGGGGGCACTTGCAGGTGAATTCTTTGCAATCAAGACTGACGGTCATATTTTCTCCCGCATGGTTCGGAAATACTTCAAGAGTTCTGCTTGGTTTTGCGCTTCGTCCGAGTTTTTTGAGCTTTTTAAGATCTTTTTTTGTGGTAGGCATAGATCTATGTTATCCCAAATATCCGCGGATCCTCGCCGCTTCGAGTATTTGAGTTTTCAATTCATCATGAACGTTTTCTTGGAGTCCTTTACACATGAGATGAATGAGCTGGGCGTGATAAGCATCGCTTTCTGTGTGCTCCATGAGAGGGCGGATACTTTGTTCCACTTCAGGCGGCATAAAAGGACTGCGTATATTAGTATAGCGCAATGGGTCTCTTAAGTCATATTCAAAATTTGTGTATACCGAGTTGATGAAAGATTTGTCTTCAGGAGTGATAGCATTGAGGCCTAACAGCTCTGGAGGTATTCCTATGGAATACAGAGCCGCTGTAAAGGTAATGGCCCTGGGCAAACGTATGCCGTCCATATCTCGAGAATATCCGAACAAACCTATATGGAGTTTCCGTTTTCTTCTTTTTGGTACGAAAGGAGAAATTTTGTTGATGACTGAAGCGAGTTTTTTTACTTGTTTCCTGTATTCGGCGCTGTAGCGTTCTATGATTTCCAGAGCTCTTGGTTCGTCTATTTCTATTGCTTCTCCACTTTCGTGGTTGTTAATGTGTTCTATGGCTTTTCGCACATCTTCGGGCTGGTGGTCGAACTTAAAAGAAGATTGGATAGTATAGGTGTGCACGCTCGGATAGCCTAAAATCATTCGCTCTACGGTTTGAGGTCTTAAATTTCCTCGGAATGGGGCAGAGCCGGCTCCCAAAATGGGGTAGAGCGGTATGCCCAGTTCTTTTGATGTTTTTTGCAGGCGTTGGAGAGCTATTTTATTCAGTAGGACCGCGCTTAGAGATCCGTAGTTTACCGCTGGATCCGAGCGGGCGAGGAACACCCGTTGATAGCTCATATGTTTACCTTTCAGAAATTTTTTCACCACTTCATGGGCTCTGAGCAGATCTTCTTTGTCTTCAAATAGGGGAATGACATTTATTGTTTCTGGTTTGAATTCACCGATCCACTCGGCGATGGTCATGTCATTGCCGTTCAAGTTGCGCTGCTGTTTGCCGGCCACCATGTCTTTGTAATAATAGTAAATTCGGTTGAGTTCCTCGGCATTTTTTGACATCGGTAAAATGACCTCAAAGACAGGCGCTATGTCTTGTTTGTAAAACAATTTTGCCGCGTCGAAAGAACGGGGAATGCTTTCCAATGTTTCCAAAAGAATTTTGGCTTCGGCTTTTTCCACCTCAGGATTCGGCACCCGAAAGGTGAGGCGCAAGTCTTGGCCGAGTTTGTTTTTTTTGAAGAAAATTTCATTTTTGCTCAGGAGTTTTTTTACGACAAAATTATCCACTTCTTTGCCTTCAAAATCCCACATTTGTTCATGGCAATTGAGATGTGAATAAGCATAGAAGGCTTCTTGTATTTCGTCTTCACCGCCCAAGACGGAATCTTCGGCGAAAAAGGGGACATGCACATTGTCCGGATGCTGAGTGCTCATGGTTTTTGGGATGTTCACAGATTTTTATTTTTTTAAAAAAACTTTGAATTTTTTCAAAGTTATGTCTTTCGGTTTAATAAATTACAAACTGTAAATTAAGAATTGTCATTTAGGTCTCTCTCAGCCTTTTTACCCGCTCTTCAATAGGTGGATGAGTGGAAAAAAGAGAGGAGAGATTTTTTTTCTTGAACGGATTGGAAATGAAAAGATGGGCTGTTGCGGCGCTGGCTCTTTGCAAAGGGATGGATGAAGCTGAAATTTTTTCGAGAGCCCGGGCCAAAGCTTCGGGATAGCGAGTCAGAAGAGCGCCCGAAGCGTCTGCCAAGAATTCTCGCTTGCGGGATATGGCAAGCTTGATCAGCTCTGCGACGACAGGGGATATAATGAGAGCCAGGAGCCCGATAATCATAAAGATGCCGCCTGCCTTATTGTCTTTACCTCGTCTGCCCCCGTAAAAATGTGCCCGAAAGAAAAAATCAGAAAGGAGGGCGATGGACCCAACTAAAACCACGACTACGGTCATCACGCGGATATCAAAATTTTTGACATGGGAGAGCTCGTGAGCGATCACGCCTTCGAGTTCTTCGTTTTCAAGAGCTTGGATGATGCCTGTGGTAACCGCTATGGATGCATGCTCAGGATCCCGCCCTGTGGCGAAGGCATTGAGGGCAGGGGAATCTATGATATGAATTTTCGGCATAGGAATCCCGGCGGTAATCGCGAGATTTTCCACCATGCGCCAAAGATAAGGGTTGTCATTTTTTTGTATTTCCTTCGCGCCGCTTGATTTGAGAGCTATTGTATCTCCTTTATAATAACTGAAAAGAGACATGGCGATAGACACAAGCATGGCAAACGCGACGGCGCCGTATCCATAGCCCATATATGCGTTAAAAAACCAGCCAATGCCAAGAACGAAGATAATGAAAATCAATATAAGGATATTGGTTTTACGTTTATTTGAGTCTATTTGTGAGTACATAGATATGGATCGATCTGTTTTATTTTAGAATGCCACTTTTACGTTTTCCCGTTCTTTTGCGTCTTCTATCTCAAAGAAATCAAAAGCATTAAATTTGAGCATATTTGCTATGAGGTTGTTGGGAAATTGTTCAATTTTGGTATTGAAATCCCTAACCATGCCATTGTAAAATCTTCGGGATGCCTGAATTTTATTTTCAGTGTCGGACAATTCGTCCATAAGTTGACCAACATTTTGGTTGGCTTTGAGGTCCGGATAAGCTTCCACGGCGATTTGCAATTGTCCGAGCATATTTCCGAGCATGCCTTCTGTTTTTGCGAGTTCTTTTGAATTACCGCTTTTTTGCATTTCCACGGCTTTGGAACGATACTGGGTTATCTTTTCCAGTAATTCGCGTTCATGTTTCATGTAGCCCTTCACGCTTTCTATCAAATTTGGTATAAGATCGTGTCTGCGTTTGAGTTGAACGTCTATATCGCTCCATCCTTCTTTGGTTCTGTTTCTGAGTTTTATGAGACTATTGTAAACGCCGATGACCCATAGTATTCCAATTACGATGATAGCGAGCATTATGTAGAGTATGGACATATATATCTGTTTAAGTGATTTATAATTTACAATTTTTATTTTTTTAATTTTTAATCCCGATCAAATCTGTATTGTTTAAAAATTAACATAGGGATTCATGTGCCGTCTGTCAGATCCTAGCGTAGGAGAGTTGATTACCCCGGATCTTTGTGGCATACTACTGTCGTTATTGTAGCCTTATAAAGGTATTTTAGTCAATTATGATTACGGCCCTTATATTTATCGCCATACTCAGCGTCCTTGTGCTCGTCCACGAATGGGGCCATTTTGTGACTGCTCGAAAGTCCGGAATGAAAGTACATGAATTCGGTTTTGGGTTCCCACCCAGGGCTTTTGGCGTGTACAAAGACCCCGGATCAGGAAAATGGATATGGGTGAAGGGCAGGGGCACGAGTATGTTAAGACAGACTGTGGGCGGATCCGAGAGGAAAATAGCCGATGAATTCCCTGCCACTTTGTACTCAGTCAACTGGCTTCCTTTGGGGGGTTTTGTAAAAATAAAAGGTGAGAATGGAGAAGAAACCGAAGATTGCGATAGTTTCGGCTATCATAAAGCTTGGAAAAAATTAGTGGTGCTTTTATCAGGAGTGGCCATGAATGTTTTGTTGGCCGCGGTCTTGCTTAGTTTTGGTTTTACGGTAGGACTGCCGGCTGAGGCATCTTTGCTTCAAGATCCGCGTGCCATCGTGGTCGAAGAATCCGCGGTTCTCGTCCAGCAAGTGGAAGATAATTCTCCGGCAGAAGCCGGAGGGCTTCAATTCGGCGATAAAATTTTGAGCATAGACGGAATTTCTATCCACACCGCCACCCAGATGATAGAATATGTGAGGGCTCATAGTAAAGAAAATATGACTCTTGTCTTAGAACGTCAAGATCAAACTGAAAGTATTGTTTTGAAGCCCGCAGAGCTTCAAAGTGGCGCGGCTCCTCGTCTGGGAATCGTGCTTGCAGACGCGGGTGTGGTTCGCTATCCTTGGTACATTGCTTTGTACAAAGGTTTTGTGGCCGCCGGCATCGCCCTTTTTAATATATTTATAGGTTTTTATATTTTAATCAAAGGCCTTATTCTCGGGGATGGCATGGCTTTTGGCGTTGCGGGCCCGGTGGGCATCGCCGTTGTGGTGGGACAGAGTGCCAGATTGGGTTTTCATTATCTTTTGAATGTCACGGCAATGATATCTTTGAGTTTGGCGGCTATCAATGTGCTTCCGATCCCTGCTTTGGATGGAGGACGGGCTTTGTTTGTTATCATACAAAAGTTTATCGGACGGCCGGTACCCATGAAATATGAGCAGGCCGCTCACACTATAGGATTTATACTGCTTATGATTTTGATTGTGGCAGTAACCTATAAAGATGTGGCCGGACTTCTCTAAAACGTATTGAAATATTCTTTATGAACAAAAAATTGGAACAAATAAAAAAAGAATTTGAAAAGGGATTGAGGGATATTTCAAATTTGTCTGATTTGATTTTATTTGAAGAGAGATTTTTTTCGCGTAAATCCGGTGCTTTTACTCTTATCATGAAAAAGCTCAAGGATTTCTCCGCTGAAGCGCGCAGAGAGGCCGGTAGCCTCGCGAACACGACAAAATCGGAACTTCAAGCCTTGCTTTTGAAGAAAAAAACAGAATTGAGTTTCAGAGGGATGGCTAAAATAGCTGAAACCGAAGCAATAGATCTGAGCGAGCCTTCTTTGGATGGGAGGGAGAAAGGACATCTGCATCCCATCACCCAATCTATATGGGAACTGGAAGAAATCGCAAAAAAAATGGGTTTTGTCATTGAAGACGGCCCTGAGATTGAAAGTGATTATTATATTTTTGATGCTCTTAATATCCCGGAATTTCATCCCGCCCGAGAAGCTCAGGATACTTTTTATATAAAAGATCATCCGCATTGGACCATGCGCTCTCATGTTTCCGGCATGCAGGTAAGACAGATGCGGCGTTATGGAGCGCCTCTTAGGGCAGTGCATCTCGGCCGTGTGTTTAGAAATGAAGCCCTGGACGCCACGCATGGGCACACTTTTTATCAGTTCGACTGTATTGTCGTGGATAAAAATTTAACTATTGGGAATTTGGTTGGCGTCATCAAAACTCTGCTTGAAGGATTGTACAAGAGAAAAGTTGAATTGCGTTTGCGGCCGGCTTTTTTCCCCTTCGTTGAACCGGGATTTGAGATGGAAATGAAAGTAAGCTTTGGTCTTGGCAAGGATCAAAAAACCAAATGGACTGAGATCGTTGGTTGTGGAATGATCCATCCACATGTAATCCGAGCCGGGGGTTTGGATCCTGCCGAACATGACGGTTTTGCTTTTTCACTTGGCGTGGATCGTTTGGTTATGGGCAAATATGGAGTGGAAGATATCCGGCATATTCATTCTGGAGATTTGAGATTTTTGAAACAATTTTAGGATTGATTTGAATTTATGTTGATTTCCAAAAAATGGCTACAAGATTTCGTGCAGATTCCAGACAAATTCAGCTCGGAAGAGCTGAAGGATTTGTTGAGTACTCGCGTGGTGGAACTTGATGGCGTTCAGGAGCAGGGTCTGTTTTTAAAAGATGTGGTATTGGGGAAAATTAAGGACATCATGGGGCATCCAAACGCGGATAAGCTTAAAATTTGTAAAGTTTTTGACGGGAAAGACACCCAGCAGGTAGTTTGTGGCGGTTCCAATATACAAAAAGGAATGTTGGTGGCCTTTGCCCGGATAGGAGCAAAGGTGAAGTGGCATGGAGAAGGCGACTTGGTTGAATTAAAAAAAGTCTCCATACGAGGAGAGGAATCGAACGGTATGATTTGCGCGTCTGATGAAATAGGTCTTCTGGAATTATTTCCAAAACATGAGGAGAAGGATATTCTTGATCTTAGCCACCTGAGCGCGAGCCTTGGCACCGGGTTGGCGGAAGCCTTGGAATTGGATGATCTTATTTTTACCATTGATAATAAGTCGCTTTCAAGTCGTCCTGATTTGTGGGGGCACTACGGAGTGGCTCGTGAAATTGCCGCCCTTTTGGGTTTAACCCTTAATAAGCTAAAGACGCCGGATATACAAGAAGACCGCGTTTATAAATTGAGCGCGAAAATTAAGGACAAGAATGTATGCTCGCGTTATACCGGGGTTGTGGTGGGCGGGATCAGTATAGGGCCTTCCCCGGAATGGATGCAGAAACGTTTAAGATCCATTGGGCAGCGGCCTATAAATAATATTGTTGACATTACCAATTATGTGATGTTTGAGTTGGCCCAACCAACTCATGCCTTTGATATAGAGAAGCTTGCCATGAATAATAAACATATACAGATGATGGTGAGACAGGCTCAGAAAGGCGAAACATGCAGAACCCTGGATGGCGTTGAGCGTCAATTGACTGAAGATATGTTTGTGATTTCTGATGGAGAAAAGCCGGTTGCCTTGGGAGGAATAATGGGCTGTCAGAATACTCAAGTATCTGAAAAAACAAGCGCGGTACTCTTTGAATCGGCGAATTTTGATGCCGTGACGGTGCGTAAAACCTCACAAAAACTCGGATTCAGAACAGAAGGCTCGGCACGATGGGAAAAGAGTCAAGATCCTGCCAATGCTGAGTCTGGGCTTCGGCGCCTCGTGGAGCTTACGCTTCAGATATGCCCCGGGTCCCGCGTGCTAAGCTCTGTGACAGATTCGGGTTCCGTGGCTCTTCCGCAAGGCCCTCTGGATCTTTCTATGGAATTTTTGCAGAAGAAAATCGGCGTTGAGATTGATAAAAAACAAGTCATGGATATTTTGACGCGGCTGGGATTTCTCATAAAAGAAAAAAAGGATCATCTTCTGGTGAACATTCCAAGCTGGCGGGCCACAAAAGACATTTCCATTCCAGAAGATTTGGTAGAAGAGGTTGCTCGTGTATACGGATATGAAAATATCCCCACGAGCATGCCCCGATTTGCCATCACCCCGGGTCTCGGCAACCCGCTTCGGGAACTGGAACACAAAATTAAAGAACTTTTAGCTTTTGAGCAGGGCTATACTGAAGTATACAATTATTCTTTTGAATCTCCCGAATGGTTGGATTCATTGGGTGAAGATCGATCTTTGCATCTTGAACTCAAGAATCCCGTGGCCAAAGATCGTCCCCTTATAAGGAGACATCTTCTCCCCAATTTATTGCAAAGTGTCGAGGCGAATTTGCACCGTTATGATGAAGTCAAAATGTTTGAAATTGGGCGCGTGTTTCATAAGGAAAAACAAGGAGAAGAAACAGGGCTTGGAGATCGAAGTTGTTTGCCCAAACAAGAAACTTTTCTTGGCGTCTTGTACGCAAAGAAAGGAAACGAAGAGCCTTATCACGAACTTCTTAGAGCTTTAGACGGGCTATTCGAACGCTTGGGGGTAAAAGCGAGTGTCGAGCGTGTTCGGCCTGAGCTGGCTTTTATTCACCCGGGCCGGGGAGGAGAGATCAAACAGGGCGACACGGTCTTTGGTCATATTGGCGAATTACATCCCTTGGTTCAAAATGCCGTTGGCATGCTTGCCCGTGTGGCAATGGCTGAGATACATTTAGACAAACTTGTTTCATCGCTTGGAGATTCCAGCCGCTATGAGCCTCTGCCTCTCTACCCGGAGGTAGAGCGTGACATTGCCTTCTTGGTTGGTCGAGAAGTACAACACGCTGACATCATTAAAGCGATCAATTCCGCTGATCCGCTTATTCGAGAGATCATACTATTTGATATATATCAGGGACAAGAAATAGAAAAAGGCAAAAAGAGCATGGCCTATAGGCTCGTATATCGTTCAGACGAAAAAACACTTGAGACAAAAGACGTGGATATGGCACAGACCAAGGTCTTCCAGCTCCTGCAAGAAAAATTCAAAGCGGAACCTAGGTCATGATCAATGAACAATGCGCCATTTGTTCACAGGCAGTTTCATTGGTTCTGATTCCATTCTTGTGTTATACTATGTTTAGTGTTGCATTGTCTTTTGGATCAAAATTCCAAATATAAGATACAAAACAAGTCCGCGCGTTTCAGATCTCTTATTTTTAAACCATTTCGTTGTACAAAATGCCTGTCATCGAGATGGAGGGGAGTGCTGTATGTTTTTTAGTACAAGTCAAGATTTGCTCTATATTGTCTTGTCGCTTTCCATATTGTGGTTTACGGTGTTTCTCTGCTGGCTTTTATACCAAGCCGCTCGGGTTCTGCGTAACGCTAATACTATTATTGAAAATGTAACGCAGAAATTGGAGCTCATCGCCGATGCCATGGAATTTATAAAAGGTAAAGTAGATAGCCTCAGCGGCAAGATGGGTTTTGTAGGCAAGATGATGTCAACCTTAGTGGATAAATTTGTCATAGGGAAGTTATCGGGAAAACTTGAAGACAGGCTTGAAGGAATGGGGATAGAGAAAAAAAAGCGGAAAAACAAAAAATTTTTTGGATCTTCAAAAAAATAAAAATATGGTGGAGGACTTAATCTAAAGAAACGAGTCGGCAAAATGCCGGCTCGTTTCTTTAGATTTTTGTATATTTTAGATTTAAATCAGGTATCGCACATAGATATAGATAGTGCAGACAATCAGACCGATGACCGTAAGTGGTACAGCGGTTTTCATGTACTCGCCGAAACCGATTTTGTGGCCTTCGCGGCCCGCGAGTCCGCTGACGACCACATTGGCTGAGGCGCCGACGATAGTGGCATTGCCGCCGATATCCGCACCGAGCGCAAGCGCCCACCAGAGCGGCAGGAGCGGCAGGCCCGAGATAGCGCCGACATCCTTAATGAGTGGAATCATAGTCGCAACGAAGGGAATGTTGTCAACGACCGCTGAGAATATAGCCGAGCCCCAAAGAACCGCGATAGTTGTGGCTGCCATGTTGCCACCGGTTGCTTCGAGGAGTCTCTCGGCGAGCATGCGGATGGCGCCGACTTCTTCAAGTCCGGTAACGAGAATGAACAATCCGATAAAAAAGTAGATGGTGCTCCATTCCACGTTGCGCAGATGTTCATCCGGCTCATGAACGGTGATAAGCATAAGGAGTGCGGCACCGGCCAAGGCGATCGTGGCGCCTTCAAGGTGAGTGAGGCTATGAGTGAAGAAGCCGATAAGGACAAGCCCGAGCACGATTAAGGATTTTACGAGGATGGATGGGTTGCTGATCGCCTCTTTTGGATCGAATTTCATGACCGTGGCCTGTGCTTCGGGAGTAGCAACCAGTTCATTACGATACCACAGATAGAGCAGTCCAAGTGTAATGACAGTCACAATGAGAGAGATCGGGGCCAAGTTGGACAGGAATTGATTAAAGGTCAGACCTGCCGCACTGCCGATTAGGATGTTTGGAGGATCACCGATCAAGGTGGCCGTGCCGCCGATATTCGAGAGTAGAATCGTGCCAATCAAAAATGGTTTGGGATTGATTTTAAGATTATTGGTGACGACAAAGGTAACAGGCACCATGAGAAGCACCGTGGTGACGTTGTCGAGAAAGGCCGAGAAAATGGCGACGATCGCGCCCAAGAGCAGAAAAATCGGAATTGGTTTGCCGCGTCCCATTTTGGCCGCCCAGATGGCAACGTATTGGAACACGCCGCTCTGTTTGGCGATGCCGACGACGATCATCATGCCGATCAAAAGACCGAGTGTATTAAAATCAATGCCCTCGATTGCCTGTTTCTGGTTGATGACGCCAAGGAGCACCATGAGTGCCGCGCCGATAAGCGCTATGATCGTGCGGTGTATTTTTTCCGAGATGATGATGACGTAGGTAACGACAAAAAGTATGATCGCGGTGGTAAACATGGCCGACATAGAAATGTTCAAAAATTATGGGAATTACATGGAAATGCCGAGTACGTCGGCGATGGCTTTTTTGATATCTGTCCGGTTTATATATCCCACGAGGATACCCTTGTCGTCGACTACCGGTAACTGGCGGATCCGAAATTCTGAAAGCAAGGTCGCCGCCTCCATAAGTGAGTGATCGGCTTTGCAGGTATGCACTTTGGACGACATAAATTTGCTGATCGGATCATTTTGTAATTCCTTGACCCGCTCAACAAAAACATCGCCGGATTCAAAAGCGGCCAGGTGTTTGTCCTCTTCCAGGTAGTCCGGGACAATATACTGGATAAAGTCCCAGCTTGAAAGAATACCTACCACCTTATGGCTATTGTCAACCACGACCGTACCATTGGTTTTGGTGCGCAACATGGTTTCTACCGCTTCGCGCATGGTGGCGGTTGGCGGAAGAGTAACGACTTCGCTACGCATATATTCGTTTACCGTATATTTTTTGTCCGACATACGAGAAAATTAAAAATTAGCCCAACAAAACAGCGCCAGTATAGCGCCGTTTTAATATTTCGTCAAGCGTTTTTTGCTTGAGGTTTCCGTCTTTGTATCTCATATTCTCGCGGGTGCATGAGACTTTAGATATTTTTTCGATTCTGAATCCGTTTTCCGTCAGATTAATTAACAATAAGCGTGCCTTTCATAGAGCTGTGTCCAGAACCGCAAGAAACAGAACAAAAGAAAGAGAAGCTGCCAGAGGCATCTGCCATGAACTCAACGGTTTCACTTTGCCCCGGTTTCAGAGTCCTTTTTATCCCGAATTCTGAAATGGCAAAACCATGGTCCACATCAAGGCTTTGCACCACCAATCGCACTTTGTCTCCCTTATTCACCGTGATAGTGGAAGGGACGAATTCCCATTTTTTCGCGGTAATTGAAAATTCTTTTGTGCTTTGAGTTGCTTCTTGGCCAGAGTTTGTTGTTTTATCCGAAGAGGCTGCCGGTGTTGTCTCTACTTCTGTTTTTGCGCCTGCATCAGACTTTGAACTTGCTTGCGCAGGTTCTTTTATTTCCTCTGGTTTTTCCTCATTGGAAGTTTTGGTCTCTATATTAGCTTTTATCTCTGCTTCAACATTCATTCCGGATTCTGTTTTTTCATTCTCGGAATCTGTAGTCGTCACAGCCGTTTCATTTTTTGGTTCATCACTTTTTTCTTCAGTAGCTCCTTCTTGTTTGTCTGCTGTATTTTCTGTTGGCTCGCTTGTTCTATCATTTTTTGGTTCCAGGCTCGCTTGCGAACAGCCTGCTCCTGCCAAGAGAACCAGAGAAGAGAGGATAATGAGTTTCTTCATATATATAACTTTATTAATTACTTACTTATTCGGACCTGGAGACTTCAACAATAGATTTTTCTAGTTGAGGAGCAGCGGTACTATTTATTTTCCACTGTTTTTTCATCTTCTTGTTTTTTAATTACTTTATCTAATTCCATTTTAACTCTGCTTACATCTTCTGGAGTATCAAGGACTAAATCTTGGATACCAAGTGATTCAAGAAGTCTATGTATTGGTATTTTCATATTTTAATTTTTTAAAGGTTTCACCCATACCCGTCAGTAAGTCTGGAATAGTGTTTTCTGAATTCATACCATTTTTGTCTCTAATACCACACTAGCGTATCATAATCTGCAAAATATTGTAAAGATCCAGAATTGCAAAGAACTTTTTTTCGTCTTTTCCGCGGTTGATTCAGACGACAGGATGGTATACCATGGTAGCTATTATGCAAGATTTCACTCATCTCCATGTACACTCGCATTATTCTTTGCTGGATGGTTTGTCCAAAATCAAGCCGCTCGTGAAAGCGGCCAAAGAACGCGGTTTTAAGGCACTCGCTCTTACAGACTCCGGCTCCATGTACGGGGCCATTGAATTTTATGAAACCTGCAAAAAAGAAGCTATAAAACCTATTTTAGGATTTGAAGCCTTCGTGGCTCCGAGAAGCCGTTTTGACAAAGATCCCCAAGAAGACAAAGAAGCTCATCATCTCATTTTGCTTGCTGAGAATTATATTGGCTATCGTAATCTCATGAAGCTGAGTTCTCTGGGGCACCTTGAAGGTTTTTTTGAAGGCAAACCACGTATTGATAAAGCTCTTCTGCGACAATATCACCAGCATGTGATCGCTTTATCAGGGCCTTTGGAGGGCGAGATACCTGGTCTCTTGAGATTACAAAAAAAAGAAAAAGCACGAGCAGCAGCAGAGGAATACGCAGATATATTTGGGAAGGATTATTTTTATTTGGAATTGGAAGATCATCCCGCCCTGCCCGGACAAATGGAAGTTAATACAAAACTCATTGAACTGGCCAAAGAAAGCGGCCTGCCGATGGTAATCACGAGAGACGTACATTATTTGGATGCTCCAGACGCCGAAGCCCAAGACATTCTTACCTGCATAGGGCAAGGCTGGAACGTACATCAAAGCAATAGGGCGGATTATCGTTATGTCGATCGTTCGCTCAATATGAAAGATGATATAGCTTCACGTTTTAAACATGTGCCAGAAGCTCTATCCAACACCGGATTGATCGCGGATCGGATAGATCTCGAAATTGAGTTGAATACTTGGCATTTCGCTCCGGTACAGATACCCGAGGGGAAGACCGCTGACGATGTTTTGCGTGAAGAGAGTTTTTCTTATGCTCCCCATTTTTATCCAGAAATGCCGCCCTCAATCGGCAAACGTTTGGAATATGAGCTTGATATTATAAAAAACAAAGGTTATTCTCCGTATTTTTTGTGCGTGGCGGATTATGTGCGTTATGCCAAATCTCATGGCATTGTAGAATCTACGAGAGGATCTGCCGCCGGTTCTCTGGTGTCTTATGTCTTGGGTATCACTACGGTTGATCCTATCAGATTCAAGTTGCCCTTTGAACGTTTTTTGAATCCCTTTCGGCCGAGTCCTCCGGACATTGATACTGATTTTGCTGATGATCGTCGTGAAGAAATGATAGAATATGTAACCAAAAAATATGGTGAAGACAAGGTAGCGCAAATTATCACTTTTGGGACTATGGCGGCGAGGGCCAGTGTTCGGGATGTGGGCAGAGCTCTTGGCCTGTCTTACAATTTTTGTGATCAAGTGGCGAAATTGATCCCTCCCGGGGCTCAGGGATTCCCCATGACCATAGAGCGGGCGCTCAAGGAGGAGCCGGATTTGAAAAAGCTTTATGACTCAAATGCTGACGTTAAGCGTCTTTTGGATCTTGCGCGCAAAGTGGAGGGCTGCGCGCGCCATACATCCATTCACGCGGCCGGGGTGGTGATAGCTCCAAGCGCTCTCACTGACTTCAGCCCTGTGCAAAGAGAAACCGGAGGTGAAAAAATTATCACCCAGTATGAAATGAAATCCGTGGAAGCGGCCGGTGTTTTAAAAAATGATTTTTTGGGCATACGAAATCTGGCGATTCTCGGAAACGCGGTTGAAATCGTAAAAAAGACGACAGGGGATGAAATTGATATCTACAATCTGCCCTTGGATGATAAGAAAACATTTGAAATGCTTGCGCGCGGAGAAACTGCCGGCGTTTTTCAGCTCTCAGGCTCTGGGATGACTCGTTGGCTTAAAGAATTGAAACCGGACCGCATAGAAGATATTATGGCCATGGTGGCCCTGTATCGTCCGGGCCCTATGGAATCTATTCCCGAATATGTACGCAGAAAACACCATAGAGAATCAATATTGTACCCAGATCCTCGTTTGGAAAAAATATTGGACGCTTCATATGGACTTCTGGTGTATCAGGACGATGTTATGCTTACTGCCATAGAACTCGCCGGCTATGATTGGATGGAAGCGGACAAATTCAGGAAAGCCATGGGAAAGAAAATTCCTGAAGAGATGGCCAAACAAAAAATCAAATTTTATCAGGGATGCAGAGACCATGGCAATTTGAAGCAATCGGTTATTGACGAATTGTGGCGAGCGATAGAACCTTTTGCGGCTTATGGATTCAACAAAGCGCACGCGGCGAGCTATGGGATAGTGGCCTACCAAACCGCTTATTTGAAGGCTCATTATCCGGTACAATATATGACCGCGGTTTTGCAAGCCGAAGCCAATGACACAGAAAAAGTCGCGGCGATTGTCCATGAATGCGATCGAATGAAGATACAAGTTTTGCCTCCTGATGTGAATGAGAGTTTTAGAAATTTTGCCATGGTTTCAAAGCCGGGCGAAGCGGGCCGTATTCGTTTCGGACTCAGTTCTATCAAAGGGCTTGGCGAACATATTTCAGAAGTGATATATCGGGAACGCAAAGAACAGGGGAACTACCAAAATGTGGAACAGTTTCTCGAACGCATTCAAGATAAAGATCTAAACAAAAAATCTTTGGAAAGTCTGATTCAATCCGGTGCCCTTGATTGTTTTGGACATGAGCGGGGTCTTTTGTTTGCCAACATTGAACATATTCTCTTTTTTCTGAGGCAGTCAAAAGAACGAAAAACAAGCAATCAGAATTCTTTATTTAGCGGCACGGGCATTTCATTGGATTCAAAGGTGGTGCTTAAGGAGGCTCCTGTTTTGAGCATTGAAGAAAAATTGCGTTGGGAAAAAAATTTGCTTGGCCTCTATGTTTCTTCTCATCCTTTCGCGGATTTTGAAGAACAATTGAAGGGTATTATTATTCCTTTAAAAGATCTGGAATTTTGTCGGCCTGACGCCTGGGTGGTGATAGGTGGTGTGATAGACGTCACAAAAAAGAAAATTACCAAAAAGGGTTCTGTGATGATGTTCGCGACTATCCAAGATCAGAGCGGCTCTATGGAGCTTTTGGTATTTCCCAGAAAATTTGAAGAAAGCAAAGATATTTGGAAAGAAGGAGAGATTGTCTGTGTCGTGGGTCGTGTTCCAAAAGAAGATGGAGACAATAAAATTTTTGTGGAAAATGTGTATCTGCTTAGCAAAGACAAACTCGAAGCAGTGAAACAGAAACTTCGTTTTGGCGCGCAACATCTTGAATCTCAAACTAAAGAAGTGTTTGCCAAGTCTTTGCGCATATCTTTAACACAGGAAGAACTCAAAATTCACACCCAGGCTCTCAAGAACCTATTCGAGCGTCATTGCGGCGAATATCGGGTATATTTGGATATTATGGGGAAAAAAATAAAAACAGAGACAAAAGTCTCATGGAATGCTGTATTGGAGGGAGAATTGAAGAGCCTCCTCGGAGACAAAAGCATTGAAGTTTTTGAGTGAATTATCTCTAGAGCCCGGCTCAAAATTATTTTTAAGCCGGGGCTCTAATTAAACAATGAAGCCGGTCTTCTAAAGACGCGGCTTTTTTGATCGAGGACCGCGGAGTTCGGTTCTCGACACTAGGAGAGAAGCTCGCTTACGCTCTCTCCACCGTGGATACTCCTAATTGCCCGAGCAAAGAGCGGTGCCACCGAGAGCACGCGGAGCTTGGGGAATTTCTTGCCGTCGGTGGGGATGGTATCGGTTACCACCAGCTCGTCTATGAGGCTCGCCATGATCTTTGCACAGGCTTGTCCTGTGAGCACCGGGTGAGTGCAGGTAGCCTTTACCGACAAGGCGCCATGCTGGCGGAGGAAGGCGGCTCCTTCGATGAGTGTGCCAGCGCTCGCGACCTCGTCATCAAACATGAGGCAGTCTTTGCCGGTAACGTCTCCAATCACGGCGACCGGCTTGGGGTGTTCGCTGTCGTCTGTACGACGTTTATCAATCATGGCCATCGGCAGCTTGAGGCGCTGGGCGAAGGGCCCGGTTTCCTTGGCGTGTCCGGCATCAGCCGAGACTATGACATGATTCCCCAGGTCTCGAGTCAGCCAGTAGTCCCCGATAGTCTTTCTCGCCAGAAGCTGGTCTGCCGGGATCTCTGTGAAGAAACCCTGGATCTGTGGAGCATGCAAGTCCATGGTAAGCACTCGGTCAACGCCTGCCGCGGTCAGGAGTCGAGCCATGAGCTCTGCGGTGATGCAGATGCGGGGTTTGTCCTTTTTGTCGGAGCGTGCGTACGGGAAGTAGGGCATTACCGCGGTTACGCGGTTTGCCGAAGCTTTTTTCAAGGCGTCAATGAACATCAGAAGTTCAACAACTCCCTCGTTCACCGGCGGGCAGCTGGTCTGCACCACAAAGACGTCCGCTCCGCGGACACTTTCGTCCACGCGCACTTCCAAGTTTTCGTTGGAGTACTCGTGCACACTGCTCCTGCCCAGTCCAATACCGAGTTCACTGCAAATCGCGCGGGCGAAAGCCGGATGGCTCCTTCCCGCGAAGACCATGAGTCTGTCTCGCATCTTCACTCTCCTTCTTGCAAGAAAGCGGCCCTTTTTTATAAGGCCGCTTGTGAATGATCATGAGGAGCATGATAGCCATCGACATCTTCTTTGTCAACTGCCCTTGGCTGATTATCAAGAATTGTGTTCAATTTTTGTTTTCTTCATAAGCCTCCCAATTTGGATTTACTTTTACGTTTTTCCAGTCTGTGTATTGTTTTTTTATTGTTTGGTAATATCCTGCCACAGCGATCATGGCTCCGTTGTCCATTGAATATCCGGGAGGAGGCAGGAGAATATGTTCGAGACCGCAGTTTTTGCCCAGGTTCTGAAGATTGCTGCGTAGTTTTGGGTTCGCGGAAACGCCACCGCCCAAAATCAGACAGTTTGGTTTGTATTCTTCTATGGCTCTCGCGGTTTTTTCGCTGAGCACATCCACAATCGCTTGCTCAAAACTGGCGCAAAAGTCCTGCAGGGTGGGTCCTTCACCCGTGATTCCGGTAATGCCCACGGGCAGCGTAGCCATAGCGCTTGGGTGAGTGACGCTTAGCGTATTGTCTCTCAGCCAATATAAAGCGGCTGTTTTCAGGCCCGCAAAACTGAAATTATATTTTTTTTTATAAAATTGTTTGCTTGCTTTGCTGTTGGCCTTGGCAAGCATGGGGCGAGGGAAGGGGATGGCATCAGGATTTCCGGTTTTCGCTTCTTTTGAAATCCGCGGTCCACCCGGGTAATTGAATCCCAGAAGTTTGCCGACTTTATCGAAAGCTTCTCCCGCGGCGTCGTCCATTGTTTTGCCGATCAACTCATAACTTCCATGTTCTCTCGTGAACAGAAGTTCAGTATGTCCGCCGCTTACAACCAAACACAGAGCAGGAAATTCTATACGTTGTTTTTTGGACTCCGCATGAGGAATTTCCACAGAATGCACGTGCCCGTCTATATGATTCACGCTTACAAAAGGAATATCCCAGAGATAAGACAGTGTTCTGCCTGCTTCCGCTCCCACGATAAGCCCGGTGATAAGCCCGGGGCCTGTGGCCGCCGCTATAATATCCGGTTTTTTGTCTTTGAGTACGGTTTCAATAAGTGGCATTATGGCTTCCGCGTGCATGCGCCCGGCTATCTCCGGCACCACGCCGCCATAGTGTTTGTGTATTTCAATTTGGCTCGCTGTTTTTTCCGATACAATAGTAAAAATCCCTTTGTCCGCTTCTAGGAGGGCTACCGAGGTGTCGTCACAAGAGCTTTCTATGCCGAGAATGAGCATTATATAATATAATAATGTTGTTTCTGCCTTGACCGGACAGATGGAACAATCGAGTCCGGTCAAGGGCAAGGGGATTCTGGCTTTAGCTTTAGCTGGCCGCGTCTTTGATGACTGCCGCCTGTTTCCCCCCCTTTGTACTTTTTGACGCCCCGCCAATCTACCATGACAGGATCGTGGTCGAAGTACCCGAACACAATGAAGTATCGACGATCATCCGTGTAGCCAGTCAACACAACTCGGTGAGATGAGGTTCCAACCCACGTCTTGTCCACTGTGTAAACACCCGGGGGAAGCAGACGTTGCTCTCGCGGTTCGTTTCCGCAGTATTCGAGGCTGTCTTCCACTTCAAACACCGAGCCCTTAGGCGGAGCCACGATTCCACAGATTGTGCCGCAATCTGCGAGTTGTACGCCGCCGAATTCACTTCGGACATGGTCCTGAACAGCCCTGAATGCTTGATAGTGGACTTCTCTTATCACCGTTCACCTTCCTTTTGCTAAAGTCTATCTTAAGAGAGAATGTACCAATAATTATTTTTCTAGTCAATTGTATCCGCTCTTCATATGAGTTGCTATCTTATAATGGGACAGACGGAATAGACGGTATCAATCCCTCTCCTATGGCTGGCGCAATGGCGGATATAAGTACTTATGATCGTTGCCTGCAAAAGAAAATCGATGCGCACACATATTTAGCCAACAATGATTCCTATCATTTTTTTAAAGAAGTGGGCGGGCATATTCTCACCGGCCACACGGGTACAAATGTAGGTGATATTATATTACTTATTGTTCGATAAATAAGGTTTAATGGACATTTCTAGTTGCTATCTCACCTCGTAACAGGTCGGAAATCATCGCCATTTGTTTGTTGGTTGCGAGTCCACGATGTACGTGGACTTTTTGTTTTACTTGGGAAAATGTCCCGTCAATCGAGTTGGTCGT
>JACPSK010000007.1:0-8781 GCA_016193335.1 Candidatus Magasanikiibacteriota bacterium | reverse complement strand
AGTCCCGGACAACAGCGCCGTGTATCTCATCAATGCGGAAATGAAACGCCAGTATTTCCCGAATACCGCCGTGTTTTACAGCTGGTATGCTGATTTTTCTTCAGTCAAAACTATACCAAACACCTGTATTGGAACCTTCAAGAGCGGAGGCGGTATTAACTTTAGACCTGGCTCGGTGCTCTTTAAGACTGTCATCTCTCCGGACGTCTATGCTATCGGACCGGGCAACAAGAAACTCAAGATCGGCTCTGAACAGGTAGCCAAAGATCTCTATGGAGACAATTGGGCCGCTCTTGTCCAAGACATGGCAGACGTCTTTGACGCCAACTACACCCTGGGGACGCCTCTCACCGAGAGCAAGCCGCATGATGGGCAATTGGTACGCAAGCAACCAGATTCCGATATATTTTATGTTGTCGGGTCTGTTTTGAAAAAAATAAAGAACTCGCTCCTTCCCTTACTGTCCGCAGACATCCGGATCGTCTCGGATCAAGTGTTCCAAAGACTTTCTGTATCTGAACTGAACTTTGAATCTTCCGAACTCCTTTCTGATCCTTCACAAAAAATTGCTGAAACAAATCAAGAGCAGAACCTTCCCGACACAATAGATGAACAGACGGCAAATCAGGAGGTGAAGACAGAAAGCCCAAGTAGCACTGCGGTTCTTCCAGAGAATATAGAGCCTCAGCCAGTAGCGCCCGTGGACCCTTTTTCCGGTTTGGGCACGCTTAGCTTTAGTTTGAAAAATACAACTACGAGTTCCTTAAAAGTACAAAGCGAATATCAGGAGATCGGGATTTTTTCATTGGAGGCCAAAGAGGGGGCAGTAGAGCTTATAGATCTTGCTTTTGACATGGGAGGGAATGGCCAGCGCTGGGCGTCTCAGGATCCCATTAATTATAAGGGAAATACGGGCGAAAACACGCCCATTGAGTGTGGTGATGGTTCAGGAGACAGAGGTTGTGATATCGAGCGTCTTGAATTACGTCATGATTCTGGCATCTACGAATTTCAGCCGGGTGATAAATCTTTTATTTCTCTAAGCAAAAATGCTCTGTTGAAAAATTCAATTGCTACGATCCTAACCTGGACCAATGCGCCCGCGTATGAAGAAGTTAATAATTTTTTTCTCAACACAGGATCTTATCAAGAAGACGGCGCCACGGTGTCTGTGTATCCGGTATTAAAGCCAGGAACAGTGGCGACTATGCGTCTCTCTGTAAGGGCTACAAGCAATTCATATCTGGCAAACGGAGAAACAATACAAGCGGGTATTTTTAAAATCAAATACAGACCTCTAAAAGAAAAGGGCAAGACAGCTCCCAAGTTTCGTGAAACTGACGGTTCTACTGTTTACACGCAGGTGTATAGCTTCAAGCGCTAGAGGTTTAGAAAAAACACGGCCTTTCTTGAGCGGTCGTGTTTTTTTGGACTCTGATTGGATCAAGACAAATCGGACTGATAATTGAGCCCCGGCTGGAGTTTACAAGAGGACTGCTGAAGCCTCAATACTTAGGGTTGAAAATATATCCATGCTCTGCTAGTATCGAAATTATGAAATTTAACGTCATCAGTATATTTCCAGAATTGATCATGGACTATGCCAATGGGTCCATTTTGGGACGCGCTCAAGATAATGGCCTTATCGTGCTTCGTTGCGTCAATCCCAGAGATTTTACCGGTGACAAACATCGCACGGTTGATGATACGACTTATGGAGGAGGGCCTGGTATGCTGATGAAACCGGAACCTGTGTACAAAGCGCTCAAGAGTGTTGATGCCATACCTTTTCGAAAGGCTGACGGACTTTCGAAAATAAAAAAAATATTCAATGGCCAAATAAAACGTAAGAAGCGGACCGTGTTACTTTCTCCTCGGGGTCGGCAATTTGATCAGCGTCTGGCTGAGGAATGGAGCCATCTTGATGAACTTACTTTGGTTTCAGGCCGCTATGAGGGCGTAGATCAGCGGATTTCGGACCATATGGTTGATGAAGAAATATCCATAGGCCCCTACGTTTTGGCTGGAGGCGAGCTTGGTGTTTTGGTGATTGTGGAAGCCGTAGCTCGTTTGATTCCAGACGTGCTTGGTAACGCCGAATCATTGCAAGAAGAAACGCATGCTCCTGTGGCCAATCTACCCAAAAAAGAAGGTCTAGAAATTAATAATCATAAATTACAAATTTTCACTGAGTATCCCCAGTACACCAAACCGGCTGATTTTAAAGGATGGAAAGTGCCGGGAGTTCTGCTCTCCGGAGACCACAAGAAAATTGACGAATGGCGCAAAGGCATGTCGGGAGAGCGCGGATAGGCTGGGCAAGGAAGGGTGTCGATTGAGAATTTTAATTTTGGGACACATTTTCGTTTCAGGTCTTTATTAATGGGTATGTACAAAAAAGTGCTTATTAAAATTGGAACAAATGTCATAACAAACGATGATGGATTTTTGAATATAGACATAATGAAAGATATCGTGAGTCAAGTTGTATCACTCAGAAAAAAGGCGGTTCACGTTGTGCTTGTTAGCTCTGGGGCCATGGGCGCGGGACGGAGTTTGATAACGTTGAGACGAACAAAACAAGAGGTTATTCTGCGTCAGACTCTTGCCGCTGTCGGCCAGGTTTCGCTTATGAGCAGATACGCGGATTTATTTAAAACATATGGATTTATGATCGCGCAAGTGCTCGCCACCAAAGAAGATTTTCGCGATCGTAAACATTATTTGAACATGAAGCAATGTATTGATGGATTGTTGGACGAACATATTATTCCGATTTTAAATGAGAACGATGTGGTGGCCGTGGAAGAGCTCATGTTTACGGATAATGACGAACTCGCCGGACTTGTCGCGGCCATGATTGGAGCTGATTCATTGATTATTCTTTCCAATGTGGATGGCGTGTACGACAGGGATCCCCGCGCTGAAGGGGCGACCCTGCTGCATCAGCTTGAACCCGATGGCATAGACACCATTCAATGCGCGGGAGCGTCGAAATCAAAGTTCGGGCGCGGGGGGATCTCCACGAAACTTTCTATCGCAAAAAAATGCGCCCGAGCAGGCATCGCCACTCATATTATTAATGGAAGGACCTCGGGATCAATTCTAAAAGTGTTTGCTTCCCTTCCTGTCGGCACTACGATTATCGCCAAAAAGAAAAAAATGCCGGCTGTCAAAAAATGGATTGCCCATTCTACTGGTAATGAAAAGGGCATCGTTCATTTAAACGAATGCGCGGAATCCGCATTGCGCGCGAAAGATAAGGCCAATAGTCTTTTATCTGTCGGAATAACGCGGGTGGATGGGGATTTTGAGAGAGGAGACATCATCAAAATTAAAAATTACAAAGCTAAAGAAATAGGAATAGGCAGGGCGGAATACAGCGCGGAGACAGCGCGGAAATATATCGGACAAAAAGGAAAGAGACCCTTGATTCATTATGATTATTTGGTTTTGTGGTGACTGATATGAAAAAAATTACGATTATTGGAATGGGCAAGATGGGTACTGCTCTGTATGATCGGCTTCTTAAACAGACTAATTTTGTTGTATCGGGTTGCGGCAAAAAAGATGATTTTGCCGGTAAGGTTTTAGAATCAGACATCATAATTCTTGCCGTTAAGCCGCAGGATTTTGGTGATCTATCGCAGTCAGTTGGGGCTGATTTTTCGGGGAAATTGATTATTTCAATTATGGCCGGAGTGAATCTTGAAACCATTGAACGCGGTTTTGATGTTCAAAAAGTCATCCGTTCAATGCCAAATCTTGGCGCTTCGATAGGGGAAGGAGTTACCGGATGGATCGCAAACGCAGGATGTGACGAAGAAGACAAAGACGTGGCCAAGAACATTTTTTCAGCGATCGGCCACCAGTTTGAATTTGAAGACGAGCATTTGCTTGATAAGATCGGGGCTATTAGCGGTTCTGGGCCTGCCTATTTTTTTTATCTCACGAAATTGTTAGAAGAGAAGGCGATTGAATTCGGGTTTAGCCGGACGCAAGCGGAGAGATTAGCCATATACACTTTTTTGAGCGCGGCAAAAGTAATGGAACACTCAAAAAAGAACGCAAAAGATTTGGTGGATGCCGTGGCATCAAGGGGTGGCATTACCGAGTCCGCGTTTTTGTATATGAAAGAACACAGATTTGATGAAATTTTTAAACAAGCGGTAGAGGAGGCAAAAAAACGTTCTGAAGAACTAGGATAGGATACTATGGAAGGAAAAAAAGTAAACATAAGGCCTCTGTTTGAGGCTTGCGGAATGGATCTGGGCGATCTTGAAATTATAGAGACTCCCGGCATGTATCCATACAAAGAAACCATAGAAGAAAATTGGGCCTATTTTACAACGGTCGGCTCTCAGAGATTGAAAGAACAATTTGAAAAAGAGCATAAAAAAACATCAACAATCGGAATTGTTGGGATTTGTAGTGGCGTAGAGGGCATCGCCATCTCGCATATTTTTGGTGGTGGATTAAAACGTCTCATTGTTACTGACATCGATCAGGAGATTCTTGAAGGCACCATTACGAATATAAAAAATGCAACCGCGCTTTTATCATATGAGTTGATTCCTCTTGTGGGATTATTCTGTGAACCGATTGAGAGCTCGGGCCATACGGTGGATTTTGTCCATGCCAATATCCCCAATTTGCCAACCAGCGGAGAAGAAGATTTATCAAAAGGAGACCAAAAAGGCAGCTTTGCGCCTCCCGAATATTACGAAAAATATCGTCCCCCAAAGGAGTTTATATATTGGGCATTGGCCGCGCAGTATGCCTACTTGCAGAGTGCAAAAAGAGTTATCAAACCGGGCGGCTCTGTAATCGCGGAATTAGGCGGTCGTGTTCCGTTTGAGCTCGTGGAAGAGCTGTTTGATTCTTGCGGTTTAGAGCTTCAAGAAGTTATCATTGGTTTCAAAGAACAAACAGAAGCGATGATAAACTTTAGAGGTTATCACCATAATGAAGTCGAATACGGGGTTCAGTTTGAGTATTATACATACGACGAATCAAAATATATGTTCGAGAAGTATCAACTGGCGAATCCGAATTATAATATTTCGGGGAGAGAACTTAAAAAATTGCTTAAGCCGTATAAACTAAATGCCGGACAGGCTATGGAAGCTTATAAAAAAGGTACTAGAATTGGTCATCTTGTCCACTTGTTACGCGGTATGAAAAACTAATATGATTTCGATTCAGGAAGAATTACAAAAAGTACAGCGCGCAAGCCACGCTCTCCTCGACATACCAGAAGAAAAAATAAATCGAGTTTTGGCTGATCTCGCGGGTGCTATTATAGAGCGTTCAGAAATTATTTTATCCGCGAACAGGCTTGATCTCTGTCGTATGGGTACAGATGACCCGCGTTATGATCGTCTTGAGCTTAATTTTGAGAGACTTGAACATGTCGCCCATGACATGCGAAACGTGGCGGCGCTTGAGCACCCGATCGGCAGAGTTTTGGAAGAGAGAACGCTCGGAAACGGTTTAAATTTGAGGAAAGTTTCGGTGCCCTTCGGCGTTGCTGGTATTATTTACGAAGCGCGTCCCAATGTGACTTTTGATGTTTTTTCTTTATGTTTTAAATCGGGCAATGCCTGTGTATTGAAAGGCGGAAGCGAGGCGAAAGATTCGAATGAGGCAATAGCGCGCCTTATTCATACAGTGCTCGAAAAACATGGCGTGGATAAAAATGTTTTGTATCTGGCGCCCACTGATCGTGAGGCTGTCATCGAAATTTTGAATGCCCGAGGATGTATAGACGTCATTATTCCGCGCGGGAGTCAAACACTCATTAATTTTGTGCGCGAGCATGCTAAAGTCCCGATCATAGAGACCGGGGCCGGAATCGTGCATACCTATTTTGATGTCTCGGGAGATCTGAGAAAAGGGAAAGAAATTGTGTTTAACGCAAAAACGCGGCGGCCTTCAGTTTGCAACGCACTCGATACTTTGCTGGTTCATGAAGATCGTTTGGCAGATTTGCCAGAACTTGTCTCAAAGTTGGCGACAGAGAAAGTGACCTTGTTTGCTGATGAGCGTGCTTATGCGCGGCTTGAGGATCATTATAAAGAGGAATTGCTTCATATGGCCGGGGCTGAACATTTTGGTACAGAGTTTTTGTCTCTAAAAATGTCCATAAAAACGGTCAGCGGGGTAGAGAACGCGATGAAGCACATTACAAAATACGGTTCAAAACACAGTGAGGCCATTATTGCGCAAGACGAGAAAACCATTGAATATTTTTTGCGGAATGTTGATGCGGCGGCAGTATACGCCAATGCGTCCACTGCCTTTACAGACGGAGTGGAGTTTGGACTTGGCTCGGAAATCGGCATTAGCACGCAGAAACTGCACGCGCGCGGGCCCATGGCTTTGAAAGAGTTGACGAGTTATAAGTGGATGGCGAGGGGGACAGGGCAGATAAGAAAATGAAGTGTTTAGAAAAAATTAATCTATACTTTGACAAAATATCAAGAGATTATTATTGAAAGCAAAGGGTAATGTCGGTTTAACTGCCGGTAAAATGTTACTTGTCACAGAAGGGCCTCTATTTATGGGTTTTTTTGTTATCCCCATATCCTACACAGCATATCCCCTTGACAGCTTTCAAGTCCCTATATATACTATTCGAGCACTAAAGAAATAATATACAACTCAAGTATTCTCTCAAGTCCCGGATGAGCCGGGATACTGAGGCGAAAAAAGAGCAACTCTACAATTTTGGGTTCCTCTTTTTTCTTTAGGGCCTGATCCTTACAATTCAATCGTTCACATTAAAAATGTGACAAAAACCTAATAAGATCGTTTATTCCTAACTTGAATCTATAATTCCGATTTATCGGGATAATATTCTCAATGTTGTCGTGATGACAACATCTGGAGGACAGGAGCGGGTTGAATTTTGTTTCTGACAGAGTTCTAAAGCCTTCTCAGTTCTCTTTTATTGAGAGTTTGATCCTGGCTCAGGATGAACGCTGGCGGCGTGTCTAAGGCATGCAAGTCGAGCGACGTGCCCCGATACACTTTGTAGATATAGCGCAAATGCGCGGATGTCTCTAGAGTGTATCGGGATTACGAGCGGCAAACGGGAGCGTAACACATTGGTAATCTACCTCTGAGTCGAGCATAGCTCCAGGAAACTGGAATTAATACTCGATGGTCATGGGGGGTCGCAAGACATTCCCATGTAAAGATTTATCACTCAGAGAGGAGCCTATGTCCTATCAGCTTGTTGGTGAGGTAAAAGCTCACCAAGGCTATGACGGGTACCGGGCGTGAGAGCGTGACCCGGCTCACTGGGACTGAGACACTGCCCAGACTCCTACGGGAGGCTGCAGTCAAGAATATTCCGCAATGGCCGAAAGGCTGACGGAGCGACGCCGCGTGCAGGAAGACGCCCTTCGGGGTGTAAACTGCTTTTCTCAGGGAAGAATTCGTGACGGTACCTGAGGAATAAGAGGTTGCTAACTCTGTGCCAGCAGCAGCGGTAATACAGAGACCTCAAGCGTTATCCGGATTCATTGGGCGTAAAGCGTCCGCAGGTGGACAAGT
Source organism: Candidatus Magasanikiibacteriota bacterium (assembly GCA_016193335.1). Classification (GTDB taxonomy): domain Bacteria; phylum Patescibacteriota; class Patescibacteriia; order Magasanikbacterales; family UBA922; genus JACPSK01. Next base: position 1,221 of record JACPSK010000007.1, on the reverse strand, counting down.
AAGTTGGTGGTTAAATCCTCGGGCTTAACCCGAGAACCGCCATCAAAACTACTTGACTAGAGGCTGGAAGAGGCATATGGAACTGCCGGTGTAGTAGTAAAATGCGTTGATATCGGCAGGAACACCAAAGGCGAAGGCAGTATGCTGGAACAGTCCTGACACTCAGGGACGAAAGCGTGGGTAGCGAATGGGATTAGATACCCCAGTAGTCCACGCCCTAAACTATGTGCACTAGGTATTGGAAGTATCGACCCTTTCAGTGCCGTTTAAAAAAGCTAACGCGTTAAGTGCACCGCCTGGGGAGTACGGCCGCAAGGCTAAAACTCAAAGGAATAGACGGGGACCCGCACAAGCGGTGGATCATGTGGTTTAATTCGATGATACGCGGCGAACCTTACCTGGGCTCAACTACTAGCTGCAATCCGGCGGAAACGCCGGACGCCTTCGAGGGTGCTAGATAGGTGCTGCATGGTTGCCGTCAGCTCGTGCCGTGAGGTGTACCCTTAAGTGGGGTAACGAGCGCAACCCTCGTCGTGTGTTACATTGTACACACGAGACTGCCAGCGCAAGCTGGAGGAAGGTGGGGACGACGTCAAATCAGCATGGCTCTTACGTCCAGGGCGACACACATGATACAATGGCCGGTACAGAGGGTAGCCAAACCGCGAGGTGGAGCTAATCCCAGAAAACCGGTCTCAGTTCAGATTGCAGGCTGCAACTCGCCTGCATGAAGTTGGAATCGCTAGTAAACGCGCATCAGCCACGGCGCGTTGAATACGTTCTCGGGTCTTGTACTCACCGCCCGTCACACCACGAAAGTTGGCAGCACCCGAAGGCTCCCGTAAGGGGGACTAAGGTGAGGTCAGTAATCAGGGTGAAGTCGTAACAAGGCATCCGTAGCGGAAGCTGTGGATGGATCACCTCCTTTCTGGAAACATTTCTTCTTTGAAAAAAGAAGAACACTAAACGGTCTCAGGTTTTTGTCACTTTTCTGATGTGAAATAACGTTGAGCCTCCTTTGCCGGGGGTTTTTGTTTTTTTAGTAGTTTATGCTACTATTATTTTAGGTTATTTTTAAACGGTTTAATGGACATTTCTAGTTGCTATCTCACCTCGTAACAGGTCGGAAATCATCGCCATTTGTTTGTTGGTTGCGAGTCCACGATGTACGTGGACTTTTTGTTTTACTTGGGAAAATGTCCCGTCAATCGAGTTGGTCGT
>JACPSK010000006.1:0-53678 GCA_016193335.1 Candidatus Magasanikiibacteriota bacterium | reverse complement strand
TGATAGGGTACGTATCGTACGTTTATGTTGTTGCATACGCGTATAGCTTACTACTACCACCGCCCTGCCGGGCGGTGGTAGTATACGGCGTCGCCTTCAAACGTACACACCCCGGCTACGCCGGTGGTTTATAGAGATAATAAAACATCCCCATTCCGGGGATATTTTTATTCCTTCGCATTCATCGCGATAAATACAAAGGAATGCGCGCACAGTGATGAGCTCAAAAGCCTAGAACAGGCTAGGCTGCCGCAGTCTCGTCGTCTCCCCGAGTCGGCCGGGAAATCCTCATATGATCAAGCACAGCGCCCAGACATTCCAGGTCTTGAGACCCGGTCTCTGCCGTCCGGTAGTGGGCTTCGAGCTCATCCCGAGCATCGAGCTTGAGAAGTGCGAGCCCACAGGCGCGATGGAGATTGTCGTCGTCAAAACGACAAATCGCAGAGAGAATGGCTCTCACAAAGAGGTCTCGCCAATCAGCCGGAACTCCCATCCGAGAGATCATGATGGCCGTAAAGGTGCATGATCCCCAGTCATCCTTGAGGTCAAAGTCTTCGAAGGCCCGAGAGGCCTCAGCAGCAACTCCGTCTCCAGATCTTCCCAGAAGCAAGGCCAGCGCATAGTGATAAAAAACGAGATAACGTTCCGTACGATCCATGTGCGTTTTTCCTCCCTTGTTGGAAAACGAAAACCAGTATCCCATAGTAAGAAAAGAAAGTCAATATGAAAAAAGTGTTGGCGCGAAAATCCACACCATCTCTTGTTCTCCTCCTCCACAAGGAGGGGGCTGCAAGGGGTGCTTGTGAGATTGTCTGAATAAACTCCCAAACCCCCTCTTACATCTCCCCCTTAATAAAGGGGGAGAGACCGATACTGAGAGTTCTCCCCTTAGTAAAGGCGGGCGGAGACCTCGCATCCACGATCCCCTCCTTTACTAAGGAGGGGATCTAAGGGGTGGTTGTGTGTGGGATGTAAAGGATGGTTCTGAGACCATATCCATTCATTTCTATTCGCTTAATTCGTCCAATACAAAAAAATCGCCTTTCAGGCGGCTCTTTCACGAACAAAGGGAAACTGTACAATCTTAGAGCCTCAGCTCAAAAATAACTCATGGCCCATTTTCAATCAGTTTTGGGTCTAAAAAGTTCAGCTTTCCTCGTCATAATACCGTTTATGTCTCTCTCAATCTTCACTTTTTTCCCTCAAAACTGCTTTGAAACTGGCTCAAAATTATTTTTGAGCTGGGTTCTAATAGTCTCTCAATTTTTCAATAACCTCAAAACCTTGAATTTTTTCAAGAGCTTTTGCTTCAATTTGACGTATTCTTTCTCTCGTAACGCCAAATTCCTTGCCCACTTCTTCGAGCGTATGCGTCACCCCATCTGCCAAACCAAAACGCATCTCAAGAATTTTCTTTTCCCGAGGCGATAAATCGGCAATGGCTTCGGTAATATACCCTTTCAAAAGCTCTGAACCGGCCGCCTGAACTGGGCTCACATTTTTTACGTCCTCAATAAAGTCAGAAAGCGAAGTGTCGTCATCGTCGTCGTCTCCCACCGAAGTTTCAAGAGAAACCGTGGCCTGGGAAATTTTTATGATATGTCTTATCTTCTCCACTTCTTCTCCCATTTCAGCGGCCAATTCTTCGGGGGTGGCTTTGCGGCCCAGATCCTGGAGAAGACGTCTTTGCATCTGAGTGAGCCGGTTTATGGTTTCCACCATGTGCACCGGAATTCTGATGGTTCTCGAATGATCGGCAAGAGCTCTCGTTATGGCTTGGCGTATCCACCACGTGGCATATGTGGAAAATTTATAACCTTTGCGGTAATCAAATTTTTTGACCGCGCGGAACAAACCAATGTTTCCTTCTTGAATCAGATCAAGCAAAGACAGACTTTTGCCCACAAATTTCTTGGCTATGGAAACTACCAAACGCAGGTTGGCCTCTATCATGCGGTGTTCGGCGTCTTTGTCGCCCCGTTCTTTTCTTTTTGCCAAAGCCACTTCTTCTTCAGCATTCAAAAGTGGAACTTTGCCTATTTCTCGCAAATACATTTGAATGGAGTCCTGAGAAATACTGCCCAAATCAAAAAACCCGCGTTCCACATCCGGCTGTTCTCCTTGTAATTTGTTGATAATATGAGAAGTGGCATGGCGCTGGCCAAGAAGACCCCCTTCAGGACCGCTTACAATTTGTATGCTATTTTTATCAAGAATATCCAAAAAATATTCAAACTCAGGAATGTAGCACTCCAAATAAGGGAAAAGGCTCAAAACTTCTTTTTCAATGAGAAAGCCTCTGTTGCGTCCTTTTTGAATCAAAAACAAAACTTCCGCGTTCTTGGGCGGATTCACTGAAATAAGGGCTTCCTTTTCTTTTTTATTGAAAGAGCGAAAATTCTGAAAACCTCTTTTTTTTGAAGCCCTTTTCTGGGCTGTATGAGAGGTCTGATTTTTCTTTGAAGTCTGAGATCCTGAAATGCGTTCTTTGCTCGCTTGAACTATTTTTTTTGAGCCTGCTTTTGAATGTATGGTTGAGGCCTTTCTGATAGAGCGAGACTTTGTTGAGACCGCTTTTTTGACGGCCGAGGAGGACGAAGCTTTCCTAGGGCGACGTCCGGTTTTGATTGTACTCCTTTTCTTTGGCATGAATGTGATAAAAACGTAATAACACTCTTAGCGTGCCATTACGCCACACAATGGCTATGTATTTTTAATTTAAATATAATAAATTTAATCTCCTGTCCCTAGATAACCTTTAGTCAGGACCTCAGGGTGATCTGAACTCAAAAAATTTACTGCAATTCTTGAAATTCTTTTATAAGCGATCCAAGAAGAACTTTGTCTCCGCTTTGCTCTGCCTGAGCTATTCTGGTGCTTAAATTTTGGTTTCTTTTGAATCTGTGTTCTTTCTTCAGGCGTTCTGAAACAGACAAAAATTCCTTGCGAGGATCAAAAAATTCCGCATTTGAAAAAACCAACTCAGATCTCATGAGAAGTACTTGGAAGAGATGTTTAAGCCTCTCGGGAACCGTATTCCGAAACATCTCTATATCCAGAGAGCCATGTTTAGTATACTCGATCTTAAGAAATCCGTAAAGCTCGGCATGCAGGGGGTATGTGGATAGCGTATCTTCCAGGCCAGAAGAAAAAGCCAGAGGCGCCAATTCTCTGTGGCCCAACAAAAGACCGCAAAGCTCCTCAACAAGCATAAGTGAGTTGTCATTCACGGCTCTACTTTGTTGAGCTGAGTCCAAAACAGTGGAATTTTGAGATGGAGATCGAACACGAAGCGCGTCATCGCTTATACGTTTGAGATCTTCACGAAGAACGCTATGGTCCACTCCGGTCCGAGAAGCCAGTTCTTTAAGCCAATAATCCCGCTCCACAGCGTAAGGAATTTTACGGATTTTTTGGAGACAGAGATCCACTGCTTCTTGTTTCTGTTTTAGATCATCCAGATGAAATTTTCTCAAAATCCGGTCCAGATGCCATGTCATTACCGGTTTGATGGATTCAACCGCTTTGAACCACATATCCTTGTCTTTTTGAATACAATCAGCAGGGTCTTTTCCGGCTTCCGGAGGCAACTGAATGAGATCTACAGACAAACCGATTTCCAGAGCCAGGTCAATCCCCCGTTCAGTCGCAGAGATTCCGGCAGAGTCAGTGTCAAAAGCTATGCGGACATTTTTTGTAAAACGCTTAATAAGCGCTATCTGCTGCTCTGTAAAAGCCGTACCGCTCGAAGCCACCACATTATGCTGTCCTGCCTGATGCGAGGAAATTACGTCCATTTGCCCCTCTACCACAATGATAAAATCTTTGGAACGTATTTCTTGTTTTGCTTTATCCAAACCAAATAATACGCGAGATTTATCATAGAGCAAGGTTTGGGGCGTATTCACATATTTTCCTCCGGCAGATGGATCTTCTTTCAAAAGTCTGCCGGTAAAACCAACGACCGTGCCATGCACGTCTTTAATGGGAAACATAATCCTTCCTCTAAAACGATCATAATAGCCTTGTTTGCTGAACGAGTTAGCCTGATCCTTTTTTATGGTAATGCCGGCATCCACCAAATCTTCTATACTCTGCCCTTTTTTTAGCAAATATTGGGTGAGCAAATCCCATTGAACAGGTATAAAACCGATCTGCCATTCTTCAATGCCCTGCTCTCTCAGTCCTCTGCTTTTGAGATACTCGTAAGCAGGACGGGCGTTCGGCATGCGAAGCAAAAAATGATGATAAAAACGAGCGGCCTCTGTGTTGATCTGTTTTATCCTATTTTTTTTGCTTGAATCTATCTGAGACCGTTCGCGGCTTTCAAGCTCCACCCCTGCTTTATCGGCCAAGAGCTTCAAAGCCTCTATGAATTCCAATCCTTCCATTTCCTGAACAAAACTGAAAATATCTCCTCCTTTGGAGCAACCGAAACAATGCCAAACCTGATTTTGACGACTTACCATAAAAGACGGGGACTTTTCTTGGTGAAAAGGACAAAGACCCTTATGGTTTACTCCGGCAGGCTTGAGCTGGACATAGTCAGCAATAAAATCAACGATGTCCAGTTTGTCTTTTATAGTTTGAGTATCTGACATCTTAGTACACCTTAATAGTGGTATATGATATGCTGTACTGAAGCGTAGCTGATTTTACGTGTCAATGCAACAACGATATACTATATTTCCTATATGGAATTACAAACCCTTCTCAAAAAACAAATCTCTCTCACCGAATGGCTAGAACAGATCGGACACGCTAAATCAGGAGAGATGCGCCAAGAAGATAATACAAAACGCGCTCGCATGGAGACATTGGCTTCTGTGATCCCCTTCCCCTTCGATAAGCCAACAATCTTTCCCGCCCAAGATGTATTCCGCGGATCTGCGGAATGTCTGGCATACATCCAGGAACACGGGAATGATCTTTGCGCGCTGAGGCTCGTGCCGCGAGATCAGCGGCTTCCCAAACTGCGAATGCGCGGGTTTACGGTTCATGAGGTTTTCAAAGGCTGGTTCAAAGAACAAAAGATAGACCATAGTCTCTATGACGCGCATTTTATTCCTCACCCGAGTGATCATCTCTGGTCCAGCATCTCGGTACTCAATGAACAGGGATTCTTTGGAGAAATCATAGCGGACAGCCACGAAAAACTAACCCAGGGCTTTTATGAGAATCCAAAACCCATAGAGTTTCATTTTGATTTTAAGGACTGGAGATTGAGTGAAAAAAATGAAGCGGCTCTGGCAGAATTAAAAAAAATTATTTCTTTTTTAGAGGTGTCTGATACCGAATTACAGAAAAAAATAAAAAAAGTCCTCGAAACTTCTTTCGTAAAAAATTATATTCAAGGATATTTTGAAACAACCACCTCCAGTCAATACGGATTGTGGTTTATAGACTACAATCGAATATTGCCGGCATTGTATTCACACAAGTCTTTGATACCTTCAAAAAATACAGAAACGCATGAAAAGCTAAGCGGCCGCACCGGAAGTCCCGGAATGACGCGAGGCAGAGCGCGTATTATAGCGCCGAACGAGATTGCGGAGGCTCAGCTTTCCAAAGACGAAATATTGATTTGCGACATGACAAGTCCTGAGTATGTGCCGCTCATGAAGCAATGCGCCGGGATTATCACAGACCGAGGCGGAATATTGACTCATGCCGCTATTATAAGCCGCGAACTCGGCAAACCCTGTCTGGTAGGCACCGGTACAGCTTCAAAACAACTGAAAAATGGACAAAACATTGAACTTAACGCCAGCTTGGGATACGCGCGAATGCTCTAAATCGAATCCAAAACTTATTTTTACCAAATAAGTGTGCCTTTAAATTGATCACCTTGAAGAGCCTTTTCTACTTCTTTGAGGTCTGTTCCATCCAGCATCAAAACTTTAAGGCCCAGGCTCTCGGCCTCTTTGCTGGCCACGGGATCGAAGGGCAGATTGCTTCCCGGCTTCCAAGAAGCGCCCATGCCCACAATATCTTTTCTGAATGTTTTCCAATCAATCTGTTCTATTTTTTTCGCGCCCGCGTGTTTGCGCGGATCTTTATCATACACATAAGACACATTGGAGAGGTTTATAAGCTCTTTGGCTCCATAAGTCTTGGCAAGAAGCACTGTATCCATATCGGTTGAAGCGCCAGGCTTCCATCCGGCGGCCACGACAATAGGCTTAGCGCTGGATATTTTTTCACTTGGATTCTGAACAATCTTGGAATAGGCGTAATCTTTGAACATGAAACGCATAAAATGAGCGTTGAAGACAGTGCTCTGAATGCCAATCCAATCCAAATCCTCTGAACTCAAACGGCTGATCTTGGCGGCCGCCCCTTGATACATCCTGCACGTTGTGCCTCCTCCCACCACCAAAATAAAACGCTGGCCTTTTTTTATCTCCTTAATCAAAAGACGGCGAAACTTTTTGAGAAAAGAAATATCAAATCCTGTCTTTGGAATAATAATAGATCCTCCCACTGAAATTATTTTTAATTGTTTTTTGGCCATAGTCTTAGATCACGCGCAGAGAATAGGTTTGATAAATAAAAGCAGAACCGTCTCCTCCCACCCTTAACTTAAGCCTTATTTCGTAATTGCCTACAAAATGTCCTTCTTCACCGCGTTTAAACGAAAAAAAATACTTAAATGAATCTTGGCCATCAGGAACATTCAAAGTTTTCTCGGCTATTTGTCTGTCTTGCTCCATATTATAGAGGACCGCGTTCAGTTCCGCTCCCGGTTGCACATGGAAAACTTGTCCCACCATGTCTATGCTTTCATATCTATCAAAATCAGTCTGCTCTCTAAGGACAGAGGGCTCTTCACTCAAGCCTGAACCCAACTGAACACTAGTAATGGCAGGAACCCCAACGCCTATGGCTTTCAGCTCTTCTCCCTTCTTGCTTCCATCTATAGAGCTGATCCGCCAGAGTCCAGAGTCCTTGCTTAGCACATAGCTAAGCAATATTGACGGAGAGCCGTCTTTGAAGGTGAATTCAGCCAAGATTGTCGCCGTTCTGCGTTCTGTATCTTTTTCTTTGATCTTTATCATGTCAAGATTTGAAGCTGAAAAAAGAAAAAAATTTTCAAAAACCGTGTAAGACACCTCATCTTGAAAAAACGATGAAGTCAAATCGTAAGCCTCTTTCAAATTCCCCTGTTTTAAAGCTTCACTGTGCTCTTGAAACACGAGAAGAGCCTGTTGCCGGACAAAATAAGCAAGCAAAAACAAAACAAAAAAAACCGCTACCCCAAAAAATGGATAGAGCAGGAATTTTTTTGAAGCGAAGACTTGTTTCAAATTTCTAAAAAATGCATCAAGCATAGGCAAAAAATGTGCCGGGGCTTATTTCGAAATAGATTTTATTTCTTATCAGACAAAGAACTCACCAGCCAATTGCAAACGCTCATAATAAAGGCCGCCCAAAAAGCGCTCCAGAAGCCTGATACTGAAAAACCTTCCACAATACTCGAAACAAACCAGAACAATAAGCCGTTTATGACAAAAGTAAAAAGTCCAAGCGTAAGGATATTAATGGGTAAAGTAAACAAAAGCAAGAGTGGTCTCAGAAGCGCGTTTAGCAAGCCCAAAAGAAGGGCGCTCATAAAAGCGGCATACCATCCTTCCACTTCTATGCCAGGCAAATATAATGCCAAAACCATGAGCATGGCCGCGTTTATAATCCATCTTAATAATAATTTCATATATATAAAAATATTCTAATGCTCAAGTATAGAAAAAAAATAAAAAAAAATCAAATGCGCTTGCTTTAGTTTACTTGCTCGCCTATACTAAAGACTGGGAAATCGCGATATAAAAATCATGACGAAAGACGAGGCATCATCACCTTCTCTTATTCCAACCAAGACAGAAGAACGCCTTTCTCTTGCCGACACACCACCGGTTATACAAACTATGTTAAAACTGTACAACAGCCTCACACGCAAAAAAGAAAGTTTTAAACCGCTGCACGGGAAAAAAGTCGGCATGTACACCTGCGGCCCCACGGTTTACAACTACGCCCATATAGGAAATTTGCGCACCTATGTATTTGAAGATATTCTCAAAAGAACTCTTAAACAAGAAGGATATGACGTGTATCATGTCATGAACATAACAGATGTGGGACATCTGAGCGACGACGCGGATAACGGAGAAGACAAAATGGAAAAAGGTTCAAAACGCGAAGGACAGAGCGCCTGGGATATAGCCGCGAAATACACAGAAGCTTTCAAACAAGACCTTTCGCGGCTCAACATTCTTGAACCCTCATTATGGTGCAAGGCCACAGACCATATTCCAGAGCAGATTGAAATGGTTCGAAAGCTCACTGAAAAGGGAATAAGCTATGAAACAGAAGACGGCATTTATTTTGACAGCTCCAAAATACCGGATTACGGAAAATTGGCCGGTCTCCAAACACAAGAACTCAAACCCGGAGCTCGAGTTTCTTTGGGTTCAAAAAAAAATCTCCATGATTTTGCCTTATGGAAATTTTCAAAACCAGAGGAAAAACGTCAAATGGAATGGGAGGCTTTCGGAAAAATGGGATTTCCCGGCTGGCATATAGAATGTTCGGCCATGAGTGTAAAATACCTTGGAGAACAATTTGACATTCATTGCGGCGGTATAGATCATATTCCCGTGCATCACAGCAATGAAATAGCTCAGACCGAAGCAACGACAGGAATTAAACCCTGGGTGCAGTATTGGCTGCATGGAGAATTTCTAAGCTTTGGAGATAAAGAAAAAATGGCTAAATCCGGAGATAATTTCATTACTCTTGAAAGGATCATAAAACGAGACATATCCGCTCTCTCCTACCGTTATTTTCTCCTGCAGGCTCACTACAGGAAACAGATCGCTTTCTCTTGGAAAGCGCTCGAAGCGGCCGAACAAGGACTCAAACATCTGCGTAGCCGTATCGCCGAAATTTCAGAACAGGAACCGGGAGACCCCCACGTGATACAAGAATTTTTCGGCGCTATCCGTGATGACCTAAACACGGCTGAAGCGTTGGCAGTGCTTCAAAATGCCCTGAAACAAAAAACAGTATCTCTAGCGATGATTTCTGCCTTTGATAAGATACTCGCTCTTGAACTCCGGACATTCCCCGGGAGACCTCTTCATATTCCGCATGAAGTTCAGGAACTCTTGAAACAAAGACAAAAAGCTCGCGAAGGGAAAAATTTTCAAACAAGCGATACTTTACGAGACGATATCCATTCATTGGGGTTTTTGGTGGAAGACACGCCTGAAGGACAAAAAATAAGCAGGATAGAAAAATAATACATCCACCTCAAAAATAATTTTGAGCTGCTCCGATTAATCCAGACCAAAAAAACGTGGCTTTTCCAGTTTCTTTTTGCTATACTATGAAATGCGCATGTCCATATACGCTTTATTTCTCGCCATTGAGCTATGCCAGTCCAAAATAATAATCTCAAACCAGGAGAGATGAACGAAGATAAAGACTTTCTTCTGGCGGCCGAGCAAAAACCCGCTTCTATTTTGGATCAAATTCCAGTCCCGGTCTTTGAACCAAAACCTCGGGCTCCCGAATCCGCGCCCGAAATTCCGCGTATCGGCGGCCAAGAACAGGAAAAATCAGAAAAGAAAGAACCACTCTCGATTCGAAGCCAAGAAAGTTTCCTTGACGAAACCTTGAAAAGCCTTAGAAAAAAATTGGGCGCCAAAAAACAAAAGGCAAAGTCGGTCATGCCCCAGACCAAAGATCCAGTAACCATAAAAATAGAACATATTCTCGAAGAAGGATTAAACGATGCGTACCAGGAGCTCACGCCGGTGCAAAAACAGGAATTCAAAATAAAAGGCGAAGAAACGGCTTGGAAGATACGAAATCTGCTCAAAGATTCACACATAAAAATAAAACAAATCTTCAGACTTCTGGTGGAATGGCTTAAAATGCTTCCGGGGATCAATCGATTTTTCTTGGAACAAGAAGCAAAAATCAAAGCAGACCGAATTATCACGCTCAAACATGAACAAAAATAGCTAGGCCAGAAGCCTCACGTTATGCTTCAGCTTTTTCTCAATAATCAATACGGGTCTCTTTCAGGAAATCCGACACCGGGCGCTGATGTTTTTTTTAGTATCATTCTCTCCCTCTTGGTCATTCTTGCCATAGGGAGCTTATCGTATCTTGTCAGCATATTCACGAGAAATATTTTTAAGATAGCAGGAGCTTTTGACCGAGTGGTACTCCAAATCCAAGTTCCCAAAGAACGAAAATCCGAAGGAACAGGCCAAAATCCTCAGCAGGAAGACAGACTCGAACACATAAAAGAAGAAATCGGCATTACCGAAACTTTGTTTGCCACCATAGCGGGGCTTCGAGCTGAACGAGGCGTACTCAGCTGGTTCCGCGGACGTTCGGATCATCTTTCTTTTGAACTGGTAGTGCACAACAGCCTTATTTATTTTTACGTGGCCGTGCCGCACAAATTACGTAATTTTCTCGAACAGCAGATTCATGCTCAATATCCTTACGCTCACATAGAAGAAATGAGTGATTATAATATCTTCGGGCCCCAAAGTACTGTTCTCGGATCTTATCTCGCCGCCAAAAAAACCCTTGTCTTCCCCTTCAAGACATACAAAAGCATGGATTCCGATCCTTTGTCTTCTTTGTTGAACGCGCTTTCACGGGTACGCGAGGAAAACAGTTCAGTGGCAGTCCAATACATAATTCGTTCCGCGAAGCGATCCTGGCGCAGACAAGGAGTCTACATAGTGAGAGAAGTTAAAAAAGGGGAAAAATTTGAACGTGTCGCGCATAGAAGTCGCTTTATGCAAGGCATAGGCAAAAGTGGCAAAGCATTCCGCGAAGTGGTTTTGAGTTCCTCAAACAAGGATCATCAATCCATGAACAACCGCTACCAGCTTTCTTCCATGGAAGAAGAAATGCTCAAGGGAATTGAACAAAAATTGTCCAAAGGAGGTCTGGATATGACCATACGAGTTGTCTCCGCGTCGGACAATGAAAATACAGCGCGCTTAAATCTGGAAAACATTCTCAACTCATTCAGCCAATTCAATCTCTACCGTTATGGCAATGAATTTGGCGCCATTATGCCGCGGAATCAAAAAAAAATCATCCAGGAATTCATCTACCGAAGCTTTCATGAACATCGCAAAACGCTGGTGAACACCGAAGAAATGGCCGGACTATGGCATCTGCCGCTTCATTCCACCGAAGCTCCAAATATCAAATGGCTAAGCGGGCGCACGGCTCCTCCTCCATCCAACGTGGCGAATTCAGGGCTTCTCCTCGGCCATGTTAAATACCGAGGCATAGATACTTCCATATTCATCAAAGAAGCCGATCGTCGCCGCCATCTCTATATTATCGGCAAATCAGGCACTGGAAAATCGGTACTGATACAAAATTTGGCCATACAAGACATACAAAACGACAAAGGCGTTTGCGTGGTGGACCCGCATGGAGACCTGGTGGAAGACGTGCTCAAACATGTGCCCAAACACCGAGCTGATGACGTAGTGATTTTCAACCCTTCTGATCTCGAGCGGCCCATAGGCCTCAACATGCTCGAGGCAAAAACCGAAGATCAAAAAGACTTCGCGGTCCAGGAAATGATCAGCATTTTCTACAAACTCTTCCCTCCGGAAATGATAGGGCCCATGTTTGAGCACAACATGAGAAATGTCATGCTTACTCTCATGGCAGACCTCAATGACCCCGGAACCATTATAGATATTCCCCGGATGTTTACAGACAACGCGTATGTAAAAAAATATCTGGTGAAACTCAAAGATCCGGTGGTAAGAGCCTTTTGGGAAAAAGAAATGGCGCAAACGAGCGATTTTCACAAATCAGAAATGCTCGGCTATCTTATTTCAAAGGTAGGCAGATTCGTGGAAAATGAAATGATGCGCAATATCATGGGACAGCAAAAATCAGGATTCAATTTCCGCGAACTCATGGACGAAGAAAAAATTCTCTTGGTTAATCTTTCCAAAGGCACCACGGGCGAAGTTAACGCCAAACTTCTTGGCCTCATTGTGGTCGCCAAACTTCAGATGGCTGCCATGGCCCGGGCCTCCACGGACGAAGAACATCGAAAAGATTTTTATCTTTATATTGACGAATTCCAAAATTTTGTAACTGACTCAATCTCAACCATTCTCTCAGAAGCCCGCAAATATCGGCTTGATCTTATTATCGCGCACCAATACATGGGCCAACTCACCGACGACAAAGGAAAATCCGCGATTCGGGACGCGGTGCTCGGCAATGTGGGAACCATGTGCGTAGGGCGTATTGGCCCTGAGGACGCGGATATACTGGCAAAAGAGTTTGCCCCTGTGTTTGGATCTTATGATCTCTTGAATCCTCAACAATTTTCTTACTATACCAAATTGCTCATAGACAATGAGACGGCCAAGCCCTTTAGTATGCTGAGTTATCCTCCGAAACCGGGCAACAAAGAACTGGGCGAAGCCATAAAGCAATTGTCTCGCTTGAAATATGGCAGAGATCGAGGTATTGTGGAAGCTGAAATACTTGAAAGAACCAAACTCGGTGGCGCGGAAAAAAGCGGCAAAACAGATATGATAGAGGCCTCCCTGTAGGATACCAAAAAAACACAGATGCTCCATTGGCCTGTTCATACGAAAACGAAAAAAAATAATTTTGGGAAATCTTCCCGGTCTCAGCCGCTCATAAAACATAAACACAAACATATGAATCAAATATCAGACATTCTAAACGGCGAACATTTTTCAGATCTTCACATGGAAGAGCTGCCCGTCGCGGAAAAAACTTCCGGCATATCCCATCAAATGGCGCAAGTCCCAAACCAAAGCACGAGAGATGAAAAAAACACAGAAATACAGCAAAGCCTTCAGCAAGACTCAACAAAAGAATCTCAAATTACGAATCTGGAGCAGATCAAACGAACGGCTTACGCTATAAAAGACCAAGTAGAGGGACTTCTCAGACTCTTGCAAGGAGAAAAAATTTCACCGATAGAACAATACAATAATAAAATAAGAGAAACGGAATCGGTAAGCCTGCCGAGCGGTGAACAAATAGTGGAAGGAGTTTTTAATGGAGAAAAAATGGTGGGCCCGGACGGAAAAGAATATGCCGTGGCTCCGAATTACGCCAGCAAATCAAAATTGGTCGAAGGAGATATGATGAAGCTTAGCATCAAAGCAAACGGACAATTTTTGTTTAAACAAATCGGCCCCTGTCAAAGAAAACGAATAATCGGAGTACTACGCTTTGATGAAGAATCGCAAAAATGGACAGTGGAACAGGCAGGAAGAATGTACAAAATCCTTACGGCTTCGGCCACCTTTTACAAAGGAAAACCGGGTGATGAAGTGGTTTTGATCGTACCCGAAGACGCCAAGAGCGACTGGGGGGCAGTGGAAAATATCATCTCAAAATAGTTTTATCTTAAACTAAAATTTAAAAAAACAGGTTTAACCTGTTTTTTTAAATTTTAGTTTTTCCACCTAAGATAAAAGAATTGCTTAGCCACTCTGACCCATAAAAATATTTATGTGCGATACGGCGAGATTGGACTTTGCCTCTTATTCGTGATATTAAGTAAGCTGTACTCAAACTACGGAGAAGACAAATTGAAAGCCTACGACAGAATTTTTGAAGCTCTGCGAGCCCTTGACCGATGTCCGAGCGTTGGACTGGTGCTCGGCTCGGGGCTTGGGGCCTTTGCCGACACCTTTGAAGATGCAGAGAAACATTCCTTCCGGGGCATCCCCCATTTCCCTGAGCCGAGCGTTGAGGGACATTCGGGGCAGGTCTGTTTTGGCCGCGTGGCCGGAGTGAATGTCGTGGCTTTGCAAGGCCGCGTGCACTTTTATGAAGGGCATGACATGGACACTGTGGTCTTCCCGGTCCGTGTTATGGTGGCCATGGGCATCAAAACCCTCATCGTCACCAATGCCGCGGGAGGCGTGGACAGAGATTACAGGCCAGGAAACTTGGTCTTGATAAGAGACCATGTTAACCTGATGGGCGTAAATCCTCTGCGCGGACCGAATGATGACAGGCTCGGCACCCGCTTCCCAGACATGACAGATGTCTACTCCCGAAGGCTTCGTCTTCTGGCACAGGATGCTGCCAGAACTCTGGGCATGGAACTCCGCGAGGGAGTCTATGCCGCCTTCTCGGGCCCTACCTACGAGACACCGGCAGAAGTGGAGATGGCTCGAAAAGCCGGCGCCGACTTAGTTGGAATGAGCACAGTTCCTGAAGTGATCGCGGCTCGCCACATGGCTCGCCAGGTAGCCCAACGTTTGGGCCAGGATCCACTCGAGATCCTGGGAATCTCCTGCGTTACCAACATGGCCGCGGGGATCACGGGCCAAGAGCTCTCGCATGAAGAAGTGGCTGATACGGCTACAAAAAGCCGTGATGCTTTCATAGCGCTTCTTGTGGCCTTCATCGGCAGACTGGCAGCCAGGCCGGCCTGAAACGATAGGCTAAACGTTCTTTTCGCAGAGGAAGAATAGCCTCTGCATTCTGACTATGGTCTCTAGAAATTTTATAGAGACCATAGAAGAATAGAAAGATAAAAAAATAAACCCCGTTTTTTGGGGTTTATTTTTTCATATCCTGAATTTAACTCATGTGTCCGGAAACCAATTTGGTCATTTCAAACATATTTACTTCGCTCTTGCCACCGAATAAGGGCCGCAATTTGTCGTCTGCCATGATATTGCGTTTGTTCGCTGGATTCTGAAGATTGTGAGATTTTATATACTCCCACAATTTCTTCACGACTTCTCCCCGAGCTAAGGGCCCTGGGCCCACGACTGCCTCAAGCGCCGCAGAGAGTTTCAAGGGCTTGAGAAGAGCTGGATTGGCTTTTCTTGGCATAAAACTATATTAATAATGACTGAATAAAAGACTTATATACTATTATCCATAGTATAGCATAGAAACCGAAAGAATACAAGTAGGCGGAAAAAACTCCCTTATCTCCGGATAAAAAACAAACATACTTAAAAAATACAAACACCGCAAAACAAAACGCAATATATCGTTTACCTTTTTCCACAACTGCTATATACTATGAAAGTCCATGACAATTTCATGCCTAAGTATCTGAAAAATATCTTGATTTTATGGCACTATACCATACCCATCGCCCCCAAAAATTCAAAGAAGTGGTGAATCAAAAACATATTGTACAAACAATCACGAACCAAGTAAAAAAAGAAAAACCGGCTCATGCCTACTTATTTTCAGGCCCTCGAGGGGTGGGAAAGACAAGCCTGGCAAGAATTCTAGCTAAGGCCCTTAATTGTCTGAAACGAAAAAAAGATGACGCTGAACCCTGCGGCGCCTGCGGCAGCTGTACAGAAATAAGCTCGGGTTCTGCCATAGATGTGATAGAAATAGATGCCGCCAGCCATACCGGAGTGGATAATGTGCGACAAAATATTATAGAGAACGCTCAATTCAGACCCACACGGCTTGCTTATAAAATATTCATCATCGATGAAGTCCACATGCTTTCGCCACAGGCCTTTAACGCTCTTCTAAAAACCCTGGAAGAGCCCCCAAGCCAAGTTTTGTTTATTCTGGCGACCACCGAATTGCATAAGGTGCCGGTAACCATTGTTTCTCGCTGTCAGAAATTCAATTTTATAAAAATCTCGAAAACAGAAATGATGGAACATCTTTCAGCTGTAGGCAAAAAAGAAGGCATAAGTCTGGATGAAGAAGTCCTCGAAAGAATCGCCCAAAAAAGTGAAGGCTGCGTGCGAGACGCCATAGGGCTCCTCGATCACGCGATGGCCTCAGGAGAAAAACATATCACCGCGGAATTGATTGAATTCATCATACCGAGCACAAAGCGCGAGATTCAATATGAATTGATAGATTTACTCAATCAAAACGATAAACCCAAAGCCCTCGCACTCCTACAGCACATGAGCGAAGAAGGCCTCCGCTTCGATCAATTTGCCGAAGATATGATTTCATTGCTCCGCGACATAGCCATTTACCAAAATAACAATGCATTAGCGGCCGACAAATTTTCTCAGCATGAACTTCAGACTCTGGAACAGATACTCAAAACCATGAACGCTCGGAAGCTTCTCAAGCTCATAGAACTATTCATGAAACGGGCAGGCCAAATCCCCTCGGCTCCCATTCCCTCTCTTCCGCTTGAAATGCTTATCTTGGAATGGGGGCAAGAAACAGAAGCTCAAGCAGCGACAAAAGAAGAGACAAAAAAAACGAACCAGAAAAAAACCGACAAAAATGAAGAGAACAACAAAGAACCCAAGACAATACCCCAAAAAATAGAGGCAAAAACAGACACGCAGAGGCATACTGAAACAGAAAAACCGGAAGTAGACATTATTCTAGAAAAAAAACAGGTGAACGAAGCGTGGCCTCTCGTACTTTCGGCAGTAGAAAAAACTCATCCATCTCTCGTTTTCATTTTAAAAATGTGTGAAGTGGATTCTGTTGAAAACAATTGCGTGGTCATGAAGGCCTCTTTCGACTTTCATAAAGAAAAAATAATAGAAAGCAAAAATAGACAAACCATAGAATCCGCTTTTTCAGAAATTTTGAAGCTGCCGGTTTGTCTGCGGGTGATAGTGGAACAAGGTTCTCTTGACGAAACCCAAAAAGAATTGCAGCATTTGGCCTCTGCGTTTGGCGGAGAACTAATTTCTTAAGCCATGAAAATCGCATTTTCCGCCCGTATGGCGTTTTGCCTCGCGATACTATTTGGCCTCACCATAAGCCAAAAAGTTTTTGCCTTCACTCTGAGGGTCCCTTTTACTTTGCAAGCTCCTTACAGCGATTGGCGACAGCCTTGGCAAGACGCTTGCGAAGAAGCCACTATCCTAATCGTGGACCAATTTTATAAAGGATTTCAAGCTGAACGAATACCAAAAAAAACAGCTCATGACGAAATTTTGCGTATTGTAAACATTGAAAATAAACACTTCGGATTCAATAAAGACACAAACGTAAGCCAGATTGTTGAAATTATTAACAATTTTTTCAATTGGGAAGCGAAAGAAGTTGAGGATCCGAGCGTAGAAGATATTAAATCAGAGTTAGACATGCAAAGACCGGTTATAGTCCCTCTGTACGGGAAACAGCTCAATAACCCCTATTTTCTGCGAGGAGGCCCGGATTATCACACCGTGGTAGTGAAAGGATACGATGACGAAACCCAAGAATTTATAACTCAGGAACCTGGCGTAGGGCGCGGACTTGACTATCGCTATTCCTATGATACACTCGTGAACGCGATGCACGATTTCCTGCCTGCCAACAAAACAAAATACGGACAAAAAAAGGCCATATTCACGCAAAAAAATCTCCAAAAAAGCGCAGAACTTGACGGGGACAAAGACGGTTTGACAAAAATAGAAGAAATAAAACAAGGCAGCGCTCTATGGCTCGCTGATAGCGATGACGACGGGTTTGACGATGGGCAAGAAACCCGCGAGGGTTATTCACCGATAGTGAATGAAAAAAAACTCGTTCGAGGATCTTTGGTAAAAACCAAAGAAAACCCCAAGGTATTTTTGCTGGACGATGAATCAAAACGTCATATAGCGAATGAAACGATATTTCTTGCTCATGGCTGGCGCTGGTCTGATATAATAGTGGTAAGTGAACGTTTTTTAGAAAATCTGCATGAGGGAGCTGAGATAGACAACTGATATCCTCAAAAATGCCGTGAAGTTTCCATTTGGAAACAGACTTTAGAAAAAAGACAGAATAGCAATTCAGATAGCATATCTGGATATATATTCGGGGATCGTCTAGTGGTAGGACACCAGGTTCTGGCCCTGGTAACCGAGGTTCGAATCCTTGTCCCCGAGCACCGCAAAATAATTTTGTTTTACAAAATTATCGCGGTGCTGCGCGATGAGCAAAGCGAATTTTCGCAGCCAACGAAAAAATTATTCCTCTCAAATGTCCCAGCTCATAAACGGCAAAACAATCGCGGATCGAATTCTTGAGCAGACAAAGACGAAAGTCGAAGAGCTCAAAAAACAAGGCGCTATCCCCTCTCTCGCCGTTCTTTTGGTAGGAGACGACAAGCCTTCAAAAACTTATGTTTCAAAAAAAGGAGAAGCGGCGCGAAATGTGGGAATTAATTTTAAACTCCACCAATTACCCCCTGACGCGGGAAAAAATCTCATCATCTCTAAAGTGGAAGAAATACAGAGTCAGGAAAATCCGAATGGACTCATTGTACAGCTGCCTCTGCCCTATCCGGAATTTACGGCTGAAGTCTTGAATGCAATAAACCCTTTGGCAGATGTGGACTGTCTCACGAATATAAATCTCGGAAAACTGGTAATGAATACTCAAAGTCTCTTGCCACCTACCCCTGCCGCCGTCTTGGAGATTCTCAAAGAACTGAAGATTGAATTGCCCGGCAAAAATGTAACGATCATAGGCATGGGGGCATTGGTCGGCAAACCGCTCGCCATTATGATGATGAACGCAAGGGCGAGTCTTAGCACGTGTAACAGTATTACCAGAGATACCAGAGAAAAATGTCTCCGTGCTGACATTATTATTACAGGAGTTGGAAAATTCGGTATTCTAAGCGGAGATATGGTTTCCGATGGAGCAGTCATCATAGACAC
Source organism: Candidatus Magasanikiibacteriota bacterium (assembly GCA_016193335.1). GTDB lineage: Bacteria > Patescibacteriota > Patescibacteriia > Magasanikbacterales > UBA922 > JACPSK01. The sequence continues at coordinate 35,022 of JACPSK010000006.1, read as the reverse complement.
GGGTGTTGATTTTGTGAACAAAAAAATGACCGGAGACGTAGACGTACAAAGTTTCGCGGATAAAAACGTTTGGATAACCCCAACGCCCGGAGGTGTAGGGCCCATTACTGTTGCGAAACTGCTCTCAAACACAGTGCTCGCCGCTTCCCTAAAAGCAAAATAGCTATGAAAGTAGAACAATGTACTATAATTGTAGGCGCCCAGTGGGGAGATGAAGGAAAAGGCAAAATAGCCGATTATTGCGCCAAAGAAGCGGATTATGCAGTGCGCTTCCACGCGGGAAACAACGCGGGTCATACCCTGGTCGCGGGCAAGGAAATCTACAAACTCCATTTAGTGCCCTCCGGTATTTTGAATCCCCGCTGTGTTTGTGTTATAGGAGCAGGGACTGTAATCGATCCTCGAGTGCTTATAGAAGAAATAGATAAGCTCGGTGAACGAGGCATCCATTCCCGTTTGAAAATAAGCCAGCGAGCTCATGTTATTTTCCCTTATCATATTGCTCTGGATTCCGCGCTTTCAGAACATCAAGGAAGCCTGGCGGCCGGAAGCACAAAGCGTGGCATAGCTCCGGTTTACGCGGACAAAGCCTACCGGCATGGAATACGCATGATAGATCTTCTGGAACCGGATATTTTTAAAGAAAAACTCAAAAAAGCCTATCAATTTAATGAGGCTCTTTTCAAATCATTATCAGGCAAGTCATTAGAAGAATCCCTGGAATCGATTTTCCAAAATTATACATATTACGGGAAACGCCTGTCGAAATATGTTTGTGACACTGAATATGAACTTTCACAAGCTTACCGCGAAGGCAAACGCATACTTTTTGAAGGCGCACAAGGCATGTGTCTTGACCTCGATCACGGTCTTTACCCTTACAATACCAGTAGCAACAATGTCGCCGGATATGCTGAAGTGGGTTCAGGATTGGCCATGAACCACAAAAGCACACGGATCGGAGTGATGAAAGCTTATGTGAGCCGCGTGGGAGAAAGTCCCTTCCCAACTGAACTCAAAGGACCATTGGGCCAGGAATTGCGCGAACGCGGGCACGAATATGGAACAACCACAGGCAGAGCCAGGAGAGTTGGCTGGCTGGACCTCGTCCAAGTTCGGCAGTCAGTGAGATTGAGCGGACTGAACGCTTTGGCTATCACAAAATTAGATATATTGGGGGGACTTAATAAGATAAAGATATGCGTGGGATACCGCGCAGGAAGCAAAAGCATCCAAGAAATGCCGGCGAGTCTCTCGCTTATGAGAAACGCAAAGCCGGTGTATCTGAGCTTGCCCGGTTGGAGGCCATACAAAGAGCATGAATACAAACGCATGACAGAACAAGGATATGATTCCATGCCCAGAGAAATGAAAATATACACGGAATTCATTGAAAAAAATCTCAAATGCCCCTTAAGCATCATATCTCTCGGACCGGATAGAGAACTGACCATAATACGATAAAATCCAAATGATATGAGTCCATCAGAGGAGTTTGAATTTGAAAAAAACCTACAGAGTCTCCTGGTCATTTCTCCTATAGATGGAAGATACAAAAAAGACACAGGGGAACTAAGGTCTTTTTTTTCAGAATTCGCTCTTCTCAGATACAGGCTTCTGGTGGAAATAGAATACCTTATAGCTCTCAGCGAAGCTGAGGAAATACCTGAATTGCAAACATGCTCTCGGCATGAAGCCGAGATTCTCCGCTCTTGGTATAGAACATTCTCCTTCAAAGACGCGCAAACTATAAAGCGAATAGAACAGGAAACAAAACACGATCTCAAAGCAGTGGAATATTTTCTGCGTCTAAAATGTTCAGAAATCAATGCGGGGACCAAAATTCCTTTTATTCACTTCGGCCTCACCTCTGAAGATATAAACAATCTCGCTCATGCTTTGGCATGGAAGCATGCTTTAAAACGTGTATACCTGCCCCGACTGGACACTCTGATAGATGAATTAAAAATCTTTTCACTCCAACAAAAAAATATTCCTCTTCTTGGACTCACTCACGGACAAAGCGCCACGCCCACGACTCTGGGCAAAGAATTCGCCGTTTTTTTTGCTCGTCTAAAACGCCAAATTATCAGACTCAAAAACCTGCCTTTACAAGGTAAACTCAATGGGGCAACGGGAACCTGGGGCGCCATGAGTATCGCCTACCCTCAGATGGACTGGCTTGAATTTTCAAAAAAATTTATTCTGTCTCTTGGCCTCGAGCCAAATCTATACAGCACTCAAGTGGAAAGCAAAGATTCTCTTTCAGAACAGTACCAATCCGTATCGAGAATAAACAGCATCCTCATTGATGTGAGCCAAGATATTTGGCTCTATATCATGAGAGGCGTACTTACCCAAAAAAAACATGGTATAGGCTCGAGCACCATGCCCCACAAAGTTAACCCTATAGAGTTTGAAAATGCCGAAGGAAACGCCGGTTTGTCCAATGCCATTCTTAACCATCTCGCTCAAAAATTACCTGTTTCCAGACTTCAGAGAGATTTATCAGACAGCACGGTCTTGCGCAACCAAGGAATAGGCCTGGGCCATTCTCTTTTGGCTATAAAAAACCTTACAAAGGGCTTGCAAGGCATAGAAGCCGACGAAAATCGTTCTCGAGAAGAGCTAAACCAGCATTGGGAAGTGCTTACTGAGATCTTGCAAACCTTTCTCCGCAAACAGGGAAACAAGGAAGCTTATGAACAAATAAAACAGATAAGCCAGGGACAAAAAATGGATGAAAATCTTTTTAAATCCATGATCGAATCGCTTCCCTTCGATGAAAAAAATAAGCAGATACTAAAAAATCTGGAACCTTCTGATTACACCGGACTTGCCGTAAAAATCTGCGATACATTGCTATAAAACTTCCTTGCCATAGAGAATCAAACTACTTTTTTGCTAGGACTAGATTCAGAGATTTTTTGACCGAACCTGATCAAAACCGAACCTTGAAGCTTTCTCTAAGATAATTCACCCAAAATATTCTCGAGATCAGCGATGGTGGAAACCCGAACGAGTCGGGCCCGCAGGTCTTTGATCCCCGGGAATTCGACCCCCATTTTCTGTGTCTTAAAATACCAAGCAAGATGCTTTCTAAAAGAAAGCATGCCTCGTTCTCCATATTGAGCAAGATGCAAACTCGCGTGTTCCAATACCACTCTCAACCGCTCTTTGAGAGAAACGCGATACGCAGGATCTAAAACTTGCCTAAAAAACCAAGGGTTGCCCAAAGCTCCGCGAGCGATAAGCACCCCGTCAGCAGCAGTTTGTATCAAAACATCTGATACCTGAAAGGCCTCGTGTATATCGCCATTCGCCAAAACAGGAACCTGAGCGATTTCCTTTGCCTGTCTTATACGCTCCCAATCACTCTTTCCCGAGTATCCTTGTGCCTTGGTCCTGCCATGAATGGTGATAAGATCAGCTCCGGCGTTTTCGAGAATCGGAATAAATGTTTTGAATTCATCCTGATCATTCCATCCAAGCCGGATTTTTACAGAGAGAGGAACCAAGCCGATGGCTCTTTTAATCTCTTTAATAATCAAAGCGGCGCGTCCAGGTTCTTTCATCAAAGCGGCGCCATTAAAATTGCTGGTAATTTTGTACACCGGACAGCCCATGTTTATGTCTATGCCTTCGGGGTTGGACTCTTCCATCACAATGGCAGCCGCTTTGGCCATGGTTAGAGGATCAGCACCGAAAATCTGCTGTACGATAGGCCGTTCCTGATCAAGGAAATCCGTCATCCCCAAAGTTTTCTCATTATGTCTGACAATAGCTTCACTGCTCACCATCTCCCTAAAAACGATATCAGCTCCGCCTATACGTCTCACCATTTGACAAAAAGCAGAATCTGTCATGTCTGCCATGGGTGAAAGCGCAAGAATGGGTTTGTGCTTAGATATACAATCCTGTATCCACATATCCGCCTATGCTAGCCTAATGTGGCCGAAAAAACAAGGAGAAGACGCAATGCCCGCTGTGTCCGGATAGCCATCGAATTATAATAGCCTATCTTTCCATAACAGATTTTTATAAATCCTAAGGACGAGTGCGAGAGCGAAGCGGACTGACTCCGCAGAATTTATAAAAATATGTTATGGAAACATGGGCTTGGAGTTATCCCCAGAACCATAAAATCTATTGTGAGAACGACATTTGACAGTGCATAAAAGCCGTGATACCTTTCACTTACAATTCAAATGTATATTTGTGGAAGTGAGGTGCCCAAGCCATATCTATGGCAAGGAATTCCTCCACTGTGCCGCAACGGTAATCTGGCTTCGCCCCCATCAGGGGCTACATCTAGGATAAGAGTCAAAAAAAATGAGACACTTACCCAAGGTAGCAAAGCGAAGACAGGAGTCCGATCTTCAAATATGCATATATCCCGAGCAGGAAAAGGATATCAAAGGCCTTTGGCCAGATATCGCCATATAGTCTTTCTCTGCTGGGAAGGATTTTTTTATGCGTGATTTTCATCAAAAACATAAAATCTATTATATCCTCCTCGGATTTTTTGGAATACTGGCTCTCACAAGCGGCGTGCTAGGTTTCAATTCATCCGCGCCAAATTTTTTCTCAAAAAAAATATATGCTTTGCAAGAGAATGGAATAGAAATCCAAGATACTTCGGAAAAAACCGCAAAAAATAACAAAGATACAGCCCTTGAAGAAACAGATACTGACAAACAAAAATATCAAAACAACGCCAAAGCCTTGAACCCGAAAGCTGCTGCCAATGAAAAAACATCAGATGCTCAAACAAATTCGAATTATGCGGCTGACACTGCCCCAAGATCTCAAAGAGATGACGCGCCATTCACAGAAACACCGGAAAAGGAAGCAAAATCCTCTGAGACAAAACATTTCACACTCAAAATAAAAGAAGAAAACTATGAAATGGACGTGGGGGTAAACGCATCGCTTTATGAAGCAATGAATGAAACGGCCCAAAAAAATCCAGGCTTCACATTTACAAGCAAAAACTTTGGCCCAGGGCTTGGCTTCTTCATAGAGAGCATAAACGAATTATCAAACAACACAAAAGAAAAACAATACTGGATTTATTATATCAATGGCGTCAAAGCCCAGATAGGCGTCTCTGCCTATCATATTAAACAGGATGACATAATAGAATGGAACTATGAAAAAGAAGAATAAAGCCTTGATTCAGACAATATCTCTGGGATTTCTCGCCGTGATTTTTCTCTGGCCCGGGCAGACAGCGGCCCAAGACGCCATCCAGGTCCAGCTCAGAATCGAATCCCCTGTTGAACATATTGTCCAAAAAACCATAACGCTTGAAGCGGACTGTGAAATAAACGACAGCGCCAGTTCCATATTCTCTTTCTCTTCTTCAAAAGCCATCTGTGCTCTTGAGCAGGCGTCTGAGTTGGGGCTTCTGAGCTACCAGGTTACGGCGTCGTCTTTCGGATTGTTCTTGGACCGTATAAATAATACGGAAAACGCGGTTGATTTCAGTGAATTTTGGATTGTGCGGCATAATAATAAGCTGGCGGATCTGGGGCTTGCTGATCTTGAACTGAACAATGGAGATGAACTGCTTTTGACCTATGGGGCTTGGGATATGGATCCCTTGAAAGTGGAACTTTCCACCAGCACGGCAGAACTTGGCGATTTGATTGATATCAATATCTTCAGTTGGGAAGACGAATCAAACGCCTTCATCACACAAAATCAGATCGTAAGCAGTAGCATACATATTGGCACAGAGATATATGAAATTACGAGCAGCAGCTTGAGTTGGGAAGCTCAAAATACAGGCGATTTTTCTATATATGTTGAACAAAAAAACAAAACAAGAAGCAAGGCTATTTCTCTTTCTATTGCAGAGAAGCCGCCGGCTCCCCAAATTACTCTGCATATTGTAAGCGGATTGAACGAAGCAGTAGACACCGGTCTGACTTTGGAAGAAGCTTGCAGTGTAAGCGACAGCGCCAGTTCCACATTCTCCTTCTCTTCTTCAAAAGCCATCTGTGCTCTTGAACAGGCGTCTGACTTGGGGCTTCTGAGCTATCAGGTTACGGCGTTGTCTTTCGGATTGTTCTTGGACCGTATAAATACCATAGAAAACGCGGTTGATTTCAGTGAATTTTGGATTGTACGGCATAATAATAAGCTGGCGGATCTGGGGCTTGCTGATCTTGAACTGAACAATGGAGATGAGCTGCTTTTGACCTATGGGGCTTGGGATATGGATCCGCTATTCTTGGAAGCTTCTGCCACAAGCACAGAAGTCGGCACGCCAATAAACATTTCTTCTCTGATCTGGAGCGATGAAAGCAATATATTTGAGCCCTATTCAGGAAGCTTGGACTTTTATATCAACTCAACGCTTGTACAATCGGCCTCAGGAACTTTGACATGGATACCGGATAAGGACGGCGATTTCTTGGTATTCGCGCATGAAAACGGAAAAAGCAGAAGTCATGCACTCAAAGTAAAAGTTCTGGCGCAAACAGTGAATCAAAGTTGCACAACCTGTGGGAACAGCGTGGCCCAGCCACCTCAGACAAATTCGCAAGGGATTCAAACGGACAGTAATGTTTCAAAAAGTATATTTAATCTGGAATCAGCCGTAGATTTCTTGATTAAACATCAAAATACGGACGGCTCTTTTGGCAGTTCGACCTTATACACAGACTGGACAGCCTTAAGTTTCGCCTCGCATGGATTAAACAGTGAAAATAAAAATCTTCTAAAAACATATCTTTTATCAAATCCAAGCCCTTTCATCGGGATAAATACGCTCGCGGATTTTGAACGAAGAGCCATGGCTCTAATGGCTCTGGGGATTAATCCATACTCTGACACTAATTTAAATTACATAGAACAGATCACGGCAGGTTTCGATGGAACACAATTTGGAGATTCAAATCTGGTGAACGACGACATTTTTGCTCTCATTGTTTTGAACAAAGCCGGATATGCCGCGACAGAATCAATGATCTCGAAAAGCGCTGATTTCATACTCTCAAAACAAACAGAAGGTTCCTGGGGAAGCGTAGATATGACTGCGGCCGGCATTCAAGCTTTATCCGCCTTTACGGATAAAGCAGGCGTCAAAGAAGCTCTCTCAAAGGCCCGCTCATATCTTGTGGCAGAGCAAGGATCAGACGCGGGATTTGGCAATACATACAGCAGCAGTTGGGCAATTCAAGGTATTCTGGCTCTTGGCGAAGATCCAGAGCTCTGGGTTAAAAATAATAAAAATCCTTTTGATTATCTCGCTGCCCAACAAGGTGAAGACGGTGGCATCTTGGCTTCTGAAAACATAAACAACAGAATCTGGGCCACTGCTTATGCCATACCGGCAAGTCAAAAAAAGACATGGGAACAACTATTGTTTGCTTTCACAAAACCACAAAGTCCAAGCCAAAACAACAAAGGGGACACAACACAAAGTGGGAGCGGGGGTTTCCCGATTCCAAACATAGAGACAAACGCAGATTCCACGCAAATCATTGAAGCCCCGATGTCTGAAGCCAAAACAGAGCCGGAAAAACAAGCAGACGAAAGGATGATCCAAAACAACAAAGAAAAAGAATCCGCACCAGGACAAGACCAAACAAACAAAGCGGCCCAAAGCTCCGCTTCCAATCTTTCCGAAACGAAGAAGACTCAAAGCTTAAACGAAAAAAAAATATCGGACACAGAAAATAAAGCGGAAGGAAATGCTGAGCCCGAAATTTCAGGCCAACAAGCAGATCAAGGACAAAACACAGAGGACCAAAAAATTGAAGAAGAGAAAGGCATTGAGCAAATACCAGAATCTGAACCTCTTATAGCCAGGATTGTCAAAAAAATTTTTAACAGCGCTCTCGTGGCGACTCTCAGTCTGGGAGTATTCATCGGCTGGCGCTTTATCCGCACTCTGGTATAATAAGCTGACTGAAATTATTTCCAACTCAGTCAAATAAGACGACAAAACATCGCGATACCTATATGAAAAATAAAAACGATATTTTTATTGTTCTCATCACCCTTGCTCTTGGAGTGAGCGCCAGGCTCCTCCCCCATCCCGCGAATTTCGCTCCCATAGGAGCCCTGGCCATTTTTGGCGGAGTATATCTTCCAAAACGTATAGCTTTACTGCTTCCGCTCAGTGCCATGTTTTTGAGTGATATGATTATAGGATTTTACAATCCTGCCATTATGATATCCGTGTATCTGGGATTTATCATCATGGGACTGATAGGTTTAATAATAAGAAAAAAAAGACGCCTGAGCAGGATCATAGGAGGCACTATGCTCGGATCAATTATTTTTTTCTTAATTACGAACGCGGCGGTGTGGCTTTTTGGGACTATGTATGCGCACAATCTAAACGGATTGGTTCAGAGCTATGTCATGGCCATACCCTTTTTCAAAAACAGTCTTTTTGCTGATTTATTTTATATTTGCATCCTCGCCGGAATCTACGAAACGGGAACTTACTACGCAAAAAAGACCAGTTTGTTGAGCAAGGAAATTGTCTAGAGCCTCGGCTCAAAAATAATTTTGAGCCAGTTTCAAACTTAAACACCCAGTATCAACATTGCGCCGCCACCGGAGAACAAAAGCAAGAGACTGGCGGCGAGCAAAATCAAATCAAATTCCCAGCCCATCTTATCCATAGCGGAAAAAGGGATTTTCCACTTCCCTATTTTCATGCTCATGGCTCCAAGCATCACAAAAACCAGAATCAAAGCAGAGACTTGCAACCAAACACCGCTTAGAACTCCAAGAGCTCCAACAAGCTCGGCCAGACCCAAAACAAAGGGAAACCAAACCATATTTTGGCCCCCCATCATACCGGCAAAAGCTTTGGGATTTTTCATCTTAGGCCAAGCATGATACAAAAAAATAAGAGCGACAGACAAACGCAGAAGAAAAAAACCGAGATCAGAATATTGCGATAGTTGAGGCCAAAGCATAGGTTTAAAAAATTAAAAATAAAAAGATTATAGATTAAATTTCCGTGACCTTGTTAAGGAATGGCGGATGAATCCAAATCTGTCACTAAATGATGATGGAATGAGAAAAAATCTGAGAAGCCAAAAGCGCTCCGTATAAAGACAGTATGACATCTCGTTCATATCCGGTCAACGGGTACAATATATCGAATAATTTCATTTTTCTTTTTTCTCATATACATGTATACTTGTGAAAGTATTGATAGAGAAAGGTCAGATATCCAAGAATACAAAATCATTTTTTACTTTTCCTTAGAACCTATTCTAAAAAATAATTTTGAGATGGGTTCTAATATAGATCCATTAAGCAAGGCGTCTCGCCATGAGATTCCTTAAGTTATCTTTTACATATGAGAAAATCAGCTCTCATCAGCTTGCGCCTTGGTTTGGGCATCACCTTTATCTGGATTGGCTGGCTTATTTGGTCTGAACCGCTTTTGTGGGGAAGTTTCATGCAAGAATGGGCTCAAAGCAAAATACCGGGAAATCTGGAGCAATTTATGAAAAGCACGGCCATTATTGACATGCTTCTTGGAGCCTGGATCATCACAGGGGTACGGGTCAAAATAGCCGCATTTTTCGCGTCTCTGCATCTCGCCGGAGTGCTCATCAGCACCGCGAGTGGCATGGAAAACGTAATCGTGCGCGACATCGGGCTCCTCGGCGCTTCATTGGCTTTATTTCTAGAATCCTAAAAGTCTTGGACTCTGATTACATTAAACATTAAACCAAAATCTGCCAGCCACGTTGCATGGCAGTTATTTTTAATTTTTGTTTTGGCTTTACTGCCACCGGATGACCCACTGATTCCAAAAAAAATACATCACTAATGGAATCAGCGTAGGCATAACTTTTTTTCAGATCAATATGATGTTCCAAAGCATAGCACTGGGTGAGCAGAGCTTTTTCCCGACCCCAACAATAACGCGCCATGACTCCTGTGTACCTTCCTCCTGAAACATGAATCACCGTATCCAAACTGGAATAGGTCTTAAAATACCTCTCAAACTGACGTGCCAAGGGGGAAATCGTCTCTGTGACAAAGACTAGATGATGTCCTTGTTCAGCATGGTCTTTTATAATATGCAACATATGAGCGTTAAGACGGAACACCGCTTTTTGGTTAAAAAAACGCTCAGCTTCTTTTTCAACTCTGGCGACTGAATATCCTTTCAAGATCAACAAAGCCCTCTCGGACAAAGTCTGATGCGAAATAAGCCTGCATTTTTCCAATAAAAGATACGCGAATACCCTGTAATAGTGAAAACGAGAAATTTTTTTGTGTTTAACCAAAAATCTTAAAAAATCTTTTTGAGAATACCCACGGTAGACGGTCTTGTCCACGTCTATAAAAACGCCTATTGAGTCTCCACCCGGTCTTTTTATGTAATCAGGAATATAGCGGGAAGGCAGCATTCTAATGAGTTCTCTTTCTATATCTTTGGTGAAGGCAATAACAACTTTGCGGAACGGAAGATGTTTGGAAATGGCCGGCGCTTGCAAAGCTCGCCCGAAATATACATGTATGGTTCCTGGCCTCAGCCTGATATTATCTATGGCTATTTTCTCTAATCCAATCAAGGTGGCCATTATTACTAGGCTCTTTGACCTCAGAGATACGCGCGCCGTTCCCGTATGTATGTAGTGCAGTTCTTTAATTCGTTCCAAATGACCTTCCGGAAAAATCAAAACTTTTTTACCATCTTTTAAGGTTGAAATAATTTTTTCCAAACCTGCTTTTTTTGTGTAGCTCTTTTTGTATTTTCTTTCGTCTTCTTTATCTCTCACAATATCTATAACGCCCATTTTGGGAAATACTTTGTTAAAAGGAAAAGCGAAATCGGCCGCAGGAGCCGTAACCGGTATAATATCAGGGCCCAGCAAAGAAAAAAACACAAAACCATCAAAAATGGAGGGATGATTGGTGGCAAAAAGCGCCGGGCCGTCCAAATCAGGGACAGGACTTTTTATATCAAGCTTAATTCCCGCGATCTTCAACATAACGCGATTGTGACGGTGCACAGCCAGACGCCACAATCTGGGTCTGTCTTCTTTAAGGAAAAAATGTTCGCCTATGAGTATAGCTCCGTAATGAAGAACACTCACCACTAAAAAGGCTAAGCGCACATAAATACCAAATAATAACTGAACAGATCTGTTCTGAAACATATAATCAAGAATTTCGTCAAAATTTATATAAGTATAACAAAAAATAGCAGAGATACCAATGAACCTAAAGAAAAAATAGCTAAAATTAGATAATTATCTTGACAAAAAAACATTCTGCTGATTGAATACAGACACACACAGTATGAGGTAGTTCTTTTTTCTCATAAGATGAGGGGGGGCAAGATGATGACTGGGAACGGCAGGCGTTGGATCAACTTGGGCCCGAACTGGGCCACGTATCGCGCTTATTTTGAGCGCGATTACTCGGGGAAAGATGGCGTGGGGCGTTTCCTCCTAGCCATGAAACCTCTGAGTTCGGAGCTTGCGCGGGCTTGCGCGGATTTGTCGGACGAGATGAACCGGCATACCGGTTTGATCCGGCCTTACCCAGACCTGCGGGTGAGCATGGAAGAATGGCGGCTCGTGGAAGCGGCCATGATCCAAGTATTGGGACACGGCTGGCATCTCTTTGAAGCCGGCGCCGCGAGCCGTCACACGGCTTTTGGCACCATGGCTCTCAAGGCCAGCTTTGCCGCCACCTGGCTGGGCCGCCGACTCACGAGCCCGCTTGATGGGTATCGCAACGTCGAGGTGGAGGCCGAAAAATGCCTCGACCCTCGCAACAAGCGTATACGCTTCGTACAGACCGGAGCCGGCAACGGCGTGATCGTGATGGTCCATGATCATAACAACACGCCGCCGGTTGAAGACTTCTGGTCCATTACGAGCTTCATACCCGGACACGGACGGGGAGTGCAGCTGTTCTGGGGCCAGGAAAAAGAACCCTTGCCTCGCCTCAGCGCTCTCGCTATGACGCCACAGGCTCTTGTGGAAAGGTACGCCCCCGATTCCAGCGTGGACTGGGATGAGGAAGGCGGCCTTCTCAAGATCAACGGTCGCGTTTTTGGCAAGCGCGTGTATCTGCCGGCCAGGAAAGACGGGCTGATCACAAGCACTTCAGGAGCTGTGGAAAGTCCTATACAAGGACTTCTGCCGGCCATCCGGGTGCTGGACGACGTAAGTCTCCAGACGCCTTGCACGGTCTGCCGCAAGCCTGATGGTTCACCGGCCCAACATCCTGTCTTGCGTGGTCCGGTCTTGTTGCAGTGTTCGGATCGATCCGAACATCGCTTCCGGAACTCGGCCTTCGAGGTCACCTGGCGGCCGCAACGCCTCCGGAGCTTCTTCTTCTTTGTCGCGGACGCGATCATGAGGAGGACGGAGCGCAAGGCTCAAACTGAAAGGCTCCTCAGCGCCGCGAGCCAAAAGCTGGATCAGGCTGATGCCGAAGTCGCGGCGCATCGTCGCAAGCTTCGGGGCACGGTTCCGGACAGCGAAGAAGTGATCTCGGCCCTCTTGTACAACCCAAGAACCTTCGAGGATCTGCCGCTCGAGATGGCGGTCATCTTCCTCGACATGGTCGGATTTACCACCAAGGGTTGGGATTCGAGGGAAATGGTCGCCCGGATCAAGCGCTTGCATGAGCTGGCCCAGGGTTCGATCCTCCGAGAAGGCGGGGTGATACCCAAAACCTTGGGAGATGGCGGCATGGCCTACTTTCCTCTGGGTTACCCCGGAGACCACAGAGGTCTGAACCATGCTGACGTCATTTGGGCAGCCATCCGCGCCGCTGACGGCATCCACGAAGCCATACTGGCCGAGTGCTCGCCCTTTGAGCTCAGGATCGCCGTGCACTTCGGGTCTGCCTCCTTGGCCATCATAAACGGTGTCCTCGACATCGTTGGACCGGAGGTAAACTTTGCCTCCCGCGTCCAAGGGGTGGCTGACCCGGGGACCACAGCTGTGTCTTTGCCCGCTCTGAAAGAGCTCATGTCCGCAGGCATGCGCAACATGATGCCCAACCTCAGAGCAGGAGCGGAGACTGTGGTGGGCCAACGGGTCTTTACAAGTCTTGGCAAACGAGTAAACAAACAGACTGCGATCTGTTCGTTTACCGTCATGCCTGAGGGGGCCAGGCCTACTCAGACTGAGCGTGTGCTCAGATTTGACAGAGCGCCAGGTTCTCGCGTCTTGAATCGTCCCAGAAGAGGAACGGATCAAGAAGACAACACGGCCTAGCATCAAAACGCTGGGCCGGACATTCCGGAATCTCTATAAGAGACAGACTCTTTATGGAGCTTGCGGAATGTGTATCTCCTAAATGCGTAAAGACGGATTAAAAAATCTAAGAAAAGCCTGAATAGCCTGTGTTTCTTTTTTCGCGCCTGTCAGAAGTTCCTTATCACGGGATAAAAGTGAAGCGAACATTGAGACATCATAGACGTCTCTCAACTCCGAAAGAGCCTGGAAAGCCTGTTCAATGTGAGATAAACCAATATCCACGACAGCCCCGATACGTTCACTCCAAAACTTTTCCAAAATATCTTTCTTCATTTTCTTTAAATTTTTTTGATTAATTTTTGCCACAAAATCCAGATAAGAGAGACTGTCTGCGCAGACAAAACTCAAACGTCCGAAATCTATATCCTCTTCAACATCATGCATGTCGTCAGAGAGTTGTCTCGCGATAAGATGTTGTCCAAAAAAACGAAGCATTGACTTTAGCTCCGGAGAACCAATCGAAAAACCTTTAAAGAAAAAAACAGCCAATACGCCAAGCGCGTGCCCGAGAGATCTGTCGGCCAAAATCAAACGATCGCCATATTCTGGAATAGAAATACCGGACTCCCCTACCCGAGCTTTGCTTATTTCCCATTGCAAAGCATGTTCAGCTCGGCCAAGTATAGTGTCCATGAGAGATACAAAAGACGGAATCTGTCTCATAAGAGACAAAAATAAAGTCTGCATTCTCCTAAAACAATAAATGCCGACGGAAATCCGATTTTTTGCATTCTCGTCACAACAATCGTCAAAAGCGGTATACGCTGCCCAGCCATAAAGAGACGCGAGGCCCAAATCTTCGAGTGTTGCGCTATTAATATCTCTCAAACATGAGTTGGCTTGGGCAAAGATAAAAGGAAGCGAGGAAATAGGATAAGAAAGATCCAGTTGTACTATTCTGTTCATTACACAATCGAAAGGCGAAAGCAAAATCTCCGGCAAAACGGCACGCTGATCTGAAAGCTTTTTCAGCACCCGAGTCCTGAAGGAACATATCTTATCTGGTGTCTGATGAGGACTCAAAAAAACAGATGAAAGCATCTCAATTTTAGATTGATAAGAACACAGAGCTTCCAAACACAAAGCAGTGCTTAAGGCTCGGGAACCGGAATAGTGTGTTTTCCCGTTTATCTCCGGGTCCACACAAAATCCAAAAGCAGGCCAGGATCCGTCTTTTAACTGGCTTCGCGTTATATGTTCCAGCATTCGCGTGCTTTCCGGCGAGAAGCTATGTTGGTTCAACATGGCCGAAGAGAGCAAAGCGGCGTGCACGCTATGTTCTTCGGCAAGCGCACTATGGTAAAGGCTCTGTATATAGGTACGAAACTTCTCAAGATATGGTCCTTTATAGAAACGAGACAAAAAATATACGGCCTGATATGAAGCCGGATAATATTTTGAAGCATACAATTCCGAAGCAACATGAGTATCGATAAAAGCCGACAGATTGGGAAGCTCAATTTCATATAATGAAAGAAAATAAGCGATATTGATGTTGACGACAAAATCCACGTCTTCTCTATATTTTTGATCAGCGTCAGAAGAGAGAAGCCAGGTACGATACGGCCCACCCTCTTGGATTTCATTTGTTAGCAACAGGTTTGATACAGAAGCCAATATTGAACCATCTATAATATCCGGATTGTACGAATGCAAAGCCGCAAGAGCTGAAAAAGTATCATCCAGATCATCGGGGTAAGGAAGTCTCTTATATTCTTCGGAATCTCTCTGCCAGTAATTGAAAGACCAAAAAGAACTTTTTTCCTTCAAAAGAAAAAGAGCCAAATACTCTCTCAGAGATTCTACGCGTTTGTCATATTTAGACAACTCCTTGCTGGCCAACAAAATCATGGAAAGGCTGAAATTGGAACGATATCTTAAGCCAGTGGTAAAGGAATAGGGGTCTGGAGAGGAAAAGGACGCAAAAGCGCTATTAGACTTTTGTTCTGAAATGAGAAAATCTATACCCTTTTGTATATTATCTGTCATGCGATGTAAAATTATGTTACAAGCACATGAAACAATACCAAGGCTATATTAAAAAAAACTAAAAAGATGCCTTGTGGGCATCCTCTTGATAATACCAGTTATGGGAAAATCTAGAACATTTTTCCACCATTTGGGACTTTTCGCGTCGGAGTCAATAAAACTACATTACCATGCTCGTCTGGTAAACCCAGAGTCAAAACTTCAGAAAGGACAGAGATAAAAAAGGAAAAAACAAAATCAAGCCCCATGACATCGCTTATATTTCTTGCCCGAACCGCAAGGGCAGGGGTCATTACGCCCTACTTTTTCTCCGTCAGAAGAACGCTCTTTGCCCACCGCTTCACCGCCCGCGGTGACAGTGGTCTTTTCGGCTCCTTTGAGAGTCATCTTATCGTTGGCCATCACCGAAGGCGCGAGCTGAATGCCTATTGAGAGCTTGAAAAAAGTATAGACGACTTCTTTTTGTATGTCAGATAACAATTGGTTGAATAAAGAAAAACTCTCGCGTTTGTATTCAAGCAAAGGATCGCGCTGAGCATAACCTCTTAGTCCTATGCTCGTGCGCAAATAATCTATGGAAACCAAATGTTCCACCCACAAAGCATCATAAGAACGAAGCAAAACGCTTTTTTGAAGTTCAATGAATATATGTTTTGAATCTTTTTCAGTGGGAGCTTGGCGAGCTATCTCTGCCCTCAAAACTTCAAATTGAACACGGGCTTTGGCAGATAAAAACTCGGTGAGTTTTGATCGGGCTTCAAAATCAGCGGTATCGCTGTTTCCTCTGTGCTTGCCGACAGCGAAAAAATTTTCTTTCTCAGAAGAATTGAAAGGAAATATGGTTTTCATGGTTTCGTAAATTTCGCTTATATTCCAATCTTGACCTGTTTCAGTATTCGTATGAAAACCAACGACAAATTCAATTTCAGACTCTATCATGTCTATGATGAGCTCTTCAAGAGAAACAAAGCTCTTTTGTTTTTCTTCAACAGGCAAAACGGCGTCCCCCGGCTCCATGAGCCCGGATGTCTCTGTATTGTCCAATGTCAATACAGACCCGGAATCTTTTGCGGCCCCAAGTTCCGCAGATCCTCCATCCAAGGTTTCTGAAACCGAAAAAAATTGAGTCTTGTACAGTTCCAAAATTTCCCTGCGCTTTTTGTATATAACATCGCGCTGTTTATTGAGCACGTCATCATATTCCAAAAGATGCTTGCGCATATCATAATGATGAGCCTCTACCTTTTTCTGAGCGTTCTCGAGCATCCGGGTGACCATTTTTTGTTCTATAGGCATGTCTTCGGGAACTTTGAGCCGTGTCATTACGCCTTTGAGCCTGTCTCCGGCAAATATACGCATGAGATCGTCGTCGGTTGAAACAAAAAATTGCGTCATACCCAAATCTCCCTGGCGAGCCGCGCGTCCGCGAAGCTGGTTGTCTATGCGTCTGGATTCATGGCGTTCGGTTCCGAGCACAAACAAACCTCCGGCGGCTTTTACTTTTGCTTCTTCTTCCGAATCCACCGGAGCGCCGCCCAATTTGATGTCCACTCCTCGGCCGGCCATATTTGTGGCCAAAGTAACAGCGCCCGGACGGCCGGCCTGTGCGATAATCTGCCCCTCACGCTCGTGGTTCTTGGCGTTTAAGGCTTCGTGAGCTATGCCACAGGCATTGAGATATTCGCTCAAGCGTTCATTTTTTTCCACAGAAATAGTGCCCACCAAAATCGGCTGTCCCCTATCTCGGCGTTCTTGTATAAGTTCTGCCACGGCTTTGTATTTGCCAAGTTCTGTTTTATAAATTCTATCTTGAAGATCTTTTCTTTGATCCGGCTTGTTGGTGGGCAAAACCAAAACATCGAGACCGTAAATTTTGTAAAATTCTTCTTTTTCGGTTTCCGCGGTTCCGGTCATGCCGGAAAGTTTGCGGTACATGCGAAATAAATTCTGGTAGGTAATGGTGGCCAGTGTCTGGCTCTCACGCTGGATACGCACTCCTTCTTTGGCTTCTATGGCCTGGTGCAGACCTTCGGAATAGCGGCGGCCGGGCATCTTTCTGCCTGTAAATTCGTCTATAATAATAACTTCTCCATCATCCACGATATAATCTTTGTCTCGTTTAAACAAAACCTCTGCTTTTAAAGCCTGCTCTATATGATGCACCGTGCGTATGCCCGCTTCCACATATATATTTTCAATCCCAAGCCACTCCTCAAACTTCATGATGCCTTGCTCGGTAAGAGTGGAACTCCGCATTTTTTCGTCCACGTTATAATCTTCATTTTCTTTCAGCTGTTTTACCAAATTGGCAAATTGGTAGTATTGCTCGGTGGCCTGCTCTGTCGGAGCGGAAATGATAAGCGGAGTTCTCGACTCATCTATCAGAATGGAGTCAACTTCGTCCACAATCGCGTAATGCATTTCATTGCCCGGACGCATCACCATATCTTCGAGATTCTGAACCATATTGTCCCGAAGATAATCAAAACCGAATTCATTGTTTGTCCCATAGGTGATATCTGCACGATAAGCCTCTTGTCTCGTGGCCGGCTTCAAATATTCGTCTTCCACTTTAAAACTCCCCTCCTGATCGCGTTCAGTGTCTAAAGGAGTTCCTTCTTGTCCCCCTTTAAAAGAAACGTCATACAAAAAGCTAACGCGCAAATTTTGAATAATTCCCACGCTCAAGCCCAACGCGTCATAAATCTGGCCCATCCACACCGCATCACGCTTGGCAAGATAATCATTAACCGTAATCACATGAACACCTTTGCCTTCCAACGCGTTCAAATAGCTCGGCAAGGTGGCAACGAGGGTCTTCCCTTCTCCGGTTCTCATTTCAGCGATCATGCCTCGGTGCAAAGCTATGCCTCCAATGAGCTGGACATCATAATGGCGCATGGCGAGAGTACGCTTGGCCGCTTCCCGGACCGCGGCATAGGCTTCCGGGAGAATATCCTCAAGACTTTGACCCTGAGCAAGTCTTGCTCTGAATTCAGCAGTCTTTTCCTTGAGCTCTGTTCCTGAAAGACGCTCAAAATCAGCTTCGAATTTATTGATATCTGCCACCAAAGGCGTAATCTCTTTGAGATATTTTTTATTCAAATTTCCAAATAGTTTTTCCAGGATGTTCATAATTAAAGTAAATTCAATTTCTCCGCCAGCTTACCGAGAGAATCCGAACGAATCAGCGGATATCACCCATACCAGACCTTTGCGAAACAGACTACAGAAAATTACACCAGCTTGCCCGATCTGATCGAAATTAAAAAATAATAAAAAGAGACTGATTGTACAGATAAGTAACTAAAACTCTAGTATGTTACAGGAAAAATATACTCTGCGCAAGAGCTTCGTTGTAGATACAAATAACAGTTACCGAAATCTGTCGGGTAGATACTAATTCGGTTACCATGGTGATCATATGAATATGACCACCAAAAACAACATCTACCAGGAGCATTTACAGGAATGGCTTAAAGCCAGGAAGGATAAAAAGAAACGAGGAAAAATAGTGGAAAACATCTGTTTCATCGCCGGAGTTCATCCGAAGTCGGTACCACGCTCATTTCGGCGCATCCAGATGCACCGAACCGGTACGGAAGAACGACGAGGACGTAAAACGGTTTACACACCCGATGTCATCGCTGCCCTTAAAGACGTGTGGGACACGGCGAGCGAACCATGCGCGGAGAACCTCCACGGCGTGCTATCCGACTACGTACATATTCTCGTAAGAGATAAACAGTGGAAACACTGTACGGAGGCAACGACCAAGCTTCTCGCTATGAGCCTTGGCGCCATGAAAAAGCGGGTAGTGAAATTCGCGCGAAAACGATTCGTTGTCCACGGTAAAAGCACGACCAGCACCGGAGCCATTCATACCCTCATCCCGGTGCGTAGCGGTGATTGGGATACCGCATCCGTTGGCACCGAACAAATTGACATCGTGGCGCACTGTGGCCACACGCTCGTCGGCGACTTCATTTACACGGTCAATGCGACTGATGTGCCAACATTGTGGGGTGCCCGCCGCGCACAACTGAACAAAGGGCAAACGGCCACCGTTACCAGCATGGTACAGATGATTAAAGAGCTCCCTTTTCCTGTTGTCGAATGGCATCCGGATTCGGGGAGTGAATTCATTAACTGGCACTGCCATGATTGGTGTGAAGAGCAAGGCGTACGGCTCACCCGCTCACGACCGAACCGAAAAAATGATAACTGTTTTGTGGAAGAACGTAACGGACATATTGTCCGTCGGTGGGTTGGTTATACACGCCTTGACGCCACCGAGGTTGTCAGTGCGCTTAATTCTGTGTACGATGTGCTTACACCGTATTTAAATCACTTCGTCGCTTCGCGCCGAATTGTTGCAAAAAAACGGATTGGAGCACTATGGAAAGTAACGAGAGAAAAACGATCTAAAACACCGTACCAACGAGTGTTAGAACGAAACGACGTCAGTGAAACAGTAAAAACAAAATTACGACAAGAACATGAAACGCTTAATCCGCTGACCATGAAGCGTGAAATTGACCGACGATTACAAGTCGTATTTTCTTTACAAAAACACTGTGGGATACCAGAATTAGAAAAGTGATTTGGGTAACCTTTTATTTGTATCTACTGCGGAGCTTGTGACAAAAGCACAAAAATCGCCTATTATAAAGCAAATTTCTGCCTGCTGGGAGGCAGCAAAAATGAAAGAGACCAGGGCGACAACTGCATCCGGGCTCGCGAGGCTCCCAGCCCGCGCATTCACCTGGCGGGCTAAGGTCTGCCTTTTCTTTGTCCAGCTCGGCTCCAGAACCTTCGTTATTGAGAGCCGACCCCAATCCCCTAATATTTCATTTTTTCGCGGCAACCAAATAGCACTCTCCAAAATGCCAGAACAATTTAGTTGGAAAATTAAAGCTGAAAAAATGAGTGCTGAAATTATTTTCAGTGGTAAATTCTACTAAAGTAAACCCCGCAATGGCTAAAAGTTTATTTATTGTCGCTCTTGAAAAAAAAATTTTATGATCAGGATTACCAAGATGATCAGATCGTTTCAGACTGTAACGTAAGATACGTGATAATGAGTAAGGGTTCGGAGTGTCGAATATATACAAACCGCCAGGTTTAAGCACTCTATAAGCTTCCTTTACAGCCGCCAAAGGATTCCAAACATGCTCGATGACCTCGCCCATATATACTGTGTCAAAAGTATTATCATCGAAAGGCATATCTTCACAGGATCCGATGAATTGTCTTTGTACATTATCTAATTTTGCGACATCAAGCCCATAAAAATCCACCTCCGGGTATCTGTTGATTAAATCATTATGATACCCCCCTCCATACTCTGCGTTACCGACGTTAAGAAACTTATCCCCTTTGATATATTTGTATAAAAAATTTTGTCGTCTCATAAATATAACTCTTACTCCTGATATATTTTATTCTCCCGCAAAATTTTTTTATCCTTGGCCCTCAGTTTGCCTTTCATCCGGTCAAATTCAACTTTGTAATGATCCCTCACCTTGTCTATGGCTTTGTACAAATCCTCCGCTTCTTTGACAATACGCATCACACGTTTAGGCACATGCACATTCACCTCCGCATAATATATTTTTCCTTTCTGGTGGTGATGGTTTCGAAGTCCCATATCTATTTCAGCTTTCTGTATATTGTCAAAAAATTTTTCCAGGCCTCTTATCTTTTCCTCGGCGTACAATCGCAGAGTTTCATTCATATCCATGCCCGTGGCGTGTATGGTAATCATCATATGGGAACATTAATAATAGCTATATAATTTGTATTTCTTCCTCCAGTAGAATACCATAGGTAGTGTAAACCGTCTCTTTTATTTTTTCAATAAGCCCCACAACATCAGAAGAAGAAGCGACTCCCAGATTGACGATAAAATTGCCATGTTCCGGACTTATGAGAGCTTGCCCTTGCTTCAGACCCTTTAAACCGGCGTTTTCAATAAGCCAACCGGCGGAAATTTTTCCCACTTTCAAAAATTGTTTTACTTTTTCGTCTTGAGAATCAAAATGTTTCAATAGCAAAACTTTGTTGGTTTCGGTGTCAGGATTTTTAAATATGCAACCAGTGGAAGCAAAGCCCTTGGGCTGAGTCTTATTTCTGTAAGCCAAATGCCCCAAAGCGGTTTTCATGCCTTCTTTATTTTCTGCTTTTTTGAGCGACAAAGTAAGAGACAAAACGATCTTTGACGAATGTTTGAAAATAGAATCCCGGTAGCCAAAAGCACAGGCCTCCTTATTCATATCTAAAATTTCTCCATCTTCATAGGCCCTTATACTCTTCAGAGAATCTTGCATTTGAGAACCCATAGCCCCGGCATTGCCTCGTACCGCGCCGCCTATACTGCCGGGCACTCCCACACCCCACTCAAAACCGGTTAAACCGTGTTGTATTGAAAACTGCGCGATATCAACCGTTATACAGCCGGCTTCTGCTCTAATTTCATTATCTTCTACGCTCTTTTGCTTGGTATTAATATGTATCAAAACCCCGTCAAAACCAGAATCATGAGCGAGCATATTGCTTCCGCCACCAATCGCCATGTGATTGATCCCTTCCGCGTCCAAAAAACGCAAAAGTTCCACAAGACGATCAGTATTTTCAACAGACACAAAAAAACGGGCATTGCCCCCTATCTTAAAAGTAGTGTGTTTTTTCAAAGCTTCATCGATTTTGACTGAGCCGTATTTTTTCAGTTCTTTGTAAATATGTTCCATACCTAAGCCCAGAAGTTTAAAATTGAAGGGATTATTGTAAATTAAAAATTCCTAAAGGTCCTTTTCCTTGATTTAATCACTGTTTTTGACTATACTCTTTCCATTATGGAAGAAATCGGAAAAACTCTGAGCAAGAATCCTGTGGTCTACGTAACAAGGGATCTTGAGCGTGCCATCGGCTTGGGTCTGGATACTCCCGGCTTTTATATTATCTCAAATTCATCCGGCTTTGCCAAATCATTGACAAAAGACAGAACACATATTGTACTCATAGAAAACAGCCGTCCCCTCGACACACACGAATTGCTTACACGCGCGTCTGAAAAAGGCATCATAGAATCTTTTACATTCGAATCAAAACCAAACCTGATGGTTTTCAAAAATACTGCTCTTATAGAACAAATATGCTCGGACAAGGGATGGAACCTTTTAAACCCTTCGGCGAAACTGGCATCAAAAGTGGAAGAAAAAATTTCTCAAGTAGAATGGCTCGGGCCGATTTCCAGGTATTTGCCACTACATGAAATAAAACTCTGCAGAGAAGCCCAATGGCCCGGACGCCCTTTCATTCTCCAATTCAACAGATCGCACACAGGGCTCGGCACGATTCTCTTGGAGAATAAAGAAAACCTAGAAATCATTCAATCCAAATTTCCTCAAAGACCAGTTCGCGTCAGTGAGTACATAAGAGGTCCCAGCCTCACGATAAACAATATCGTGGCGAGGGACGGCTCAGTAATCACTGGCAACCTAAGTTATCAAATCACCGGCATTAAGCCTTTTAGTTTCCAAAAATTCGCTACCATTGGAAATGATTGGGCCTTGGGCCTTGGGTTCTCTGCCAAAGAAAAAATAGCAGAAAGTATCAAAAATATAAGCAAGGAAATCGGGAAAAAACTCCATCAAGAGGGCTGGCGCGGGCTCTTTGGCCTTGATTTTATTATGGACGAAAAGAGTGAGCGTCTCTACCTTCTTGAAATAAACATGCGCCAGCCGGCCAGCGCGAGCTTTGAGTCCATACTGCAAGATAAAGCCCGCCAAAATGAGACACATAAAAAAATCCAAGCCATGACGCTTTTTGAGCTTCACGTCCTAAGTCTTCTAAACGAAGATACAACAAAAACCTGCCAATCCATACCAATCGAAGATGGCGCTCAAATCATTTTGCGGAATTCGGATGAGATCTCAATGACAGAAGAAAAACGAGGTCGGCTTTCCACGCAACTTGAAAATTCAGGTTTCAATACGATGATATATGAAGGACAAAAAACAGGGGCCGATCTCATAAGGATCCAAAGTCCAAAAGGAATCATGAAAAAACATAATCAGTTTAATGAAATCGGCGAGCAGATTCAAGAGGCCCTTAAAAACCAGATAAGCAGCGCATACGAAAATCGAAAAAAGAAAAATCTAAACGAAGCGCCAAAAAAAGAGATTCACAAGGCCATTCAGATCACAAGAAGCAAAACCGCAAAGGCTGAGCAAACCGATTCTGACCCAAAATATCCCGGGCTTGAAGCAAAAAAAGAAGACATTCTTACTTTGTCCGACAAAACGCTTGGACTCATCGAAAATTACGAACATCTGAAATGGGGAAGATTCACTATATCTTGCCCTTATATAAACAACAAACGAGCCAAGCTGAGAGCGGGGCTCGGCGTAATGATCGGCAAAGGCAGTCCTCAAGAAATCATTGAAGAGGCAGAACTCTTGGCTCTGCAAAAAAATATACCCTTGGAAGAGTTCAAGCCTGAACAAATAAAACAATTTTTAGTGGAAAATGGACTGGGCGTGGATTGTTCCGGATTCGCGTATCATGTCTTGGAAGCAGAATCTGTTGCCCGAGGGAAAGCAAAGCTCAAAAAACAAATACGCCTGGCAAGCTCGATCAACCCACTTAGAAATCTGATCAAAAATTTGAGACATCTTGAAAATACGAATGTTGAGACTCTCGCTGATTCAAAAAACAGCGTGGAAATACTCTTATCAGAAATCAGACCCGGCGATATGATCGTTATCTTAAAGTCCGGAACAGACCAGATGCGAGATCATATCGCCATCATTTCAAGCGTGGAATACGCGGACGGCCTTCCCATATCTCTCGAATATGTCCACGCTCAACGCTGGAGCACGGATGGCTTGTACCAGCATGGCGCGAGACGGGGAATAATAAAAATCCAAGATCTCACACAAAATTTGCTCAAACAGACATGGATTGAACAAGGTCTTTCCGGAGATAAAAATGAGACCTTAAGACGAGCGAAAAACGCCAAAAGCCTGAGCATCAGGAGACTGCGAAGTTTCTGCCATTAAAAATGATAAATGCGTCAAGTCTTGCTTTTCAAGGCCGCCCCAACGAAAGCTTGAAATAAAGGATGCGGCCGCATGGGCTTTGTTTTGAATTCAGGGTGAAATTGGGTTCCCAGAAAAAAAGGATGATCGCGGAGCTCAACAATTTCAACAAGATCAGATTCCGGGTTAACCCCCGCTACCTCCATGCCCGCTTTGGCCATTTCATCTCTGTATTCGTTATTGAACTCATAACGATGCCTGTGGCGCTCTGAAATATGATCTTTTTTGTATGCTTTATGCGCTTTGCTTCCCTTTTTTATAGCACAATGATAAGCGCCGAGGCGCATAGTGCCGCCGTACCTGTTTTGCTGTATATTTCGTTCTTGGTAAGGATTTACGATAATAATGGGATAAGGAGTCTTGGGGTCCATCTCCACGGTATTGGCTCCTTTTTTGCCCAGGACATTCCGAGCAAACTCCACGCAAGCGAGCTGCATTCCGTAGCAAAGACCGAAATAAGGAATATTCTCTGTACGCGCGAAATTGATGGCGAGTATTATCCCCTCCACTCCGCGATGCCCAAAACCCCCGGGCACAATGATACCGTCATAGGCTTTCAATTCTTTAAGTTTTTTGGGATTTTTTTCGAATTCTTCAGAATCAATCCAATCTAAAACAGGTTTGGCTCCATAATGCCAGGACGCGTGTTTTACAGACTCGATGACCGATATATAGGAATCGGCCAAGGTGAATTTTCCGGTTCCAAAATACTTGCCAACCACGGCTATCCGAACCTCTTTAAACGGATGGGCTATAGAATGGACAAAATGTTTCCACTTGGCCAGATTACTCGCTTTGGGCTTGAGTTCCAATACTTTTAATAATTTATTTCCTGTATTCTGCTCTTCCAATTTGAGAGGAATCTCATAGATAGATTCAACATCCGGAGCGGAAATGGAATATTCCTTGGGAACGCCGCAGAGCATGGCAAGCTTTTGTTTGCGAACTTCATCCAAAGTAGTGGAGCCCCGAGCTATAATCATATCCGCGTGCAATCCCGCGCTATTGAGCTGGCGCTGGGCGTGCTGGGTAGGCTTGGTCTTCATCTCGCCGAGATGAGAAGGAATAGGCAAATAGCTCACCAATACCACGGCAATATCTTTGGGGGCTCTGAGTTTCATTTCACGAACCGCTTCAAGAAACAAAATATTCTGATACTCCCCCACGGTCCCCCCTATTTCAGTGATCACGATTTCAGCTTCGGCGCGTTTGGCGGCCTCCTCGATCCGTCGTATGACTTCTCGCGGAATGTCGGGAACCACCTCCACATTTTTGCCCTTGTACTTCATGGCCCGTTCTGCCTGAATAACACTCAGATACACTCGACCCGTGGTCATATAATTCGCAGAGCTCAAATCTGTATCAAGAAAACGTTCGTAATTCCCCATGTCTTGGTCTGTTTCATCTCCGTCATCAAGAACAAAAACCTCGCCGTGTTCAGTGGGGTTCATGGTGCCGGCGTCTATATTGATATAAGGGTCTATTTTGAGAGCAGTAACCGAAAATCCTTTTGACTTGAATATGGCTCCGAGTGACGCGGATGTTACTCCCTTGCCCACTCCGGACAAGACACCGCCCGCCACAAAAATAAATTTCGTTCTTTTGAGTTTGGCCATAATGTGAAAAATTTACGCGTTATTGTGTTATATTTTTAAAAAAACAAAATTTGTTTCCTCAATGTTCAAATTATTCAGAATAAGACCGACTCATCAGCTGTTCTCAGCTCATCCCAAACTTTTATACCTTCAGAAACGCGGGACATTCAAATCCGAACAAGTAAACGAGATGAGTATACCATACGCGGATTTCAAAAAAAAGTGCCAAAACCGCAAAATACAAACCTTGAATTTCCCACTTCAAAATCATCCATACACAAAAAACCCTCCGATGATGGAGGGACTAGGCCGGGTTCACATTGACGTGGAGTTCAGCTTCCAGACCATGTTCAAATTCAACGCGCACCGTGTACTCTCCTACCGCTTTGATAGGAGAAGAAATACTCACCTGTTTTGGTTTGATGCTGAGATTGAGCTGCTTATCTATGGCATTGGCGATTTTTTGAGAATTTATCGAGGCGTAGAGTCTGCCTTCATCATTGATTTTTTCCAAAATTTCAATTTCAGCGCCGTCGAGCTTTGAAGCCGTTTTTTGCTGAGTCTTCAAATCAGCCTCTTCTTCCTTTTCTTTCTTGCGAATATGGGCATGCAGATCCGAAACAGCGGCAAGACTGGCCAGCTTCGCCATACTTTTTTTAAACAAAAAATTTCGGGCAAAACCCTGGCTTACTTCTTTTATTTCTCCCTGTTTTCCCGTACCCGGGACGTCTTGTAGCAAGATAACTTTCATAGACAGAAGTATAGCGAAGGGTTGAAATTTAGGCAAGAGCCTGCTAGTATGGGGAAAAAGGCAAAACAACCATAACTAAAAAAGATTATAAAACTTTTATCAAACATGCGCGTATGAAATCAGGATTTGCAGTACTGGTAGGCCGTTCCAATGTGGGAAAATCCACTTTGCTCAACACCCTCGTTGGCACCAAAATCGCGGCCACCAGCTTTAGGCCCCAAATGACCAGACATATTATACACGGAGTCTTAAACACAGACCAAGGACAAGTGGTTCTTATCGACACGCCCGGCATTTTTAAAGATAGACGAAGCCGCCTCTCGGGAAAACTCATTCAAAAAGCCAAAGAAGCCCTCGATGGCGTGGATGCCATTGTCTATGTGGTTGACCCGACCCGTGAAATAGGAGACGAAGAAAAATATATATACGGGCTCATACGTCATCTTGATGTGTTCAAAATCCTCGTCTTGAACAAAAGCGATCTCGGCGAACGAGAACGAATACACAAAGAACAATACCTCAATATGGCCGGGGATTTTGACGCCGTATTCAGCTTGTCCGCTCTCAAAGCCAGCCATATAGCGCCACTGCGAGAAAAACTTGCCGGAGTAATGCCGGAAGGAGAAGCTCTGTATCCGCAAGAACAACTTACAAACGTGGACAGAGAATTTTGGATAGCTGAAATTGTGAGAGAAAAAGTTTTTTCAGTTCTTGAAAAAGAAGTCCCCTACTCGGTGAACGTGGAGGTGGACGGCGTAGAAGAAAAAACCGACATTATGGTGATATCAGCGCGTGTTTTGACCAGCGAACCGCGTTACAAACGGATGATAGTGGGGGCGGGAGGACAAAGAATAAAGGAAATAGGACAAATGGCCAGAAAAGAGCTGGAACAAGCATTCAACAGAAAAATATTCCTCGAATTGGAAGTGGAAGTGGATGGTCATTGGGTGGAGCGGATTTAGGCGAGCGGGTCTAAGATGGTTTTTTTTAAGAGTACATATATCAATACCATTTTGGTTGACTAGATGTAAACTGTACATATAATAGCTAGTTAGCTGAAATATTCCTTTTCTTTTCTGGGCTATCGCCCAATTGTTTTAAAAAATTTTCAAATTTCTTTTTCTTTATTTATAAGGGGAAATATGGTGTTTCCTCCGCTCCGCTACGGAAACGCTTTTTTGATGAGGGGGGCTGTCTGGCTATCGCCAGCCAGTTCGGATGTTTTCTCCGCTCCCGCTGGTCGCTCCGAAAACCTTATTTTATAACTAGTGCTAACGCGCTATAATACAGCGGAAGTCAAACCAAAATAAGCCTATGCCTACATTAAACTGGATTGGAAAAGAAGCAGTAGTAAACCACGATAAAGAGGTTCCCTTTCGGCTACTCAAAAAAATTAAGTCGGCTTCAGTAGGCAATTCTCAAAATCTGATCATTCACGGCGACAATCTTGAAGCATTAAAAGCACTCATGCCTTTTTATACTGGCAAAGTAAAATGTATCTATATTGATCCACCATATAACACGGGAAATGAAGGATGGATTTATAATGACAAAGTTAATTCTCCTAAAATCAAGAAATGGCTAGGAAAAGTGGTTGGTCGAGATTCAGAGGATCTTTGCCGGCATGACAAATGGCTTTGTATGATGTATCCGCGCCTCAAGTTACTTAGAGATTTATTATCAGATGACGGCTCTATATTTGTATCCATTGATGATAACGAGCATTGCAACTTGAAACAGGTATTGGATGAGATTTTTAGAGAAGAAAATTTTGTTGCAAATATCATATGGCAAAAAAAATATACCCAAAGTAATGACGCAAAATATTTTTCAGCCACCCATGATTTTATTGTCTGTTACGCAAAAGATAAAAAGAATACTAATTTTAATATCAATTTAATTGCGCGAACAGAAGAGCAAGACGCTCGTTATAAAAATCCAGATAACGATCCTCGGGGGCCTTGGATGACCCAACCACTTCATGCAAAAAGTGGCACAGACACGGGATATGAATTTACTTTTGAAAATGGCGTAAAATGGCGGCCACCGGCCGGAACTTTTCCTCGATACAGCGTACAAACATTAAAAGGAGCCGACAAAGAAGGGACAATTTGGTTTGGTAAAAAAGGCGATGCCGTACCACGTCTCAAAAAATACCTAAACGAAATGAAACAAGGAGTGATACCAAAAACTATTTGGTTGTATGACGAAGTAGGAAGTAACGATGAGGCAAAAAAGGATTATAAAAATATTTTTCCTGAAAATGGCTTTGCAACACCTAAGCCTGTTCGACTTTTAAAAAGAATTATTCAACTTTCCTCTAATAGTAACGATTTAATACTGGATTCTTTCGCTGGTTCGGGCACAACAGGCCACGCCGTTTTAGACTTGAACAAAGAGGATGGCGGAAACCGCAAATTTATTCTTGTTGAAATGGAAGACGAGGTCGCAAAAAACATCACTGCAGAAAGAGTAAAACGGGCAAGTGAAAAATATGGATATAAAGACGGCTTTGAATATTGCGAACTCAGCAAACCGCTATTTGATGAAGAAGGTCAAATCGAGGACACCTGCGACTTTGATCAATTCGCAACCTACATTTATTTTACCGAAACGCAAACCAACATTGACCATGCCAAAGTATCGGCAAATTATATCGGCGAGTACGCGGAAATCGAGTATTATCTGATCTATAAAGAAAAAGGCGAAAATGTGTTGAGCAAATCTTTCTTGAAAAAACTAAAAAAGAACGATAGCAAAAAAGTTGTCTACGCCGACAAGTGCTTACTCGATGAAACCACGCTTGAAAAATACAATGTTGTCTTCAAGCAAATTCCCTACGAAGTTAAAATCTACTAATTATGGAACTCAAAAAATATCAACAATCAGCGTTAGACAAACTCAAAGCCTATCTCAAAGGTATAGAGGCCGTCGGGCCAAAATATGCCTTCATGGGCGAAACCGACCGACCGTATCACGGCGACTTTTTCGGTGATGTTCCTTTTGTTTGCGTCAAAATCCCGACCGGCGGAGGAAAAACGCTTGTCGGCTGTCATGCCGTCAACGAAATCATGCGCTCTTTCCTCAAGCACAAAATGGATAGAGGTATTGTGATGTGGTTTGTACCGTCTGAAGCCATAAAAACCCAAACACTCAAGAAGTTTAAAGACCGCAATGACTGGCATAGACAGGTTTTAGACGAGGCTTTTCAAAACGGCGTGCGTATTTTTTCAAACGAGGAAGCATTGCGAATCAGAAAAGAAGATGTGCAGGACAATCTTTGCATTATCATTTCCAGCTTGGAGGCTTTCCGCAAAGAAAAAACACTGCAAAAGAAATACAAAGTTTATCAGGAAAACGGCTCGCTCTTGAGCCATTTTGAAAATCTTGATGACCGAGACGATCTTGAGAAGGACGAGGAAGGTACAATCATAAACTCGCTCGCAAATGTCGTCCGCATGAGCAATCCGCTTGTGGTGATTGATGAAGGACACAAAACCAAAACCGAGCTTTCAATGGATTTTCTCAATAGTCTGAATCCAAGTTTTGTAATTGAATACACCGCTACGCCACGCTCCGGCAGTAATATTTTGGTGGACATTTCCCCAGCCGAACTCAAAGACGAGCAAATGGTGAAAATTCCGCTTGTGCTTGAAAGCTCCGCCCAATGGAAAAACGCCGTTGCTCGCGGACTTGAGAAACGAGCCGAACTTGAAAAAGAAGGCAAAAAGAATACAGGCGAATACATACGCCCTATTGCACTTATCCAAGCGCAGCCAAAGAGCCAAACACAAAATAACGTGACAGTTGAACAGATCAAAGAGTATTTGCTTTCCGCCAAAATTTCCGAGGACGAAATCGCAATCAAAACATCAGACCGAAACGATTTAGAGGGTGTGGATTTATTCAGCAAGAAATGCAAAATTCGCTACATCATAACCGTTAGCGCACTTGCCGAGGGTTGGGACTGTTCTTTTGCTTATGTCCTCATTTCCGTTGCAAATGTCGGTGCAAAAATCGCCGTAGAGCAGATCATCGGGCGTATTATCCGTATGCCCTATGCGAAACGAAAGAAAAACGAGGCATTAAACCGCTCCTACATTTTCGCTTCCGCCAAAAACTTCAATGAAGCGGTCAGCAACATCATTTCAGGACTTGAAAGAAACGGCTACAGCAAACTTGATTTGATTGGTGCTTCATCAAACGGCGATACCGCAAAAGACCCCAAAGAAGTAAACCGAGCCGTGAAAAAAGATTTTGCCGTGCCGATGATGAGTTTAGAGGACGAAAAACTGACTTTCGAGGAACTGATCGGCGAAGATTTTGAACTTGCCAAACAAAACGCCGAATTTGATTTTGAAATTCATTATGACAATGACGGTCGCGCCATTATTGATATTGAGGACGACAACAAATGGCACAAGGGCAAACAGCAAATTCTTAATCTTACTTACCGCGACAAAAACTTTTCAAAACAGGAATTGGTGCAATGGCTTGATAAAAAGCTCCGCTTTACCCTGCTTGATAAGCCCAACAAAGTAAAATTCATTGATAAAGCCGTTGATTACCAACTAAAGCAGAAATCTTTGGCCGAGCTTTCCGTCAATCGCTACTTGTTCCTTGATCGCTTGAACGAAGCCATAAACAGCGTGCTTGAAGCCTACGCCAAAAAGCGTTTCATTGAGTTTGTGGCGAAAAAGAAGATTGCGACCAAGGCGTTTGAGAACTTCCCTGAAACAATCACGCTCAAAGAGCAAATACCCCAAGAGTTCAACAAAAATTACTACGAAAAAATCGACAAGCTAAACAAGGAGGAATTAAGTTTTGTTGAACGCCTAGACCTTGATAGCCTACCGAATGTTGAGTTTTGGGTTCGCAATCGTGAAAAGCAAGACCCCTTCTATATTCTAGGCTGGCAGAAAAATAAGTTTTATCCCGATTTTATCGCCCTCACCAAAAAAGGCAATATCGTTGCTCTTGAATGGAAAGGCGAAGACCGAATCAGTAACGAAGATACTGGATACAAAATCCTTATCGCTGACGAATGGGTAAAACTCGGCAAGGGTAAGCTCCATTTCTTCTTGGTTCACAATGGGAATGTGGAGGAGGTTTTAAATGAGTTAAAGAATCTATAACGAGACCACATATGAGCGACGAGCAACAAAATTACATCAAAAGCGTTCAGGTTGATCTTTTCAGCTCAATTTTTAAACAGAAAATCGAGTTTAAGCCGGGATTCAATGTGATAGCTGGTGGTAACGGCACTGGCAAAACGCAATTATTAAATCACATTCTCTCACAAAGAGGCGGAAATAATGTTGAATTTTTTGACAATGCTAAACCAAAAGACATAGCCGCTTTTAGTCCAAAAAGAAATGCTCAAAAAGTGTTGATCGAGCAAGCACAAAAAATTATCCGAAAAGATGAAAATGCAAGAACAAGTACTTTAGGCACCTTTTTAAACCAAAATATACAGGATGATAATTTTCAAACGATAAAGTCTATTTCGGAATATCTTGTTTTACATGCAGAAGACTTAGTCAACAAAAACACTCCGAAAATTGACGCAACAACTCAATCAGCAACAAGCTATACGACGATCCTGCAAAAGGTATTTGATTATCAAATCACTTTTACTTGGGATATAGAAAATACCAAATATCAATTTTCATTCAAAAAAGCTGGTTTCGACTTAACTCCATCTCAACTTAGCTCGGGCGAAAATGCCTTAATATCATTGATGTTTGCAATTTTTTACGCAAAAGATTCCACAAAAGTCTATTTGATAGATGAGCCAGAAGTGCATTTAAACTGGCAACTTGAGGAAAAGCTTTTTCAATTTCTGGACTGGTTTTGTGATGAACACAAAAAACAGATAATTATCGTGACTCACTCTCGTGCATGCTTCATAGACCCCTTCCTAAAGAAAACTCAATTTTTAGTGTGGGAAGATGGAAAGATAATCGCAAAACAAAAGCCAAACGACGGCATACAGCAAGCGCTGGCAGGAGATCTAGTAAAAATCATTGGTGGCATTACTACTGAAAGCAAGATTGCTTACGTTGAAGATAAATCGCATAAAAAAATCCTTGAAAAAATTAAATCGCTTACAGGAAAAAGTTTAGAAGTATCAATTTTGAACGGTGGCTGTGGCGAAGTTAAAAAATACTCAGAAGTATTCAAAAATCTAAACGTCCAAAATACATATTTCCTGATCGACAACGATAATAATCCGATTCCAAGCACAGACCTATCAACAAAATATAGCAACCTAATACAGCTCAACAAATACTGCATTGAAAATTATTTTTTGAGTGAGGATACTTTAAGCCAAATAGATCTCAGAACGGACAAAACTAAAACCGTAAAAGAGCTTATCAAAGAAGCCATTAAACAGGTTAACAGCAACCCTTATTTTGTTGTTTACAAAAAGCTGATAGAAAACAATATTGAACTCGAAAGTGAAATACTCGACAAAATTGATGCATCAAAATTCATAAAAACATTATCATCAAATTTGGGATACACTGATGTTGATACTTTTTTTGAAAATATTTGGAAAAACTAAACGAAACCAATACGCTAGAAACAGTTTTTAGTGAATTTTATACGGAATTATATCAATAAGGTGTTTGAGGTTGGGGCAATTCACCCCTTTTGTTCCCCTCTTGCCCCTCCCTCAAACTAGAAATAGGTGTTTTGGGCTTCGGGCATTCACCCCTTTAATTCCCCTCTGCCCTTCGCCCAAAACGGAAAAAGAAATTTGAAAATTTTTATAAAACAAGTTTTCTTATCAGAAAACAAAAGAAAAGGAATACATCAGCTAACAGCGTGTATGCGGCTACGGCTTGCTCAGTACCTCCGCAAGCCTCCGCCCATATTTGCTGGCTGTACCGCTTCGCGATATTATACAGCCAGCAAACATCGCATACACGCGGACGTTATCGGAAATAAATTATTTTGCCCCCAATTTTTATTGAAATTTTTTATCGCAACAATTTTTTAAAATGAAAGAGCTGCCCTTCTGCAAGACAGCTCGTGTGTAACCTCCTCGGTTGTGTTGATTGAATAAACTGCTACGCCCGTCCACGAACTACAGCGGGTAACGCCCGTTGAGGATGAGCAACGCCCGAATGGCAATGCGCGCGGCCTCCTCCTCGCCGCGAACCTCGAGCTCGTTAGTGTGGCGGTTGCCATAGATGGCATCCACCGCGCCGGCCCACAGGTTCTTGCCGTGCGTGGAGCACCACACGAACAGCGTCGCCTCCTCCATCGAGTAAAAGAGGACGCCCCGCTGGACGAATTCCTCATGCATGGCCTTGAGCCGAGGCGGAAGGTAGCCCGAGATGTCCGGCCTTGCCTGCCCTTCGTTGAAGCAGGTGGTCGTGGCACCGATGCCGACGTGATGCGGAAGGCCAAGTTCTTTCGCCGCCTCGACCATGGCGCTCACGACGCGGAAGTCCGCCACGGCCGGGTACTCGATCGGCGCCCAGTTCTCGCTGGCGCCGTCTAGACGGACTGCACCGGTGCAGATGGCCGACTCGCCCGGCCTCGGTTCCGGCCAGAGCGTCGAGCACGAGCCGACACGGATGAGGCGCTCGGCACCCGAGTAGACCGTTTCAGGCAAAACGATAGCTGTAGACGCACTGCCCATTCCGGTCGTAACCACCGACATCGGCACGCCCTCCACCGTGCCGGTGAACGACTTGAGGCCACGGTGGTCTCCTACGAGCTTACCATCAGTGAACAGTGTGTTCGCGATCATCTCCGCTCGTTCGGGCGAACCGACGAGCAAACAGTGCCTGGCGAGGTCACCCTCGCGCGTTTCGAGGTGGTAGGTGCGGCCGTCAGATCCAATAGGATTGTTTGCGTCCATCTCAGTCCTCCTTGTTTGTATAGGGTTGTTGTACCTGTCGAAAACCTTACACTATGTGGCTAAAAAAATCAACTGTGTGTAAGATCGTAGAAAATTGTTGCGATAAAAATTTGGGGCAAAATAATTTACATCCGATAACACCGAGTATGCGGTTCAGAAAATAGCGATAAATTTTATATTTTCAAAGGTATCGCTATTTTCCTCACCCAAACCGCGCTTATTGAAATCAAGGGCTAAATCTGCTAAAATACGATTATCTGAAAGTGAAAGTTTGTCCTAATAATAACGGCGCGGCTTCGCATACTCGGAAGCGCACTCGTGTTGCGTTAACTTTCCGCTAAATTGAGCGACATTTGCCGATCATTTTCATCAAAGTACACTTGTGTTTTGGAAATTAAGCTCGGTAGAGCGGTTTTTTCAAATTGGGAGACCTATA
>JACPSK010000004.1:0-55305 GCA_016193335.1 Candidatus Magasanikiibacteriota bacterium | reverse complement strand
CGGAAGTTCGTCAGCAAAATCTCTGATCTCTTTCCATGAGTCAAAAGATTTGAATTTTTCATAATCAATGAGTATACATTTGTCTTTTATTTCTTCTCCAATAACCTCAACGGTATAAAGAACGAGATATTTTACTTTTTTACCCTGACCTTGTTCTTGCGAAGCGAGATTAAAAAGTTGTTTTTCAATAACCTCATCTTTGTCTTTTTCGTAATCTTGCGGACTCTTAAGCTCAACGTACAAAAAGGCGTTGCCTTTTTCGTCTCGAACAATCACATCTATTCTCGGCTTATTTACCTTTGGCCTTCCGATGTCATATTCCTTTTCAAGTTCAATACTTGCCTCTTTATATCCCAATTCGTTGACTAATTTGGTTATAAGATAACCCCTGACAAGTTCTTCATCGCCGGAAATATTTTTAATGTCACGATGTTTTTGAATATCGGCTCCGTATTCTGCTTTTTTCTCACGCAAAATAAATTTCGCAACTTTTTTTGGCTGACTTTCCAAATAATTTATAATTGATTTTTGTATTTTATTATCCATAGTTTTATTTTAAAATTCCTTTTTCCTTCATGCTTAAAAATTTACCTTTCGTAACTATAACATGGTCTATAATTTCAATCCCCAAAATTTTTCCCGCATCAACTAATTGCTTAGTTATATCTGAATCTTCTTGCGATGGCGATGGATCGCCGGCTGGATGATTGTGAGCGATAATAACCTGCGCGGCTAAATGCCGGACAGCTGGCTCAAATACTTCGCGCGGATGAACGAGATTTGCATTAAGTGAACCGACTGAAACGATCTCGCGCTTGATTTCCTGATTTCTGGAATCCAAAAAGAAAATCACGAAATGCTCTTTTTTGTGATCGCGAATATCTTTAAGCTCATCCCAAACGTCTTTTGGGGATAACAGCAGGACCGACTGTTTGTTTTGTAAATGCCGGCGGCCGAGCTCGTAACAAGCAACAACCTCGCACGCTTTCGCGCTTCCAAGACCGAATGTGTTTTTCAATTCCTTGACCGATGCCTTGGCCAAACCGACACCGCTGAATTTCCTTAAAATCTTACTTGATAATTCCACGACATTTATGCCTTCGCTTCCGGTTCGTAACAGAATAGCCAAAAGTTCCGAATCCGAAAGTCGCTCGGGGCCGTATTTCTCCAGTTTTTCTCGCGGTCTATCGACTTTTGGCAAATCTTTGATTTTCATAATTTCCTTTGTTTCTTAATTTCTTCCCGATCAGTTTCATCGCCGATGAGTCGCACATAAAATTCGCAACCATCGACTCCGAGAGCTCCGTATTTGCACATAATCATTTTCTTGTGCGTATTCCAATAAATTTCGTCCCCGCACTTTTTGCACCTGTAATGAATTTCCTTTTTAGTTGTGTTGGCGATTTCCTTTGGCATATATTTAATTTTTTGCTGGTTCAAGCAACCATTCCCAAAGCGGTTTAAATTGTATCATCAAGCCGTCTTTTTCTACTTCTCGTTTTTCATCCCATGTCAGGATAGTAAGTTTTTTGACATGTAATTCACCGCTTGCTTCAAAGAGGGCTTTGGTTTCTCTTTGCTCGACATCCGGATTTATGGACTCATAGCATACCTGTATAAGTTCGGTTACTTCCGTCTCTTTTTTAACGACAAAATCAACTTCGCGGTCATTGCGGGTTTTGTAATAAAACAGTTCCCGACTTGGCTTCACTCCGCGTTTTACCAATTCTGTGAAGACCAAGTTCTCCATGAGCTTGCCCTTGTCCGGCGAATGCTGAATGGCTTTTGCGGTCACAAAACCATTGTCCACGACATATACTTTTTTCGGCGAGTTTATTCGTTGCCTTGATTTTGGAGAATATCGCGAGAGTGAGAATATTAAATATGCCTCCTCTAAATAGGCGGTGTATTTAGCCACGGTATGCACGCTTTTTAGATTTAATGCATTCATCAATTTGTTTAGCGTGTAGGGCGAGGCGAAATTATTGACTAAGTGCGATCCAAGCGTGCTTATCTGCGTTGAAAATTTTACACGGTGCCTTTTTACAACATCTTTAAAGAGCAACGAATCAAAGAGGACTTCGAGATAGTCCGCCGGATCAAGATTGCTCACCACGACTTCCGGAAAGCCGCCCTTTAATAAATATTGATCCAGTAAATTCAAAAGCTGGCCATGTTTTTCAGGCAAGGATTTATACTCCGGGTCTATTTCAAATTTTTTACCTTTCAAAAATTCCTTAAAATCGAACGGGAGTAACTCTATCGGCATATGCCTGCCCGTAAGGTGAGTTGCAAGCTCTTTGGACAGGAGATGAGCATTCGATCCTGTAAGGACGAGGTTATAACCTTCCCGATGGAGCCGATTCACAAATAATTCCCAAGCTGGCAAGTTTTGAATTTCATCAAAAAGAATGGTTTTAACATCGCCATACGCACTATGCAATTCTTTCATTAATTCGGCTGTTTCTATGCTACCTTCCGAGGCTAATACTTCGTCGTCAAAATCAAAATACATAAAATCGCGATCCTTCAAAAGCAGGAGCGAAAACACCGATTTTCCTGCACGTCGGGGCCCAAGAACAACTTTTATCAAATTCGAATCCAGCCATTTTTTGGCAAATGGCTCTTTGGTTCTATCCACGTACTCGGACTGCAAAAGCTCTTCTTTTTTCAGTTTTTGCTTTAAAACTATGTCTTTGAGCATATTTTTAGCACTATTTTATGTCTATTGCACAAAAGTAGCTAATCTTGTGCACTACAAGTAGTATAATGCACAAAACAAGGAAATGCAAGGGCGACGTCCGGGTAAGCAAATATGCTTAAGTCGCAATTAAGAAAAGCCATATTCCAAGTTTGAGTCTGAAGTTGCAATATAAATAACTTTAGTGAATGAGGGTCATAAAATGGGTCCCATTCACTAAACTTTGAGCCGTTTCCGCAATATGACACTTTTGTATCATTACAGAAACGCCGACTGGAAAGAGCCTTAAAGGACGATTCCAGTCCAAAATGTAAACAAAATATGCCAGTTTGTTTACATTTAGCTTGGTGATGTAAACAAACCCGAAAAAGTGCTACAATAAATTCAACAGTTAAATAATCGCTTCAAGGGGCGACCTGAATGGTATTCCGAGTCCAAGGGCTCGCGGTCTGACATCACTTTTGTGATTACGGATCGCGAGCCCTTTTGTTTAACTGACAATGATTATGAAAATGAGAACGGTCTCGATGGAGACCTGCTACAAATTTGATATTCTCGAGACGAAGTCCGCGGTCCAAAACGCTTTTGATAATGCCGGGCTGGTGTTGGCTTTAAGACAAGCGACGGATGTCGTAAGAATGCTCGTCGATGAATTACGAGAGACGAGACAGGAATATAAAAACTATGTCGCCAAGACGGAACAGATTTTGTCGGGCATCAAAGAATATCGGAAGCAGGACGATACTGAAAGAAAAAAGATTGCCAAGGACGTCGTGGATTATTGGTTTGAAAAAGTAACCACGCCGATCCAGCCGGTCAAGAATAAAACAGTGGTCTTCTTCTCGGCCGACAATGAGTTGTATTGCGAACCAAAAAGCGATCACTGTTACCGTTTGGAAGTAAATAGCTACCGGGACAAGATGATCCGGACGCTGATAGCACATAAGACCTACGTGCCGACAGAAACCCTTATAGAAATTTGCGGTTTCGCGTCTAGAAAATCACTTGAAAGGAGAATGTGGGCAACTCGAGCTTAGCTTGTCCGAAAAATTAGTATAGGGTGCGTAGTGGTACCAAAGGTCGCATTCGAACAAATAATTATTAACCAAAAATGACTATGACAATGAATCAAGAAAATCAATCGATGCAAGCCGTAGGCTACGCCCGGGTGTCTTCCAAGGATCAGGAGGACACCGGCTACTCGCTACCGGCCCAGGAGAAACTTTTACGGGACTATGCCGACCGGAATGGCTATGAGCTCGTAAAAGTGTTTGCCATTCAGGAATCGGCCGCCGGAAAAATCCAGCGCAAGATATTCCACGAAATGATGGCGTTCGTAACCAAGGCCAAGATCAATACGGTCTTTGTGGAAACAACTGACCGTCTCACCAGAAACTTCGCCGATGTGCCGGTCATAGACGAGTGGATACTGGCCGATGAAAAGCACACGATCCATCTCGTCAAAGAAAGCTGTACGCTCCACAAAGACTCCAAGTCGCATGAGTGGTTTATGTGGCGAGTGAAAGTTGCCACAGCCGAATACTACATCCGTCTGCTTTCCGAAAACGTAAGAAAAGGACAGAAAGAAAAACTCTCGCAAGGCTGGCTTCCGGCCAAACCGCCGCTTGGATATAAAACCGTCGGCGAGAAAGGGCACAAAATCCATGTGCCTGATCCAGACAAAGCACCGCTAGTCAAGAAAATGTTTGATCTTTATGCCAGCAACCGCTATTCAACTAAAAAACTTGCGGATGTCATGCACGAGCAGGGTATGCGGTCCCGAGGAGGAAATAAAGTGAGCCACTCGCGAGTCCATCAGCTCTTAGGCGATCCGTTCTACTTTGGCATGAATCGCTGGAATAACCGGCTGACCAAAGGCGGACACGAGCCGCTTATCACCAAGGAATTATTCGACCGGTGCCAGGAGATAATGCACGCCAACGGTACGCCGAGATACTTCAAGCATAATCCGTTCTTTAAAAATGTCTTCCGATGCAACGAATGCAAGGGCCGGATAACTTGGGAAATACAACGAGGCCACTGGTACGGTCACTGCAACCATTACAAAAACTGCCAACAACGGGAGTTTGTCCGGCAGGAGGTCTTGGATACGCAGTTGATAGAAACCATCAATACCTTAAATCCCAAAGGTGAGCAGGCCGTAGAAAGCATGCTTTCATGGGTTCAGGAAGCCCTCAAAGAAAGCCATAGCGAGGAGATAGAATTCCGCGACAAGTCCACGGCCGAGCTCAACCGCCGGTATGAAGTCGCCACGCAACGGCTGGATAAGATATACGATGACAAGATCGACGAGAAAATCAGCGAGGAATTTTACAAAAAGAAGTACGACCAGTACAAAGTCGAGCAAGAACAGATACTGGACAGCCTCAATAAGCACAAGGATGCCAACCTGAAGTACTACGAAATGGGAGAGACAGTCCTGCAAGTGGCCAAGAAGGCATGGAAAATTTACATCAACCGGGACAAACAGGAGATGGTGGACGACAAGAAACTGCTTTTGTCCCTGATTTTTTCGAACACCACGCTAAACGGCAAAAAAGTCGAGGTTTCATTCCACAAAGCGTTTAAAATCATCTTTGACCGAGTCGGCGAGCTTATGGGAGAGAAAATAGACCAAAATAAAATATTCGAACATCTGAATAAGCCCGTAAATAAAGAGAAAAGCAGAGCTTTTGGCTCTGCTCATCCCATATGGCTCCCCCGGTAGGACTCGAACCTACAACGTCCTCGTTAACAGCGAGGTGTTCTACCATTGAACTACAGGGGAATACTTATAGAATCTGGAAGGAACAAAAAACCCGCGGGCGCGGGCTTTTTTAGCTTATGCAAAAAAACCGCGCTACACGCTGTTTGGATTCAAATTATTATTCAAAATCTTTTTCATATGTATTTATAGACTATCATGGTCAGAATAGTCTGTCAAAAAGACATCCAAAATTCTCTCAAACTGTTTCTTCCCCCACACTCCCCGAGGAGCTTGTTCCTCAGGGAGCGATGGGGGCTTGTGCTACGCGACACAGCCAACACTCCTAGCGTCGTATAGCTCCATGTACCGAGCAACGGACAAGAAATAGGTGCGCTTGCGAGGGCCAGATCCTGTTTCGCCTGCTTCTACATCTGGATAGTCCACATGAAAAAAGCAAGCTACTCTGACCCCGGGAATTTCCCGCTTGAGACGTTGCTTCGCGGCAATCAGGCCCGCAAAGACTTGCTGAATCTCCAAGCGAGTATCTTTCACCTTTCCGCAAGGAAAGTGAGCGTAAAGCGCCACAACCGGGATACTCTTCAGAACCGAGGCGTCCCTGATCTCGTCCAAGAATTCTTGGGCTGTCGTAATACGACGATTCGTGGGCGAATCGGCCAAAAGCCTCAAAGCCCCGCCATTCCAGGACAAAAGATGAACGCGCGGTTCTCCGCGCTGTTCACGTTGCATCTCCGCCTGGGTCGTGTAGACATCATGCATCTGGTCGCCGTCCGCGCAACAGACCATTACCACACCCGCGCTCTGGTCAAGACGATGGCCCTCAATGTCCAGGAGCACTCCGGCGTCCCTCAGACGTCGAATTTCTTTAAGCCCTCGTGCCAAGTCCATGGTTTCTCTCTCCTCGTTTGGAAAAGGACGACTCGAACATCCTCAAAAATCAGACAGAATCACAATATGATAGTACTAAAAAATAACATCGTCAAGTATGTTTTTATTTTTTGTGTAATTCGTTCCGGCAAGTAAAAATCCGCACGAGTGAATTTTTATCTAAGCAAATGAAAAACAAAGTCAACAATTCTCCGTCCGATCTTGCCAGCGATTAAAATCGCGACCAACAACTTAAATACAAAATCATGAATGGCACGGCAATATCATCGGACTCCAATCATTTCGCGCACTCGTTTTATGGTCCCGATGGCCACGTGTTGCGCTTTCTCCGCCCCCTTGGCCAAAACTTCTGCCAATTCATCGTGAGTGTCAAGCAATTCGCGGCGACGTTCCCTGAATTCCGCAAAGCGCTCGCCGATACAACGGCCCAATTCTTCTTTTAGAGATCCATATTGGATAGAAGCGTTTTTTTCTTCTTGTTTAAACTGCGTGTAAATTTCTTCGGGCGCGAATTCTTTTAATAAAACAAATAAATTTTCCACCCCGGGCGCCCTGCCGCCCCCTTCGGTGGCAGTAACGGCTTTTTTCATTTTTTTAAAAACAAGTTCCGGCTCGTCCGCAAGCTCTATCACATGTCCAGCGCCTTTGCTCTTGCTCATTTTCGCCGCAGGATCCAACAAACTTTTTACACGCGGAGTTTTGGTGAGAATCACTTTTGTCTCTGGAAAATAATCCCCGTAGCGTTTGTTGAACCAGCGGGCTATGTTTCGGGTCAATTCCACATGCTGGATCTGATCTTCGCCAACCGGCACATGGGTGCCGTGATAAAGAAGGATATCGGCGGCTTGGAGAACGGGGTAAGT
This sequence comes from Candidatus Magasanikiibacteriota bacterium, assembly GCA_016193335.1. Lineage (GTDB taxonomy): Bacteria > Patescibacteriota > Patescibacteriia > Magasanikbacterales > UBA922 > JACPSK01. The sequence goes on along the minus strand of JACPSK010000004.1, from coordinate 48,128 downwards.
GAAAAGGCCGGCGTTTATATTTTTTGCCTGGGCTTTGGATTTATCTTTAAATTGCGTCATACGCTCAAGCTCAGCGACCGGCGTAAGGCAATTAAAAATCCAGGCCAATTCCGTATGTTCGGGAACATGAGACTGGACAAACAGTGTTGACTTATCCGGATCAATGCCCGCGGCGATCAGCTCCGCCGCGATCCGCGCAATCTGCTCGCGCCGTTCTTCGGAGCTTATGCCGCCGCTCAATGAATGATAATCAACCACCGAAAAAAAACAGGTATATTCACCGCTGTTTTGAATCTCAACCCAATTCTTAATGGCGCCAAGATAATTGCCAAGATGCAGATTGCCTGTGGGCTGGATGCCGGAAAAAATAACTGGTTTGGACATACATTGGTTCTAAAATTTTCAATTTTTAATTTGTAATTTTTGATTTTAAAAAATCTGAACTGACGACATCTATGGTACAACACTCATACGCCGTTAGTCCATACCTTAGTATTTTGAAAGATACTCACCGAGAGCCTGCAAGCCTGCGGTCAACTCTTCTGCCTCTTCCCCAAAAGAACAGCGCACATAAGCTTCGGTTCCAAACGCCATTCCCGGAACCATGGCCACGTTCGCTTCCTTAAGAACGCGCTCACAAAAAGCCACTGAATTTATTTCACTTGAACCAAAAGCTCGAATAGGAATAAAACAATATAATGATGACAGAGGCGGGTCTATAGGCTCGGGGAATAATTCATTGAAGCTTTGGACAAAAACATTTCTCCTTTCCTGCATACAGCCCCGAACCGCCGGTATTATTTTATCCGCGTTTTGAAAGGCCGCGAGCGCGGCATATTGGCTGATACTTGAAGCGCAGGTGGTATCTTGGCCCTGAAGGGTGATTAAAACTTTTATAAATTCCTCCGGTCCAAAGGCAAAACCAAGCCGCCAACCGGTCATGGCAAACTGCTTTGAAGCGCTTTGAATGATAGCGACCTTATCCTTATATTCCCGAAAAGATCCAACGGAAACAAATTCATGATCATCATATACAAGACCGCCGTAGACTTCATCCGATATCACAAAAATACCGCGCTCTGCGGCGATTTGGAGTAAGGCTTTCAATTCTTCTCTCGTGTACAAAACTCCGGTGGGATTTGAAGCATTATTTAAAACAAAAAGTTTTGTTTTACCGGTGCACAATTTTATTAATCCTTCAGGCGACAATTTCCAATGATCAGATTCTTTTGTACTGACCACAATCGGAGTGCCGCCGTACAATTCCACTATGGAAGAATACGAAACCCAGTACGGAGCAATCATAATGACTTCATCTCCGGGCTCTACCAATGCTTGAACGGCAAGATGATAAGCAGATTTGCCGCCGGCGCTTACAAGAGTCTGACTCTGTGAAAAATCGCTTTGGTAAAAACGGTTCATCCAGACGCTTGCCACGGACCGAAGCTCCGAGATGCCGGGCACAGGTGTATAATGGGTTCGCCCTTCTTCCATAGCCTTTCGAGCGGCTTCGAGAACAAAGGAATTAGTGTTGACCATCGGTTCTCCGGCCGATAAATTGAACACTCGCTCGCCAGCGGCGCGTTTTTTTAAAGCCAAACCATTGATAGTAACAGTCGCGGAAGCTTGAATATGGGTTCTTTGAGCGAATCTCATATATCAAAGTTGCAGATGTTTGGACTCTTGTATCAACAAAGAAAACACAGCTTCTACAAAATCAAAATCGAGACCATGCTCGGAAGCGAAACGCTTTCGTTCTTGGCGCATCACTGATTCTCGATTCGGATCTTCGACCGAAATCTCTTGCGCGCGTTTGTGCTCGCCGATCAATCGCGCTATTTCGCATCGCTCGGCCAAGAATCCCATGATGCTCCGATCTATCTTGTCGAGTTTGAGACGAAATGTTTGCAAATCACTATTCATATATACTATGTTGAGTTCCTAATCTCCTCTCACCCCCCTTGAAAAGGGAAAGAGGAACAAAGCGCAGCGATTTCTTCTTACATTGGACATCATTTTTCGGAATTTTTCAATGCTCCAAACAAGCTATTTAGAACCCCGGCTCAAAATTATTTTTGAGATGGGTTCTAGCTTCGATCTTTGTTTCAAGCTCTCCAAGTTCCTTCAAAAATACTTGTCTCATATCTGCCGCGTAGGGATTATATGTCTGCATATCGTAAAACAATTCCCAGGTATCATGTTCCACCATCGCGTTCATTTGAAGTAAAGTTTTGTAATCGGGAGTTGCAATTTCCTGATCCTTCAACTCCAAAGGGCCGAGGCCTCTCCCTATAAAATGCACCAAGGCTTGAGAACGGGCCATTTGTTTGTCGTGCTCTTCCGGCGTCGTTTCTATGACAGAGAGGCCCATCCGTTTCATCATTGAGTTGAAAAAAACCACATTCTTTTCCTTCGCGCTCACAGGGCAAACGGCTATTTGTCGCCCTTCCAATCCAAATTTTGCAACCGAATCCGGGCCAAAAAGCGGATGAGTGGCTATAATCTCTTGGCCCTGTGGAAGGTATTCTTTCATCACACGCGCAGGATAACATTTTACCGAACAGGCGTCTACCACAATAGTTTTTGGACCAATTATATGCTCCAAATCCCGACATAAGTCTTCCATCGCGGAAATCGGAACCAGCAAAAAAAGCAAATCAACTTCAACGACTTCTCGAAGAGTCACAAAAACAAGGCCTTCATCTTGCGTCCCCGATTCACATGAGATCTCTGAGACCAAAACATGCCCAAAAGAGCGCAACAATTGCGCCCACAATTTCCCAAATCTTCCATATCCAATAACACCAAACCTCATAATCACTTTGTTACCACAATAAAAGTCGTCAGATTCGGATGATTATCTTGAATTCCTTTTGCCAATAATTTAAGCCCATACAAATGAGCCGAACGGGCCGGGGCGATGACCGCGGTATTTTTGTCAAACTTCCCTTTTGCAAGATCTTCGGCCGCTTTTGCCGTATCTTCCCACTCTACGAGGGCGGCGTCCGGAAATTCACGGCGGATATATCGCTCGCATTGCGAAATGGCTTGAGGATGAGTAGCTATTCTTTTGATATTTTCCAATTTCGTGTCAGACAAAACCATTAGACATTGATGAACTTCCATCCAGATCTCATCCACCATTTTAAACAGATGTCTACCCATGGCTTCAAACGCGGTTTGTACCAAACCGCCCCGTGAATTTACCACCGGAAACACGCCAAATTCCGCTCTACCTGCGTCAAGATCCGCGAGCACGCCTTCCATATCAATAGAAAATACAAACTCTGCTTCGAAGCCTTCGCGCTGAGCATACAAAAGTCCCGCTTCTTCGGAAAATGAACCGGCGAGACCTGAGACTGCGATCATTTTTTTATCCAGTACTGACATAATATCTCTAAAATTATATAACATGTATCTAAAATAACGGATGGAGCTGAGAAATCCAAGGAATATTTTTTTCATAATGGCAACTGTTTAAGTCCAGCTTCGGCCGGACGAGTTTTGCCATTATGAAAAAAATATTCCTTGGATTTCTTCTACCACAATTATTTATTACAAACCACGAGCAATTTTCCCATTCACCCGAGCAAGACGAGCTCTTAAAAGATGATCCGCCAAAACCAAGGCGACCATGGCTTCCACAATCGGCACGGCTCGGGGCAAAACGCAGGGATCATGCCGGCCCTTTACATTTTCCATTTTTACCGCGTTTCCTTCTCGATCAACCGTGTCTTGTGTCTTATTGATCGTGGAAACCGGTTTGAACGCCACGCGAATGACAATATCTTCTCCATTTGAAATGCCGCCTTGGACACCGCCGGAATGATTGCTAAGAGTGCCGATTGACCCGTCTTTTTTTGAAATAAACGCGTCATTATGCTCTGATCCTTTCATAAAAGTTCCGGCAAAGCCTGAACCGATTTCAAATCCCTTGGTCGCCGGAAGAGACAAACAGGCTTTTGCCAAGTCTGCTTCGAGTTTATCAAATACCGGCTCGCCCAAGCCCACGGGGACATTACGAACAACGCAAGTAATGACTCCGCCCAAAGAATCACCTTCTTCTTTTGCCCGCTCAACCGCGGCCTGCATACGTTTGGCAAGCTCGGGGTCCGGGCAACGCATGAGATTTGATTCTGTATTTTCTCGTCTTATCGCATTTAGATTCCCATCACTTTCAATATCATAAACCCGCGTTACGCCGGCCGAAATTTCTATGCCAGCTTCTTGTTTGAGCAAGTTTCGAGCCAAAGCGCCAGCCATAACCCTGGCCGTGGTTTCGCGGGCGCTGGCACGTCCGCCGCCGGCCCACATGCGGCGTCCATACTTTTGTTCGTAGGTAAAATCCGCGTGGCTGGGACGGAAAATGTCTTTTAATTTTTCATAATCCTCGGGTCTGGCATCCTTATTTCTCACTTGCAAAGCAATGGGAGTACCGAGCGACATCCCTTCAAATACTCCGGAAAGAATTTCCACTCTGTCTTCTTCTTTGCGGGGCGAAGTGATTTCACTCTGTCCGGTAGCCCGACGTTTCAGCTCTGCTTCTATTTCGTCCGCGGAAATTCCAAGCCCTGCCGGACAACCGTCAATCACAACACCAAGCGCGCCGCCATGCGATTCTCCAAAGGTACTTATCCGAAATACTTGTCCAAAACTGTTACCTGCCATATATTACGATTTTAATTCTTTGAGCGCCTTGAGCGCGATATTCCCATCAACTGGAACGGCATAGGCTTCGTCCGCTCGGTGCGGTTCGCCTATTCTTTCAAGCTGGATGTAGCGAACCACGGCTTTTCTCGTCTTTTTGTCTTTTGCCGTTGCCGATAGCACATCTTCTGGATTGAATAAACTGAGGGGTTCTGTATCAAGCCCACACGAGACCAATAACTCTTTGATCTGTGTCGTTAGTCCGGGCTCGGCTATGCCAGCAAGCTCAGCCATTTTGGTTTCCGCGATCATGCCGCAAGCTACCGCGTATCCGTGAGGAATCCTATAATCTGAAAGCAATTCCAGAGCATGTCCAATAGTATGGCCGAAATTCAGCAGCATACGTTCATTGGATTCCCGTTCATCCATAGATACAATGCCTGCTTTTATTTTCACGGCTCCTTCAACAATCCGAAGGAGTACTGTTTGGTCTTTGGCAAAGAGAGCCTCTCGATTATCGCGAACATATGCGAACATATCCGCGTCACTCGTGCAAAACATTTTTATCGCTTCAAAAAGTCCATTCACCATCTGGTGTTCCGGCAGATCTTTAAGCATCTTTAAATCTTGCAGTACCAGTCGCGGCTGATGATACGCGCCGATAAGATTTTTCCCATAGGCGGTATTGACGCCGGTTTTACCGCCAATCGAACTGTCCACCATCGAGAGAAATGTTGTTGGCACATGCACATAAGGAATACCGCGCATATAGGTGGCCGCCACAAAGCCTGCCATATCACCGCTCACTCCGCCTCCAAGGGCGATTATCATACTATCGCGTCCAAATCCGCGCTTGAGGAGTTCGCTATCAAGCAAGGTTTTTGTTGCCTGATTTTTGTGTTCCTCGCCCGTGGGAAATGCGAGAGATTCAACATCAAGATTTTTCTCCCTAAGGGCCCGCATCAGCGGTTCGGCAAACATATCGGCCACCGATTTATCACTGATCAGAGCAAAACGATAAATATCCGAATATCCGGCAAGACGCTCAGCAAGAATATCAAAGAGCCCGGATCCTATGAGTACGGAATATGTTCGATTGATGTCTGAACCTAATCGGACTTGAATACTTTTTGTATTCATAAATTAACCTCCAATATTCAAATTATGTCACACTGAATTTCTCCCAGATTGTCCCCCCTAAATCACGCCCGCCGCACGCTTGAGCAGATCTTCGGTTTCTTGCCAGCCCAAACAGGGATCAGTGATCGAAAGTCCTCCCCTGTCAACTTCTTCGGGCTTACGCGGATCAATCTTTTGGCTCCCGGGTTTGAGAAAACTTTCCACCATAAATCCTTTGACAACTTTATGAGCTTGAGGATTCTTTTTGCGAGTTTCTATCACGCTATGCACAATATTCTCCTGTTGTTCGAGCGATTTTTCTCCGTCTATTTTACAATTGTCATGGCTGGCGTCAATGATAATGGCCGGATTTTTGATCTGATGTTTTTCCATCAAGCGCGCCGCTTCCTCAATAGACCCGAGGCCATAATTCGGGCCCTTATCTCCTCCACGCAAGACAAGATGAGCGTAAGGGTTGCCGCCCGTTTCCACCTGATAGCCATGAAAAACAGCCGTATGCGGGTATTGGGCCGCGATGATGCTGTTTACTCCGATCTCAATCGAGCCACTGGTCGGGTTTTTCATGCCCACCGCGCACTCGATCGCAGAAGCGAAAATCCGATGTTCCTGGTCTTCGGTGCTTCGCGCTCCCACGGCAACCCAGCTCAAAAGTTCAAGAAATCCTTTCGCGTTATGAGTAAACAGAGCTTCATCCGCTATAGGCAAACCCATTTCAATCGCCCTGACCATAAGAGATCGAGAATATTTCATCCCCTCTTCTATATCCGGCACACCCAAAGGATCGGGCTGGTTTACCGGACCAGTCCAGCCTTTGGTGGTTCGGGGTTTTTGAATGTAAACCCGCAAAACAAGTTTTATCTTATCTTTAATTCCTTCACCGCATGCTTTAAGCCGAGTTGCGTATTCAATCACGGCCTCACGCGGCCAAGCCGAACAAGGACCAATAATAAAAATCATACGGTCATCTTTGCCGGCCAGAATATCTTTAATTTCCTGACGGTCTTTCGCGATTTGTTCCAAACCGGCTTCTGAAAGCGGAAACTGCTGAATGATTTCTTCTGAAGTCGGAATTTTTTTTATTTTTCTGAGATTCATAAGAGGAAAATTTTTAATTTATAATTTATCTACGGGTTCCTTTATCATTCACGAGCAGGCTGGATAAGCATACACCTGAGGTATTCAAATGCCTGGCTCCCATATGAAAGAGTGTCAAAACCGCTCCACAATCGAATCTGTTCCAACCCCTGCGCCACGAACATGTTGAGACCGGAAATAGTACGCGCGCCCGCGGCTCTGGCCTTTTTGAGTAAGATGGTTTCAAGCGGTGAATATACCATATCAAAAATACTATGATGCGGCCGGAAAAATTCGGAGGGCAAAGGTGAAAGATCACTCTTGGGATACATTCCAATCGGCGTGGCGTTGATAATCAATCCGATCCTTTCCGGATCCACCTGTCCAATTGAAACAAGGCCTCCGCCAAACTTCTGAACCAAATTTTCCGCGCCTTTCTGAGAACGATTCGCGCATAGTATATTAAGCCCTTTTTGTTTTGCCCAATAAGCGGCCGGGCGAGCGGCTCCGCCTGCTCCGAGAAGCAAAACGGCTTTATCTTGTATTTGAATATCTCCGAGCGCGTATTCAAGGCCAGTAATATCTGTATTATAGCCTTTCAAAACTCCGCCCATATTGATTACGGTATTCACCGCGCCTATATCTCGCGCAGTCTCGCTAATTTCATCGAGATACTTCAAGATCTCAACTTTATGCGGAATCGTTACCGCGATGAGCGCATAAGGCTTTTTACGAATAGCTTGCATGGCGCGCTCAATATTTTTTTCTTCAAGCTTTTCCATACGCGCGGACAGGCCGTATTTTTCATACACGAATGCGTGCAAAACAGGGCTCAAACTATGCGAGAGCGGATAACCGATAATTGCGTTGTCTGTGATCTGAGAATTGTGAAAAGATTGCATAAAAATCATTTTTACCGCGCCAATATGTCCAAGGCCTCTATATACCCCTCGATCCCCTTGCCCATGATCTGGCCCAGGCAAGCCGGCGCGATAACTGAGACCGAGCGCCAGGCTTCGCGATTCTTTATATCGGAAAGATGAACTTCAAGAGCCGGTAGTTTCGCGTCTTGTATCGCGTCGTGCAAAGCATAGCTGTAATGCGTCAGAGCTCCGGGATTGATAATAATCGCGTCCGCGTTTCTCCCCTCTACCTGCAAAAAATCAATCAATGCCCCCTCGTGATTGGACTGAAACATGATGAGGTTTATACAGCGCTTCTCAGACTCCTCCACCATCCGATCCTCAAGTTCAGGCAAAGTAAATGAACCATAATGCTCCGGATCACGTTTCCCAAGCATATTTAAATTCGGGCCATGAATAAGTAAAATCGTCTTCATAGAGTCCGTACTGATACGGCTTCAATAATACGTTCCACAGCTTTGTCTATGGTGCCGTCGTTTACTATGCTTATGTTGGCAAGCGCCCGGTATACTGGTTCGCGCTCTTCCCAAATCTTTTGGAGTGCGATAAGCGGCTCTGAGCCTGGCGGACAAAACGCGGGCCGTCCGTCCGATAAAATTCTCTCGTAGACATGGCCCTTGGGGGCCTGAACATGAATAACAGTGTGCTCTTTAATCCGGTCACGATTGCCGTTTCGTATTGGCGTGCCGCCACCCGTGGAAAGCACCTGCGGTTCGACGCGCGCAAGAAGACTGACCAAAGCTTCGGATTCCAGATCTCGAAAATAATCCAGACCGAACTTTTCCGCGATTTGGCGACAGCTCAATGAATCGCCCGATTTTTCGAAATGGATTCTCTCTATCTCGCGGTCTGTGTCTAAGTAAGGCAAATTCAAAGCCTTAGCGAGCGCTTGTCCGATAACGGATTTTCCCACATGCTTGAATCCGATGAGAATAAGATGAGACATAGATATTGGAATTTATAATTTACCATTTATAATTTTTATTCAATCATAGTCATAAAAATCAGCCGAGAGCCATCACCCCTCCTAATCCCTTCATATCTTCCACAAATCCGGGATAGGTTTTCCCAACCGATTCAGCGGTGTCGATGACCGTTTGGCCCTCTGCGATCATGCCCGCAAGCGCAAGCGCCATCACGCTGCGGTGGTCATGACAGCCATGAACCCGGGCGCCGGTCAAACGGCTCTGCCGTACAAGCAAACCATCCGGGAGTTCTTCTATATCCGCGCCCATCGCCTTCAAGCCCTCGTACATGGAATGAATCCTATCGGTTTCTTTAATACGCGCGTGGGCCACATTCACGATACGCGTTTCGCCCTCTGCGCATGCGCCGACAACAGCAAGGGTCGGAAGCATATCAGGAATATCATTCGCGTCAATCGTCATACCGCGCAAAGTCCCTCTGCCGCGGATCTGCAATCCTTCAGCAAGCTTTTGTATATCCGCGCCCATATCCCGCAAAATCTCAATTAGTCGTTTGTCGCTCTGCGGATCATTCATGTCTAATCCCTTAACCAGCACATCGCCATGGATAAGGGCGGCTGCCGCGATGGTATACGAGGCTGAGGAAAAATCTCCGGGAATACTGATCTCAAAGGGCAGATAGGCTTGCTGACCGGGAATTTCATACAGATCTGTATCTCCTGAGTGTGAATGTTTATAAAAAACTCCCAAACGATCCAGCCAAGAAAGCGTCATATCCACGTAAGGCCGTTCTTGCAAGTTTTTAACCCTCATAACCGAATCCGCGGGCGCGAGAGGAAGCGCCAGTAAAAGCGCGGAAATATACTGTGAACTTTTTCCATCCACTTCCGCAATACCTCCCCGCAAAATTCCTGAAACAGCCAAAGGAAAAGGACAATCGGACCTTGCAGGAACGATATTCATGCCGAGTTTATTCAAAGTCTCTACCAAGGGCATAATGGGACGCCTGCGCATTTGCTCCCCGGCGTCGAGAATAATAGTTTTGTTTCCGTCTTTCTGGAAACCGAGAAGAGGTAATGTAAATTTTGTACTGATACCCGAATCCCTGGAAAATAGTCTGTCTTTCGGATTAAGAGGAAGGCCAAAACCATTAAGCAAAAGCATGTCTTTTCTTTCTTCAATGTTGGCCCCAAGTGCTTTTGCTATGTCCAAAGCAGCTTCCGTATCATCGCTTTTGAGGAGATTCCTTATTTTGCTCGTCCCTCTGCAAAGGCTCGCCAAAAGAACAGCACGGACGCTGTGCGATTTTGATGAAGGCGGAGTTACAGAGCCTTTGAGACGATTAGTTGTTTCTACGATCAATTCCATATGTAGAATTGTACAATCAATGTTATAGAAAAAAAGAACCTCTTACCGAGGTTCTTGATGTTGTAATTTATTTTCCGCTCTTTCGCGGGATACAGCAACAAGGCCTCGGCTAAGAGGTAAAGTAAAAATAAAAGTAAGATCTTGAGCTTGTACCTTGCATAATGCAAATACTATAGATTACAAGAGAAAAAAAGTCAATTCAGAGTGTGGATAGATACCTGCCTATCCCTTCATAACATATTTCAAAAAGCCTACGGAAGTCATCCCGCTTCGCTCTCGCACTCGTCCTCCGGCTTTTTAAAATATGTTATGAAGGAATAGGCTTCGATAGATAAAAATTACAAATTTCAACTACACTTGTATGACTACGGGGAGCACCATAGGGCGCTTTTGAGTCTTGGTGAAAATAAATTGACCTATTTTATCCCGCACATCATTTCTAATCTGGTTGCTGTCCGCCCAAGTGGAAGGATTGGAGGCTATGACCATGGTTTTGACTTTGTGCCGTATGTCTTCTATCAATTTTTTATTGTCCTTAAGAAACACGAAACCCCGTGAAATAATATCCGGATTTTGAACCAATTTGCCGGTCTTGGTCTCGACAGTCGCGATAATCACGATCATGCCATCCTCGGCCAAAACCTGCCGGTCTCGAAGAACAATCTGCTGAGTGTCACTCACGCCAAGTCCGTCTACAAAGACGTAATCCGCAGGAGCCTTATAATCCAAGACGCGAAGACCGTTTTTGTCAAGCTCTATAATAGAACCATTGTCCGGAACGATAATTTTTCCAGGATCAAAACCGTTTTCAATGGCCAAATTCCGAGATTCTTTCAAAAAGAAATGGTTGCCAAAAACCGGAATATAATAGTCGGGTTTTACTTGAGACAGCATGTCCAAAATATCTCGTCTCGTGGAATGGCCGCTCACATGCACATCCATCAAATCCCCATGTATAACATGATCGCTTTGGCGATAAATATTATCTTTGAGTCTCTGTATCGAGCGCTCATTCCCCGGAATAATCGAAGAAGAAAAAATTACGGTATCGGTTTTCCGCAAGTTTACACTGCGGTGCTGGCCGCTCGCGATTCTGTTCAAAACCGCGTTTTCTTCTCCCTGAGCACCCGTGCAAACCACCACGATTTGGTTATCTTTAAAATTATCTATCTGGCGGACATCGATAAGCACGCCACGCTTCGGTTTCACATAACCCAATTCTTTGGCTATTTCAATATTCTTTTTCATGCTAAAGCCATCCAAGGCGACTTTTTTGTTGAGCTTCTGGGCGGCCTCTATAACCCATTTCACTCGTTCCACCTGAGAAGAAAAGGTTGCTATGATCACCCTTCCTTCAGCCTTACCCATGATAGTATACAAATTTTCATAGAGCTCCTCATGAGTGGCGTGACGGCCCTCTTTCAAAGCGCCCAAACTTTCGAGCATAAGAATGCTTGGCTTTTTCACGTCTCTCAGATGATCATAGGTAATATGCGTCTTCCCTTCCCTATCCCGTTCCATAGTCCAATCTCCGGGATGCAAAACAGTCCCTACCGGAGTCTCTATACGCACTCCCACTGAATCCATAATGGAATGTTCCACCTGAAAAAATCCAACTCTAAAAGAACCCAAAGACACATGTTCATGAACATTCTTTATGGTAATGGTCTTGAGAGATTTAATGCTTCCCTTTTTGTAATCTTCCTGTTTGTGCTTTATCATCGCGAGGGTTAAAGGCATACCTACAATCGGAGGATAGCCGAGCTGTTCCAAAAGAAGAGGCGCCGCTCCTATATGATCGAGGTGGCCATGACTGAATACAACTCCCCTGACTTTTCTCTCTTTGCCTTTCAAGTATTTGATGTTCGGGATAATATAATCGATCCCCGGCATGTCTTCTTCAGGAAACTGAAGACCCATATCATGAATAATGATATCATCGCCATATTCGAATATGGTCATATTTCTTCCCACTTCTTCACAGCCGCCAACCGTGATGATCCGCAAGGTATTTTGAGAAACACCTTGTGGAGGCGAAAGGTGCCGGACAGAAGAGGCGGGCCTCTGGTCAAATCGAGACGGGGGGCCGTCTTTTTTCTGTTGGCGGCCAAAAGTCCCATGACGTCTTTTTTTGGCTGAATTTCGAGAGGTTTGTCCCGAAGGCCTGGAAGACGGACGAGGCTGAGATACCGTTTGCGTTGACAGATCCATATATATATATGTATGACTCCAGAGCCAAAACGAAGTTTCCGCAGCTCCCTTCAAAGCTGAAAAGCGTCTGTTTTTAGACTCTTAAAAAAAGTGAGTAAAATTCCTCCATGCATTTAAGCTGAAAAGAAAAAAATAAAAACTCTGAGGTATATCCTGGAAAAAGTGCCGCGGGAGAGACTCGAACTCTCACATCTTGCGATACGTGAACCTGAATCACGCGCGTCTGCCAGTTCCGCCACCGCGGCACTTTTTCCAGGATTATTCACAATGAAATTTTTAGTTTATAAATTATAAACTAAAAATTACAAGTAAGCTTATTATCTTTTGAAACTCCATGTATGTTTCGTCTTTATATACCAACTGTTCACGCCAGCAAAACGATCCGAGGGATGGGCGATGCGTTTAGTGTCAAAACCTTGTATCTTATCGCTTAGAACATAGGTATAGGTCGGGGTGTACAAAAATATCGCGGGAATATCTTCAAGCACAGCCTCTTGAAATTTCTTAAATAAAGATTCGATCTCTGTTTGATCCGAAATTTCCCTGGCCTTCTGTATGATAGTATCCACGTTTCTGTTGACATAACGGGACAAATTCAAACCGGGGTAATCAATCTGCGATGAATGCCAGAAAGGAAATTGATCCGGGTCACTGCCTACGATAACTCCGTAGAGTAAAACATCATAATTTCGACCCCGCAAAACTTCCCGGGCCATATCTTTGGGAGGAACCAAGCTAATTTCGGTTGCCACTCCCAATTCTTGCCAAAAACCTGCTATAACGTGGACCGCTTTTTGATATTCCGGAGTATCGGCAGTAACGATCTTGAACTTCAGAATATCTCCAGCCTCATTTTTTCTGTAAAAAAGTTGAGCCTCGCTTAGCTGTTCTTTTACCGATTGTTCAGCTTCTTGATCCAATCGTTTATCAATCTCCGGATCTGGATTACTTTGTCCATCTGTCTGAGAAGTGCTCGAGGCAATCTCGGCCTTTTTTTGCCCCAGAATCTGTTGTTTGAGCTCTTCACGGTAAATGTCCGCCCCAATCGCTTTCCATTTTTTATCAAGGAGAGCATTTGCTTCTGCCACAGAATAGAGGTAGCTGTCGAATTCCGGATCATAACCCGGATTGCCGGGCAACAAAGGGCCATTAATGATGGTCCCTTCGTTCAGAATGGTCTCATTAAGGATGCGCTCCTTATCCAAACCTTGGGCCAAGGCTTTGCGGAGTTCCTTGTCTTTGAGAACCTCGGAATGATCCTGATTGAAAAACAAAGCAGAATACTGCGGAAGCTGCAGGGTATATAACACATTGTGTTTGCGTTTTACCTTTTCCCTCAAATGGAATGGGATAAATTGGAGACCTTGAATTTTCCCCTCACGCAAGGCTTCTATGGCCCCGTCAAGGCCTTCGTATTCCCTAAAAAATTGAAAATCCAATTCTTTTATAAAAGGAGGCTGACGGTAAAAAACCTCAAAACGCTCGAGCTCTACCGAACTTATAAAGCCAGACTCGCCCTTTAAGAGACGTTTGAAAAAATAAGGACCCGTGCCGATAGGCTTGAGATTCCTTTGCGCAAGACGCATGGTGTCTATGCTGATACTAGCCCAAATATGTTCTGGCAAGATGCCAAGAGTTAAGCTCGACAAAAAAGACTGGAAAGGCTCAGACAGGCTAAACTGCACGGTATAATCATCGAGAGCCCTTACTTCAATCCCCTGAAAAGAAAGACGATATGGACTGCTTACCGCCTGGTCTCTTAGGGCTTGAAAAGTAAACAAAACATCCGCAGCGTCAAAAATTTCTCCATCATGCCAGCGGACATCTTTTTTCAACTCAAAGGTATAGGTCTTTTTGTCTTCACTTACTTCGTAGCGGCTTGCCAAGTCCATCACCAGCCTGCCATTTTCATCGTATCTCATAAGACCCGAGTACACGAGTCGCACCAGATCCATATCCACGTCATTTAAGGTTGCAAAAAGTGGATTAATGAGCTGAGGCGAACCGACCACTCCTTCGGTATAGGCGGCGCCCACGGCAGGCACCTCTATTCTAAATTGCGCGGAGACATTTTTCAAAAACCAGACAATGCCAAAGAAAAAAACCAAAATCGCGACACTGAGGACAAAACCCTCGAAGCGACTAAGTATGCTCCTGATATGAAAACATTGCTTGAGAGATGGAAGACGCCGTCCGCGAACCTTGCGCAACATGGTCAGATCATGACGTAAAGACACGATAGGACGCGGGTTGCGTCTTTTTTTGTTTAGTAAATCAAAAAATTTTTGAAAACGGAAACTGGGCACAAAACAATAATAAAACGTTTAGAGAAGAACGTTCGCGAGGGCCGTAGCGAAGAATAAAATAGAGATGACAATAGTGGATTGGAACAAAACTTTGTCCACGCCTCGTTTCGTGGTATACACGGTGTTTGAACCTCCAAAAGCCGCCCCAAGACCCGAACCCTTTTGTTGCAACAAAACAACCAAAATTAACAAAGCGGCCAAAATAATTTGTAGAATTGATATGATTGAAGTAAGCACAAAAAAACATTTAGAACTTTAGAACGCGGCCGACATTTTAAAATTGGCCGGAAACTCAGCTACTAGTGTAGCTTAAAAAGCAAAAATATACAAGTACTTTATAGAGAGCCAAAACACCATATCATGAGAGCACCTTTTTGTCAAGCAGAACCTGTCGAATTTGAGTACTCTATGCTATACTATAAAATGCTTTTGAATTCATCTCTGGACATGAGACGAATCCCTTTGCCATAGTCGCGATACCAGAGTCATGTAAAAATGAAAATTCTCTCGTATGGACTCACCTGCCATAGACCCGCCAAAAAAAAAGCATGGATTCGGTCCGTCTACCGCGCGGGCGGGCAAAATATGCTTGACCATTCTTGCCTCTCTTTTCGGTCTGGCCGCCCTCATTTTTACGGCCTTATTCGTATATTATCTTTGGCAATTCAGATTTGGAGACGCAGGACGGCTGAAAAATTTTTCCCAAGAATTTGAAAAACCGCGCTTCACCTTGGCCGATGCCAACGCGCAAAAAAGAGAAAAAAGCGAGCAGAACCCGGCCTCATTCATACGCCCTCACAACCCCAAAATAGGAAACCCCGAAGCTGAAATCAACATAATAGCCTTCATAGATTTCCAATGCCCCTTCAGCCAAGAATCATACCGCGTATTTAACCAGGTCATAGACACATATGGATCAGCGGCGCAGATAACTTTTAAGCATCTGCCTCTCACAGCCATCCATCCTCAGGCCATGGACGCGGCACTGGCCAGCTCCTGCGCCGGAGAACAAAAAGCATTCTGGGAATATTATCGGCTTGTATTTGAAAATAAAAACCTGGACGAAACAGCCTTGCTTGCTTACGCTGAAACCTTACGGTTGGACATGGCTCGCTTCAAACAATGCCTGCAAACAAAACGATACCAATCGAATATAGAGCAAGACATGCTCGACGCGGTAGAACTCGGCGTGCGCGGAACTCCCACCTATTTCGTGAATCAAGACATTATAGAAGGCGTAGCACCGGCTTCCGTATGGGCAGAGACCATACTTAAAAATCTTAAAAGATAATAACTTCCACATCCATATCCATATGAAACGCGCATTGCGCATAACAGCGCTCATCGGCTTTCTCCTCTATACCGCTCTGCCTCTCGCGGCTTCTGCCCAGTTGGACCAGCGCTGTTGGAAAAAACCGGACTGCATTGCCATCCGCAAAGACATGTATCCCAGCCAATCGGAACAAACCTATATTGATGGGTTTGTGGTAAGCGAGCAATCAAGCAAAGGCTGTGGAACTTACAGAGACGAACAAAACAAAGAGCAAGAATTCGGTTTTTGTCTCCCGGCCGGGAAAACAAAAACAGCCATTGCTTTTGGCGGCAGACGAGAATTTGAACATATAGGCGATTTTATAAAAACGGTATACGAGTACGGTGTTTGGGCAAGCGGCGTAGTGGCGGTGGCCATGATACTGATAGCCGCCGTGCAATGGACCGTGTCCGGAGGAAATAGCGCGCTCATTGAATCAGCCAAAAAACGAATAGGCGGGGCCATAATGGGTCTCGTGCTTCTCGCCCTTTCTTACACGATTTTGGTGACCATAAATCCCTATCTGGTAAATTTGAGACTGCCTCAAATCTGGCTCATCAATACACAGGGCTATGCCCCTGAATTCTGCAAAAATCTCCAGGACGAAGAAAAAACCGCCTTGGCTTTCACAAAAGACAGTCCTTTAAAAGATAAAAAATTAAAAAGCAAGTATGAAGAAGTGGTCAAAAATAATTCTTACACACTCGCGGATAAAAATAAATTGAATTGCGGGGACCAATACTTTGTTGAAAATGCCGGAATGCAGAGTTGCGTGGGTTCGGCCTGCAACACAGATTCCACTTGTAGCCCTTTTGACGTTAAGCAAAACAAAAAAATACCTGGATTCACTTGTTGGTTCGGCAATATTATTCTGAATATGAAGCTTGCCTTTTCCTGGGAAGCACTCAAAAAAGAAATTCCTTTGGTGGGTATCAAATGGGATACGCTTGAATCTGGAACTTGGTTGGACTCCAGTGGTACGGAAGTCATCGGTATATGCAAAGGACCAAATTCAAGTAAAGCAAAAAAAAGAAACGCGGAAGACTGGAACGACGGTGATGAATTAAAGGTGTGGGAGATAAATGAATATCCTGAAGAATATATATATCAATTTAAAACAATACTGGATTTCCCAGACAACGAGGCTCCATGGAGCGGCTGGTGTGATAATACGGGCGAAGAAAGCATAGGTTTTATTTTACTTGTGGAGCTTAACAAAGAGTGGGCGGTCGCGGACCCAAATGTCTATATAGGATACAATGGAGGAAAAACAATAGTGGGGGATAGCCTTGAAGAAATAGATTGGGAAAACAATTATATACCTAAAAAAGAACTCGAAAAAGGAATCTTCCTCGAGGTTGAGCTCAGCGGAGCAGATATCAAACGCCTCTTGAAATAATCTTGAAACTATGGTTTACTGGTACGAACAAAAACGTACCTCGTAAGCTATGGATTACATCAAGATCAAAAACGCCCGGGTCAACAATCTCAAAAGCATCTCTCTCAATATTCCAAAAAATAAATTGGTGGTCATAACGGGAATTTCCGGCTCAGGGAAATCTTCTTTGGCTTTTGACACCATATACGCCGAAGGTCAGCGGCGCTACGCGGAAAGTTTAAACGCTTACGCGCGACAATTTATGGGGATCCACGACAAACCGGATGTGGACGAGATACTGGGACTCTCTCCCACCATTGCCATAAACCAAAGAAACTTCACGCAAAATCCTCGCTCCACCGTGGGCACCGCAACTGAAATTTATGATTATTTGCGTCTGCTCTTCGCGCGGCTCGGAGTGCAATACTGCCCCAACTGCCGGATAGAAGTGAAGCCTCAAAGCCTTGGGGACATCGTGGAATCCATTCGAAAACAAGCTCGTACCGGCGATACTGTACGTGTTTTTTCTCCCATTATCAGACAGGAATCGCTCAGCCTCAAACAGCTCAAACCGAGACTGGAAAAAACAGGTTACAATACCGTGCGGCTTAATGGCGTTGAAATGCATCTCAAAAAACTTTCAAACGTCAAATTCAATTCTGAATTGCTGTACGACGTGGACATTTTGATCGCTGAAGTTGATCTCAAACAAAAACAAAAATGGAGCGCCCACCTTGAGAAAGGCCTGGACCTGTCGAATGGTTTTCTGAAAACGGTCAAGCAAAGCACGGGAGAAGAACATATCTACGCGCAGGTGCCTCTGTGTCAAAGCTGTCACCGGACCTTTTCTCCGGTAGAACCGCGTTCTTTCAGCTTCAACAGTCCCTATGGCGCTTGTCAACGCTGCACGGGCCTGGGGAAAACTTTAGAAGTTGATCCCGAACTTGTAATTCCAAACCCTCGGCTGACTCTGTCCGAAGGCGCCATACAGCCTTGGACCAGGTTGGTGGGCAATCATACCCAGTATCACGACATACTCAAAGTAGTGGCCGAAGAGCATGCTTTCTCTATGGATACTCCGGTTGAACAGCTTCCCCAGGCTGTCATGGACATTATTCTATATGGCACCGACGGCCGCGGATACCAGGTCTTGGGCAGTAAAAAAATATTCGAAGGCGTAATCCCCAATCTTACACAGCGTTACCTCGAAACCAAATCCGATTATGTAAAAAAAGAAATCGAACAGTACATGAAAGAAAAAATCTGTTCTGTGTGCAAAGGCAAAAGACTCAAAGAAGAAAATTCATTCATAAAAATTAATGACTTCACCATATCCGACATCGTAGAATTGAGCATCGAGGATACGCGAGAATTTTTTAAAGATATCTTGGATCCAAAATCAGAACTCGCAAAAAAACTCGACAACAAACAACTCTCCGTGGCATTGCCTATTAGCAAAGAAATTTTTAGACGAGTGGATTATCTCAGCCAAGTTGGCCTGCCTTATGTGAATCTCGACCGGCCCCTCAATACGCTCTCAGGCGGAGAATCGCAAAGAGTCCGACTTTCAACGCAATTATCCGCGGGACTTTCGGGGCTTATCTATATTCTCGATGAACCATCCATAGGACTGCATCCCAAGGACAACGACCAATTGATTGAAACCCTTATTTCTCTCAGAGACACGGGCAACACGGTTATTGTAGTTGAACACGACAAAGAAATCATGGAACGGGCCGACTATGTTATCGACATAGGCCCGGGAGCCGGAGAATACGGAGGCCTCTTGGTGGCGGAAGGAACACCCGCAAAAATAAAACAAAATAAGGCCTCCATCACCGGGCAATATCTCAGCGGCAAAGAACAAATTTCCATTCCGAAAAAAATTCGCAAAGGCAATGGAAAACAACTGAGCATCCTTGGCGCCAAAGGAAATAATTTAAAAAATATTGACGTGCATATACCGCTCGGGACCCTAAGTTCCATAACAGGAGTCTCCGGTTCCGGCAAATCAACACTCATTATAGACACTCTGAGCGCGGCTCTAAGCCAGTATTTTTATAGAGCAAAAAAAGAACCTGCCGAGCACAAAAAAATAAACGGGATTAACGCGATAGACAAAGTGATAGACATAGATCAGACTCCCATTGGCCGAACTCCGCGGAGCAACCCGGCCACCTACACCGGAGTCTTCACGCTTATAAGAGACCTTTACGCTGAACTTCCGGAAGCGAAAATGCGAGGCTTCACCGCGGGGACCTTCAGTTTTAACGTAAAAGACGACGGCCGCTGCGAAGCCTGTTCAGGAGAAGGCTATGTAACCATTCCCATGCATTTCTTGAATGATGTGTTTATGGAATGCAATGAATGCGGCGGTACGCGCTACACGAGCGAGGTATTGGAAATACACTACAACAACAAACATATCGCCGACGTTTTGTCCATGACCATAGAAGAAGCTTTCAAATTTTTTCAAAGCAAACAAAGCATAAGAGACAAGTTGCAGATTTTGAGAAACGTGGGTTTGGGCTATTTGAAACTGGGACAAGCGGCCACCACGCTCTCGGGCGGAGAAGCCCAGCGTATCAAGCTGGCCACTGAACTTTCACGCCGCTCCACGGGAAAAACACTCTACATACTCGACGAACCAAGCACCGGGCTCCACTTTGAAGACATAAAAAAGCTTTTGCTTGTCCTAAACCAACTTGTAGACAAAGGAAACACAGTGCTTATCATTGAGCATAATCTTGATATCATCAAATCTTCGGACTGGGTGATAGACCTGGGACCAGAAGGCGGCCGCAAAGGCGGACAAATCTTGGCCGAGGGCACACCAAAAGAAGTGGCCGAGATCAAAGGCAGTTGGACAGGCCGATACCTGAAACGCAGGGAAGGCAAAAAATAATTTCAAAAAAACTTTACAATGGTCGAAAGACACGATGAGAACTTTGTAATTTTTAATTTATAAAACCCCGTATAGACGGGGTTTTATTTTTTATTTTGCGGGGGCTTTCTCTTCTTTGAGCTTCTTCTTGTATGCGCGTATATAATATGGACGCGCTTGCCGCACTCTCATTTGTCTCACGAGTTCTATCTTAACTACGTTCGGAGAATGAATCGGAAAAATCTTTTCAACTCCATAACCTTTTGAGTCTTTACGCACCGTAAAGGTGCCTGAAATTCCCATTCCATGCTTAATGGCGAGCACAATACCCTCAAATATCTGAATACGCTCTTTTTCTTCACCCTTGGCGTTTAACTCTTTTACTCTTTGATGCACTTTTACCACCATTCCCGGTTTTAAATCGGCTCTGTTATCTTTGATCATATCCATAATCATGTATGTTTGAGAGGTTGGCATTTTTAAAAAACCAACATCATAGCTTATAAAATATGCGAATAGTGTACTACGAGGGGACAATGGTGTCAAGAGCAAGGGTCATAGGTGCAAGGGTCATAGGCTTACAGCGCCATCCTTGCGTAGGTAGAACCTTAGCGCGGCAGACTGTCTATGATATCTTGTATGGTTTTATCAAAATATCCTTGCCGATTCGTAATGTGTACATCATAATCTTGAGCTTCTTTTATCTCACGTTCCGCTTCCTTCAGCCGTTCATCAATGTCTTTCTGGCTCATTTCAGGACGCTGTCCAAGCCGTTCTCTGAGCACAGCCATGCTTTCAGGGAGTAAAAAAATGGAAAAAAAAGAAATACCCAAATCTTTTAAACTCCGCTTGCCTCGAGTATCGAGAGCCGCGAACACATATGTATGCGCGGAGAGCGTGTCCTCCAAAATCCTGCGATCGGTGCCATAATAGCAGTTTGCGTAACGTACGTACTCCACAAAATCGCCTCGCTGTATTTTTTTTTCAAATTCAAAATCGCTCATAAAATGATAATCAAAACCTTCCCTTTCTCCCGAGCGCGGAGAGCGGGTAGTGGTGGTGACGAGACGAGTGGAGCCTTGGAGCCGCTCAAGCAAAGCATGTATCACCGAAGTTTTGCCTCCTCCGGATGGAGATGAAATAAGTATTAGAGCTCCCATAGGATTATAATTTGAATTTTTAATTATTAATTTATAATTTTTAATCTACGATCTCCGACTTTCGAAAAATCAACTGGGTAAAGAGGGCCGAAGCTTGGGGAGCTGATCAAGAATATGTCGAAATCTTGGTTCGAGAGGTATTTCGAAGCTCAGACGCTCGCCATTCAAATCATCGAAACACAAACGATATGCCTGAAGAAAGAGGCTTCCGCATCTTACATCTTTTTTGGTTTTCTTGTGATAATACAGAGGATCACCTGCGAGAGGATGGTTAAAAGCAAAAAAATGAACGCGTATCTGGTGAGTTCGTCCCGTGTGAGTGCGGACTTCCACAAAAGTGTGATTCACAAAACGCTCTTTGACCCAAAACTCTGTCTTTGCTTTCTTTCCCTCTTGGGCGGAAGAAACCTTATCCAAAGTAAGCGGACCGCACTTGGGCAGAGAAACCATCTTTCCATTCTTGCCGAGTGACACGTCAAAGTCGAGTATACCGTGCTCCTCAAGGATTCTCCCGTGGATCAAAGCGAAGTAATACTTCTCAACACGGCGCCCTTTGAATTGTTTTTTTAAATGATCAAACATGGCCTGATGTTTGGCAATGAGCATCAAGCCCGAAGTTTCCTTGTCCAAACGATGAACCATACCCGGCCTATTGGGATATTCCCCCACGGACCACAGCTCCGGCCAATGCCGCAATATCCAAGAAGAAACCGACACGGTTTGGGTAATGTCTTCTTTTTTTAAAATGTGAAGGCCCGGATGACTGACGAGACCGCTCGGTTTGTCTATAAGCAGATAGTTTTCGCTTTGCGCGATTATCTTCACCGATTCCATGATTTCATCTTCGTGGATGTCAAATTGTTCTTTACGTTCTGTGGGAATTTTTTCCGGAAGCACGGAAACCATATCTCCAGATACGAGCATGACACCGAATTTTTTCGGGGCGGCGCCGTTCAAGAAGACTGCTCCGCGTTTGATCCATTTTTGGACTTGGGATCTGGTGACTCCGGCGCGAGAGCTTAAAAAAACGTCTAGACGAATCGCCCGGCCATCATCGGAAACCTCGAATTTTTTGCCTTCAATATGCTCCATATATATGTCCGAAGAGTATAGTAAATATGACTTGAAAAATCAAGCCTTCTATGGTACATTATCGTCTTAGTATATTATAGAGCCACACGGACAAACCATTACTCATCCCTGGACAAGATCCTTGTGCCTTTACCGTGATTCCAATAAATCCGCGCCTGTAACTCAGCGGTTAGAGTACGACGCTTATAACGTCGGAGTCGGTGGTTCGAATCCACCCAGGCGCACCACAGTCATAGAGAATCCTCTCGTAGTTCAATGGATAGAACACAGGTTTCCGGAACCTGCGATGGGGGTTCGATTCCCTCCGGGAGGACAATACTTTGAATTAGCAGGAGAAAAAATTTTAAAAAAAATATCAAGTTTCTTTTCATTTTTTTGAATCAATCTTCATTTCAGCGCGAGGTTCGTCCCAAATTCGAGACAAAAAGTGAAATTCAAATACTCGAAGGCGTCCGGTAAAATCGGCCGCCTTTTTTCTTTTTTGATTTCCAACCCCCGCAGATAAATTCCCCGCGGGTTTCTGCGGGCTCATTCATTCGAATTACATTCATACTCAAAAAAATAGAAACAAATATTCTTTTTAAAAAAATAAACAAACAAACGAAACACACACGATGTTTAATTTCTAAAAAAATAAAAGTTATTCACAGCTCAGTATTGCAAACTATGTTTTTAACATTAAAAAAAGGTTATACTACTCCAAAAGGTCGAGACACAGATGTTTCAGGAAATTTTTACGTCAATGCTTGTCACGTAAATATTTCTTCTGTCGCGATGGTATGTAATTTGGTGTGTACCATGGTCATACCAAAACATGTGCGACAATTTCCCAAGGGAAGGGGGTGTACATTATGCCAACACGCAAAAAAGCTGCAAAACGCAAACCAGCCAAACGAAAAGCTGCAAAACGCAAACCAGCCAAACGAAAAGCTGCAAAACGCAAGAAGAAATAATCACTATTTCACGCAAAAACCCCCTAAATGGGGGTTTTGTGTTTCTATAAAAATCCGGGTTCAAGAACACTCTAATGGTGAACAGCCTTTACTGGACCGGGGAGCAAAAAACTATTCACCAAGATAGCGAGCAAAAAAATTAAAATCCAAGATTCCCGGCCGGCAAGCCTGGTATCAATCCAATAAAAAAGATCCTTGGGCCGCTTCTTCTTTTTTTTCATGATCAGCAAAAATTTTTACTACTCCAAAAACTCCATCAAAGCCGGGCTTGATGTAAATATCCCCGCGACGCGCTCGATCAACCGCGTCGGCAATCCGAGAAGAGCTGGACAGAGCTATATCTTCAAGCCGGGCCTCGAGTAAAATAAAAAATTCAGAACCGAGCCCTCTCACAAGTTTAGTATATTCGGCTTGAACAGATTTGGTATGTACTCCTTTTCCCAAAACGTCGGCAATGATTTCCGGCAAAGGAACAAGACTTTTGTATGGAATACGCGCCGAGCGCTTGGCCTGAATTTCATCTCTGTCCGCAAGCTCGGACACTCGATTCATCACACCTATAACCAAAGGTTTTTTGCATTTTGGACAAAGACCGGCGTATTTTTTCGTTTCGCTCGGATGACATACAAAGCCGCAAGCGCTATGCCCATCCAGATGATACTTCCCCTCTTCAGGATAAAATTCAATAGTATATAAAAATTTGTTTTTGTCGCCTTCGCGAATAAGACGCATGATCCCGTCATAACTGATCTCGGATTCAGAATCAAAGGCCATCACGTTGGCCTCGCGTCCGAGCTTCTGCGGGCTATGGGCGTCGGAATTTGAAATAAGGGTAAGCCGATCAAGGCCGGAAATCCGCCAATTCATCAATGGGTCGCTCGAGAGTCCGGTCTCAATCGCGAATACCTGGCTGGAATATTCATCGAAAGCTTCTTCCACAGAGTCATAGCCGCCTTTGGATCCAAATATGCCAAACCAGGGCGTCCACGCGTGAGCAGGAATCATAACCATGCGTTTATCCACGTTCAGCATCAATTCCAAAAGTTCTTTCGAAGTTAAACCAAGAATGGGACGTCCGTCCGCGCGCACGTTAAAACCCCGCCGCATGAGTTCCCCATTAAAACGCTCGGCTGTTTCCAAAGTCGGAGCAAACAAAAGCAGATGCACGCGCCTCGTTTTGCCCTTATGTTTTTTTATACTGGCCACTTCAGTGCCAATAATAAATCTCGTTTTACTGGATCCATTCTTAAGCGCGTAAAGACCCGGGTTCACTTCTTTTAATTCTTCCTTGATTGACGCAAACCATTTCGGATGAGTAAAATCTCCCGTCGCCACGATATTTATTCCTCGAATCTCGCAGGTCTTGGCAATGGTTTCAAAATCCAGATGTTTCGAACAAGCACGGGAATATTTTGAATGGATGTGCAGGTCGAGAATCTGTTTAATCATATTGAGAGTCTCCTTAGAAATGCGTTCAAAAAATGTAATAAAGTAATAAAGAAGCGGATCGCTCCGTCTGGCGTATTCGGCCGCGTATCTGTGGTAAGTGTCTATTGTCGCCTGGTATCTAAGCCTCCATGCCCTAATCGTAGGACATCAAGATCTGGGCAATGTATAAAAATTCTTTTGCTCGAGAATCCAAGACCCGACCCGAGACGGAATTCGCAAAGAAAGTCTATTTAAACGGCTCAAGCGGAACAAGTATTCATTTCGAACAAAAACTCCGGGATTTTCTGTTTTTTCGACATAAAAAATTTCAGTCCAGGGGATAAAAGCCGGTTTGTGTGTTCCAAAAAAACCAAAAAAAGTTTGCTGTATCCGCAATCCTCCGTTCAATGCCTCGAGCTTGGCGCTATTATTGTAAGAAAGCCAATTCAACCTTAAACTCACGAAATATCTCTTTGGGCCGGTTTCATCTGTTCGGGATGCAGGATAAATCTGCTCCAATTCCTTCCAGCCACTCAAGTATTTCACTAAAAAAAATAAAGCAAATACCGAGGTGTAGCTCGTCAAAATCACCAGGAAAAACCCAAGTAAAACATTTAACATACACAGGAATCCATCTCAAAAAAATAATAAAATTCAATCAATCCGTGTAATCAATTTGTTCCTCTGGAATGCGCCGTATGCCTTCATCATTAAGCGTTTCTTCATAAATATGAGCGATAAGACCAGGAACTCTTCCTATCATAAATATACCTTTTCCCAGTCTATAATCAAAGCCCATGTCGCAGAGTATGGCCGCTATGGCTCCGTCAACATTGAGCGGAAGCATTTTTGAAGAGAGTCTGTTTGAAATCTCAGATACAGCTAGAGCAAAAACACAATAAGACCCGAAGATTCCTGTTTCTTTGGCGATTTCAAAGAGTGTCGTCGAGCGTGGATCTTCTTTTTGAAATAGTTTATGACCCAAACCCGGAACGTATTCTTTTTTCTCTTTCATACTCTTGAGAGTAGCTTCCAAATCCGAGTCTTTAATATGATCATAAAAAAATTTCATGGCAGCCCCAGAAGCTACGCCATGCCGGTCCCCAAAACTCAAAATACCGGCGGCGAGAGACGTATGCATGCTATTTTTCGCGCTCGCTGAAACTCGAGCCGCGATAGCCGATGCCACTCCGGGGCCATGGTCTATAACCGAAGTCAAAATGGCGTCAAACATGCGGGCCTCTTGTTTGTTTGGAAGTTTCCCTTTCAGAATCAAATAAATGGACTCTGAAAAATTGTTCTCTCGAACCAAATCTCTAAGCTCATGCCCGCGTATAATTTCTTTGCCTTCTTCAATGCGCGTGATGGATGTTTTAAATCTCATATATTAATGTATGGTTAAAGTGAATATTCCAAATGGACAAAAAATACTTCAGCTAAACATGGGGCTTCACCAATTCGACCAAATCTTCATAGCGTTCGGCGATCATGACGCCGGCGGACTTCAAAGCCGCTTCTTTCTCTACCGCGCCCTTTCCCCGCTCTACTATAGCCCCCGCATGGCCTATATTCATACCCTCGGGCAGAACCTGCGCGAATTTACCTCCTATATATATGGCAAGGGGTTTGGTATATCCCTTATCTTGAATCAATTCCACGATCTCAAATTCATAACTACCTCCGTGTTCACCGAAAATAACCACGGCTTTTGTTTGTTCATCCTTTTCAAAATCCTTGAGCAAATCAGTATAGGTCATACCCATAAGCAAATCACCGCCCGCGTGCACGGCCGTGCTCTGTCCCAAACCGGCTTTTCGAATCTGCCAGCTGACTTCATTGGTCATGCCTCCGGAACGAGATATAATCCCAATACCGCCGGGCTGATAAATCTCATTCACCAATTGCTCGGGCCCTCCCACCACGCCGATCCTACCAAGGCCGGGCGCGATATAACCCAATGAACTGGGGCCAATAATTCTGATATTTTTTTCTCTTGCCGCGGCCAAACAGTAGGCAGTATCTTGGATTGGGATACGCTCTACAATTACATTGATTTGTGGCAAACCCGCGTCTATAGCCTCCATCATAGCGGCTTTTGCGGCGAAAGGGGGCACATAAATCGCACTTACCGAAATATCGGGGACAGCTTCCAGAGCCTCGCCTACTGTATTGAAAACCGGTCTGCCTTCCACCATTTCTCCGGCTTTGCCAGGACGCACCCCACCCACCACATTAGTGTGATACGCAATCATGGCCTGAGCGGCTTTTTGGCCTTCTTTGCCCGTGATGCCCTGAATGAGTACTTTGCTGTTTTTGTCTATAAGTATAGCCATAGTTTAATTTTTGTTAATCAAGTTCTGCTATCATCCCCTGGTGGGGATCTTAAAAATATAAACCCTCGTTTTCGATTTACATTTTCAATTATTCAACATACCCGCCAAGACTCCCGCGGTTTCGCTCATAGATGTTTCTTTGCCAAAAAAACGAATGTTCAAATTGTTCCTGGCCGCGCAGTCTCGCATCAATTCCATTCCTTCGCTTTCATAAGGCCCTGCCCGACGCACGACAATCGGATAGGACGGCTTGAGTTCGTCAAAGGCGTCAACAATCCCATTGAATGTTTCTTTTATATTGGTAAAATTGGCCACACCGCCGGCTATCCACAACCCCCGCAATCCGGGTTTAGAGAGCACAATTTTCGTCAGTTCAAAAACTTTTTCTCTCGGCGGGTTTCCGGAGTACTCAGTATAATTTGCCGGTTTCAAACCAGCCTTTATCAAGGCATCCATGTTCGCGATACTCGCGCCGCCACCGGAAAACAATATCGCTATGTCTCCGTTCATTTCTATATATTTGCCCGCTGTACCCTGATAATATTTTTCCCCTTCATCAATTTTTTTAACTTCAATTTCCCTATCCGTGACAGGCCTGCCCATCATGCTCCGAGGCTCGAGATTCCTCCATTCCTCATGACGATAAAAAGCATCATCATCCAAAGCCATTTTGGCGTCAGCCGCTATCCATAAACCCCCGCTTGTCTTTACCAAAGGATTTATTTCCACCATTCGAGCATCATTTTGTTTAAAACAATTCCATAATTTCAAGGCGATTTCTAAAGGGAAATCATTTTTATTTGCTTGCACCGAAAGCATATCCTCTCGGATATCCAGCATGTATGTGTCGATGTTCCCATCATCCACGTCTTCTATATCCATTCCTCCTTCTTTGCTGTATATGAAAACCGGCTGTTTGGAATTGGTATCATAGCTTATAGACATGTAATGTTCCTCAGCTATGTCCAATTTTTCTTCAATTCGCAGAGCCGAAATGTATTGACCATTCAGCTCCGAATCGAAGAGTTCTGTACAGACACGATTCACCCCCTCGGCCGAAGAGCAAAAACGTATGCCATTATTTTTGCCTCTTTTGCCGGAAAGAACTTGCGCCTTTATCACGACTTCGGTCAATCCCAAATTCTGATACGCAGTGGCATAGTCCATGCCACGCGATACCATAATTCCTTTAGGAACCGCAATACCGCTCTTTTCAAAAAAATGTTTCCCCTCGAATTCGTAGAGATTCATAGCGTGAATTTTTAATTTATAATTTATAATTTTTAAGAGAATCGAAGCCCGGCCAGTTCGCCCGGAAAAAATGAACACTCCAAAAATCAAAAAACTTTATATGCTTTGAATTTCTTGCTCGAACCTTTTTTCAATTTCTGAAAAAAATTCTTCAGTGCTAAGCCAAGATCCTTCCGGCGGATCTTCTGTGGCATGGACAGCTCGTGCCAGATCTTGAGTCATACAGCCGCTTTCAACAGTCTCCACGCAAACACGCTCAAGCGTTTCCGAAAAGCTAATCAAACGCGGATTTTCATCCAGTTTCCCCCTATGAGCGAGCCCGCGGGTCCACGCAAAAATACTCGCCATAGGGTTGGTGCTCGTCTGCTTCCCCTCTTTATGCAATTGATAATGGCGGGTTACCGTGCCATGAGCCGCTTCGGTTTCTATGGTCTTGCCATCAGAACACATGAGCACAGAAGTCATGAGCCCCAAAGAACCAAAACCTTGGGCCACCATGTCAGACTGAACGTCTCCGTCATAGTTCTTGAGGGCCCAGACAAAACCACCTTCCATTTTGAGAACCCGAGCCACCATGTCGTCAATCAGTTTGTAATCATAGAATATGCCGGCCGCGAGAAAGCGTTCCTTAAATTCAATTTCGAAAATGTTCTGAAATATATCTCTGAACGCGGTATCATATATTTTTAAAATGGTTTCTTTGGCGCTAAAATACACCGGGTACTTCATCAAAAGACCATATTGAAAGCAACTGCGCGCGAAATCTTCTATAGATTCCAATGTATTGTACATGCCAATCGCGATGCCCGGAGTTTTGTATTCATACAGAGACTCTTCGCGAAGCGAAGTATCCGCTCCCGCGAATTTCATGCTCAGCTTGCCTGGAATATCGATATTCATCTCAAGAGCTTTGTACTGATCCGCGTGCGCGTGACGGGCAACCACGATAGGGCGTTGCCAAGCAGGTACCAGTCTCGGTATATTCTTAATAACGATGGGCGCGCGAAATACCGTGCCGCCAAGCGTATTGCGAATAGTGCCATTCGGCGATTTATATTCTTTCTTGAGTGTATACTCTTCCACGCGCGCCTTATTCGGAGTAATAGTCGCGCATTTGATGCCAACCTTATATGTCTTAATCGCTTCTGCCGCTTCACCGGTCACGCGGTCATCAGTCCGCTCTCTATTTTTTATATGCAAATCAAAATATCTAATATCAATATCAAGATAAGGCAAAATAAGCCGCTCCTTTATCATCTGCCAGATAACCCGCGCCATCTCATCGCCATCTATTTCCACAATGGGATTCTGAACTTTTATTTTTTTGAATTCCGCGAATGCGGAAGTCTCTTTTGGAACAGATGCACCGACAGAGGCTTTTTTAAGCTTCTGCCCTGCGTCATTGAGCGCCGAACCCGCGTAAAACCAGGCAATCTGCTCCAAACTCAATGAATGCGCGCAGGAAATCAAATCTGTGCTGCCGTCTGAATGGTTCAATTCCACAATAATATCTCTGCCAGGAGCAAGTTCGGAAAGACCTATAATGGAAATCTTGTCTTTTTCCTGGATACTTTCGTAGTCATTGGCATTTTTGAGTTGGAGGGCAAGTAATCCTTGTTTTTTAAGATTAGTCTCAGCAATGCGGGCAAAACTTTTGGCTATGATGGCCCTGCAGCCAAGATAGCGAGGCTCCATGGCCGCGTGTTCTCGGCTTGAACCTTCGCCATAATTTTCATCTGCCACAAAAATCCAGCCAATTTTCTGTTCCTTATAGCGCCGAGCAATTTTATTCAATTCATCAGTTCTTCCGCTTTCTATATAATGTCCCTTACCTTCGTCCGGACAAAATGCGTTATTGACCCCAATAAATAAATTGTTGCTGATATTATCGAGATGTCCTCTATATTTAAACCACACTCCGGCCGGAGAAATATGATCTGTAGTGCACTTTCCTTTCGCCTTACCCAAAACCACCAAATCCGTAAAATCTTTTTCAAGATTCCACACATTAAAAGCTTCGAGAAGCTGAATCCTGTCGCTGTCTGGACCTACCTCTACCTTCAATGAACGAGGATCTTCCGAAGGTTTCACAAAGCCATCTCGCTCTGTAGCGGCAAAACCGACCGTGGGCAGACTTTGAGTTGTTTTTATCTCAAAACGAATTGCTTCCCCTGCTTCATTTTCGAGAGAATCTTCCAAAGGATTAAAATCGAGTCTGCCTGCAAAAGCCAGCGCGGTGGTGATTTCCGGACTCGCGACAAAGGCGTAGGTTTCTGCTCTTCCGTCATTGCGCCGTTTAAAATTCCTATTAAAACTGGAAACTACCACGCTTTTTTGTTCTTTCGGAAGGTCATTTCTGTCCCATTGACCCACGCAGGGTCCGCAGGCATTGCTCAAAATCGTCGCTCCTACTTTTTCAAAGATGGCAACATAACCATCGCGTTTCATCGTTTCTTCTATCTGTCTCGAACCAGGGGTAAGCATAAAACGGGAACGCAATTTCAGTCCTTTCCGGTCGGCAAAATCACAAAGTTCGGCCACTCTCCTTATATCTTCATACGATGAATTGGTACAGCTTCCAACCAGACAGACGTCAATAGTATTCGGTATCTGACAATGTTCCGCTAAACCCTTTAGCTTGGAAACCGGATGATACGCGTCTGGGGTGTCTGGCCCGGTCAAGCCAGGTTCAAGAGCGTTCAGATCTATTTCAATAACTTCATCAAAATATAGGGCCGGATTTTCATACACTTCGGGATCACCCGACAAAAGATCCGCGTAAGACTCGGCCAGATCTGCCACATCGTCTCTTCCTGTCGCTCTGAGATATTCTGACATCTGTTCATCATAAGAAAAAATTGAAGTCGTGGCTCCCAGTTCAGCGCCCATATTGCAAATGGTAGCTTTGCCCGTGCAGCTCAGGGATCGGGCTCCTTCTCCAAAGTATTCCAAAATTTTCCCTGTACCGCCTTTTACGGTCATGAGAGAACAAACTTTCAATATAATATCTTTTGGTGAAGTCCAGCCGGAGCAATTCCCTTTCAAAAACACTCCCACATGTTTGGGCGCGCGAAGAGTCCAGGCCTGGCCTGTCATAGGATCCACGGCTTCCGCACCGCCAACGCCAACGGCCAACAAGGCAAGGCCTCCCACATTGGGGGTATGGGAATCGGTCCCTACAAACAAAGCGCCCGGATACGCGTAATGCTCCAAATTAACCTGATGAATAATCCCTGAACCTGGTTCCCAAAAATCAATACCGTATTTTTGGCATGCCGAAGATAAGAAGGCGTATACTTCTTTATTTTCTTGCATGGCCCGTTCCATGTCTTCTGCCGCTCCATCGCGGGCGCGAATCAGATGATCGCAATGTAGCGAAGACGGAGTAAGCACGCTATCCATTCCGGCGCTCATAAACTGGAGCAGAGTCATTTGCGCGGTGGCGTCTTGCATCACCACGCGGTCCGGTTTCAAGCGAAGCTCGGTTTTCCCGCGTTCTATCAGATCGGCTGAGATTGCCTTATCATAAAAATGGGTGTACAAAATCTTTTCAGACAAAAGAAGAGGCCGCCCCAAACAACCGCGCAGAGAAGAAAGCTCAGCGCGCATCCGATCGTACAATTCCTTCATGCGTTGGATATCTATGAATTGAGACATATATATTTTATGTATGCCCTCGCCATTACATACCGGCTTGTTCAAAATTCGAGGCTTTATATATTTTTGAATATCTACGGAACATTAATCCTGTTGCCTAATCGGTGATTCTTTCAGATCCATCCTAAAATTTTTTCCATGGTCCTTAAAGCCCAAGCTCAGATACAAATCATGCACGTTTTCTTTTCCATATCTGCTTTGTCCGAGCAATTTATAACAGCCAATTCGTTTGGCCTCGGCTATAATCTCTTGCAAAAGTTTAGTTCCTATACCTCTTCCTCTGAATTCAGGTTCCACATACACATTTTCGAGGAGGCCGTAGGACTCAGCGTGGCGATCATTGCTAATGACCACCAAGAAACCCCAAGCCACTTTTTTGCCCTCTTCTTTCACCGTAAACTGGATACTATAACAATCATCTCTCGGCGTTTTGGTGATATCCATACATTCAAAATATTATATAAGTAATCGATCAAGTATGGCCCCCAACTTTTTGTCGTCCAAACCAATTTTCCCCAAGCGTTCATAATCTCCTTGTATCAATTCAGAGTCTTTGACATTTTCAAAATCCGCTTCAAACAAAGCCCAATTTTTTCGCGTGTAGCCTGCTTGCTCTTCATCAGAAATAATATGATTATTGTATACAACCATATCAATCGGGCGCGGAAGATACTGTTGAAGTCCTGCCACAAAACCGCTCAAATGTCCCGGGCCCGTTTCTCCATCACATTCAAAGGCATTGCCTACCACGTATACGAGACGCGCGGAAGATTTTTTGATGGCTTCCCTGAATCCAGAAGGTAATAGGGCCGCGACCACACTGCAATACAAACTGCCGGGGCCCATAACGATATAATCAGCCTCACGGATAACCCGCTCGGCGTCTTCATATATCCGAACTTCCGGCTCCAGCCAAAGCTTTCTTATTTTCAGAGATCTGTCATACACAGGCCGGTCTATGAGCGCCTCGGTTCTTATGATCTCCCCATTTGCAAGTTCGGCCACGAGATGCGTGTCGCCAAGCGTTGCCGGGTATACGCGGCCTCGAGCGCTTAGACTTTGTTCCAGAGCGCGTATGGCGGACACAAAGTCTCCTCCGGCGTATTGGGCGGCAAAAACCAAAAATAAATTTCCCACATTATGTCCGTCCAAAACTCCCACATTCTCAAAACGAGACTTATAAAATATAGACTTCAAAATATCATAAGGATATTGAGACATGGCCATAACCGCGCGCAATATATCTCCCGGAGGCAAGATATCATATTCATCACGGAGCCTTCCGCTCGAGCCGCCAGAGTCACTCACCGAAATCACGGCAGACAATTCAATTCGGTCTATAAAAGTCTTGCAAGCTCCAATGGATTTGGCGCTGCCATTTCCTCCACCCAGCACTACTACTTTTTTTTTCATAAAAATCTTTTACCGATAAAACTCCTTCAAAATGTTAGGCCGTTTAAATCTTCAGCTCATTTATTTTTCTCCGAAAAAAACAAGCGTACAAAATTTTTCACTCTACGGTTACACTTTTAGCCAAATTCCTGGGACGGTCGACATCGCGGCCAAGCGCCACAGCCATGTGATAGGCGAAAAGCTGCAAAGGAATGGCGTTGAGCAAAGGTTCCAACAATTCCATAGTGCTAGGCACATACAGCACATCTTCGGCCAAACCCTGAGCATTCTCGTCTCCTTCGGTGGCGATCAAAATCACCGGAGCTTTGCGTGCCCGCACTTCTTCTATGTTGCTCAGCATTTTATCGTAGAGCTGATCTTTTGAAAGAACGCCAAGAACCGGAAAATCTTTGGACAAGAGAGCGAGCGGACCATGTTTCAGTTCGCCGCCCGGATATGCCTCGCTGTGTATGTATGTGGTTTCTTTTACTTTGAGAGAGCCTTCAAGAGCAACCGGATAATTGATGCCTCTCCCCAAAAAGAAAAAATTGGGCGCGTCTTTATATTTGAGCGCGACTTTCTTTATCGAGTTAGATTGAGCGAGAATCGTTTCCATTTTATCCGGGATTTCCCTAAGCGCGTGCAAAAGACGCTGACCGGTAGCAAGAGTAATGCGTTTCAAGCGGCCAAACTGAAGCGCGTAGAGTATAAGAATGGCGATCATGTTGGTAAACGCTTTTGTAGAGGCCACCGCAAGCTCCGGGCCTGCGTGTATATAGGTTCCACCATCGCTCTCTCTGGCAATGGTGGAGCCGACCGCGTTTACGATCCCGCGAACAAAAGCGCCTTTGCGTTTTGCCTCTCTCAAAGCCGCGAGGGTGTCTGCCGTTTCTCCGGATTGTGAAATGCAAAACACCAAAGTCTGAGAATCTATAATCGGATCGCGGTAGCGAAATTCGCTCGCCACATCCACTTCAGTAGGGATCCCGGCGAGCCGTTCAAAAGCGTATTTGCCGACCATGGCCGCGTAGCTCGCGGTGCCGCAGGCTATAAGAATAATCCGCTTTACCGAACGCATTTCTTCTTCATTCATGTTCAAACCGCCCAAGTACGCAGTGCCTTCGGCCAAATTATATCTGCCTCTAATCGCGTCTTGAAAAACTCTGGGCTGGTCGAAAATCTCCTTAAGCATGAAATGTTCATAACCTTGTTTTTGCGCCGTGTCTTCATCCCAATCTATTTCTTCCACGCATTTCACCACGCTCTTATCTCTGAGCGTGTAGGTCTGCATTCCCTCTCTCGATATCTCAGCGATTTCTCCGTCATCAAGAAAAATGACTTTCTTGGTGTAAGCAAGCATGGGTGTCGTATCGCTGGCTACATAATATTCTTCATCATTGATGCCAATAACAATGGGACTGCCCAGACGAGCTGTTATCAAAGTATCCGGATGATTTTTATGCATCACCACGATGCCATAGGTTCCTCTCACATGAGCCAAAGCAGATTGAACCGCTTTTCTCAAAGCCGCGCCTCCTTCGGCCGGATCTTGGACTTTATAATGCTCTTCTATCAAATGAGCCAGAACTTCGGAATCGGTTTCAGACTTGTGCGCGTGCGTCTTGGAAAGCTCATCTTTAAGTTCTCTATAATTTTCAATAATGCCATTATGGGCAAGCGCCAGCTCAGACCCACAGGCCATATGAGGATGCGCGTTCTCCTCGCTCACTCCTCCATGCGTCGCCCAGCGTGTATGAGCAATACCCATGCTCCCTTCCAAAACTTTTGTTTTTAATTTTTCTTCCAAATTTTCTATTTTCCCCACAGCCCTGATACAGGAGAGAGAACCATCATTAAACAAAGAAATCCCGGCACTGTCATACCCGCGATATTCCAAACGACGCAGGCCCTTGAGAAGGATAGGTAGAGCTTGTTTATTGCCAATATAGCCAACAATTCCACACATACAATTTTTAAGTATTAGGTATCTTTAAAACTGATTCTTGATAAAGGATGAATTCATAGGGCGCTCACTGGCAAAAATTCCATTAAGCCCCCCAATCCGGGGCCAAGGCTTCAGCCAAGACAAGATCCTCTTTTGAATTGATCCCGTACGCCTCTTTCAAACCGACATTAATCGTCCGGACGCCAAGACCTTCTTGTATGGCCCATGGAATGACATCAACCAAATAATGTTCACTTTGTCTGTTATCATTGTTGAGTTTCTTGAGATGCTCCCAAAGCCAATCTCCTCGGAAACAAAAAAAACCAGTACTCAATTCTTTTATATGTAATTCTTCAAAATTCGCGTCTTTATATTCCACAATCCGCTCAATAGCGCCTTTGTCGTTCCTCACTATCCTGCCGAAACTTTCGAAAGACCTCCTCCAATCTTCAAAATCCGGAGCCAGAGTGGTCATAAGAGTGATAACCGCGTCTGTATCCGAGTGATGTCTCGCCAAAGCGCGAATCGAAGCAGAACGCAAAAAAGGCATGTCTCCATATAAAACCATTATGTGTTTCGACAGATTCTTGAGTCTTTCTTCTGCCGCGGCCACCGCGTGCCCTGTTCCGAGCTGTTCGGTTTGGACAACATATTCGAAAGCCTCGCCGAAATAATGTTGAATCAGAGACTTATTTTTTTCAGAAACCACCAAAAAGGGAAGATCACAAACCCCGGAATTTTTGACCGCGTCAAACACATAGGCAAGCATGGGTTTATCCTTGATCTCATGCATAACTTTGGGCAGATCTTTCCCCATCCGTTTACCTTCGCCGGCCGCGAGAATGAGAACGCTTGTTTCAATATTTTTGCGAGTCTGTGATTTCATATGCTCGTTCCTTTCTTAATTCTCGAGTAAAGTCAGATAAATCCCTTGACCAAGATACCCTGCCGGGAAAATCCTTTGCAAGCGCAGTAAAATGATCTTCTCTATAGCGTTTATCTTCTTCGTCAAAACGAAGTCGAACCTGCAAGTCGGGAAATGCGCTGAGCAGAGCTCCGGTCTCATCAGGTTTATCGTTAAATAACATAACTCCGGAACCGGTAAAATCCGCCCCAAAGCGTTCCTGAAGCGCCTCTACTTTCCCCTGCGAAATAGCCCTGGTGTACATAATGTTGTCATCGGAAAAATAATCTTTGAAACCGGAAAGTTCCAATTTTTCTCTCTGCCATTCCGGAACCCCCAAACTCAAAAGATACATATTATATTTCTTTTGCTTACATTCTTCGAGCAGAGCTTGAGCGCCCTCAAGCGCTCGGGCTGACTCCACAATCCGTCCGCGAACGATTTGCAACTCTGCATCCGGTATCTCAACCCCCTGAGATCTCATCTCATGCTGAAGCACTCCAAAAAAATGGGATATGGAAAACGTATTCGTGTCCCCCTCGGAAAGAGCTTTCTTATACACCTCCGTGGCTTCTCTTTCCGTGGTCCCGTATTTCATAACGATTTCGCGCAAAACTTTCTTGAGCTTTTCAGTGTCAAATAAAGTATTATCAAAATCAAATATGGCTGTGTGAATCTCATTTTGAATCTGTTGCATAATAATATAATGATATTGATACAAACTTGAAATGGGCGATCGAAAGACTTATTAGATGTGACGCTGAACCTTCGGCAGAATTAAGTTGGGAGCTCTTATAAAGTCTCAGACCGTCCGGTCTTTTACCGGTTCCCTAACCACCCATATAGTTCAATCCGCAAAATGATCCGAAGGCGTAAAAACAGAAAACAAGACAAAAAAATAAAACAGGGACTGCTACAATGAACTCCACAAAGCATCGAAAATCTGTTTCTGTGTTTCATACACACCGTCATTTTCTATCACCACACCGATAGCCTCATCTTTTGCGTCAAGCGATATATAGGCTGTCTTCCCGGGATATATAATAATGTATGTTGGAGTGCTGGAAATCTTGTCCAGCCACTTCCGTTCGTCCAGACCTCTCAACTCTCCGCCTCTCCCTATGGCTATTACCTTTACCCTTATTCCTTTTGCCACGCGCACGTCGCTGAAGGTGGAAAAATCTTCATAGAGCGATTCTCTAAGTCCTTCTGCCGAATATATCCTGTATTCAGGATCTTCGGACTGTTCACAGGTTTCGAGTATGTCTTCCAAAATATGGACAAGTTCTTTTTTGTCGTAATACCGGGCTATCGGCCGCTCGCCACCTTTATCATGCAAGGCCTGCAATTCTGATATCACTCTATGGAGCTGTTTATCTACTGAGTCCAAGTCTTCCCTTTGTTCTGCTACCAGAGCTTTCAGCTTCTCCGGCCTGTCGGCCACAAAATGCTGTTTGCTGTCCTTTTTATAATAATTCACCAGCCCCTTTTCCTGGAGCCATTTGAGCGCGTCATAAGTACTGCCTCGGTTCAAACCGCAAAATTCCGCTAAACTTCGCACAGAACTGGGCCCAAGCCTGAGCAAAGCCAGGTAAATTTTGGCATTTTTTTCACTAAAGTTCAACTTTTTTAATACTTGTATATCCATATTTTTAGCTTATTTTAGATAATATCATATATAATAAAACTGTCAATTTTATTTCGACAGTTCTGTGGATAAACTGAAAATCGCTCAGAATTAATTTAGCACCGATATTGATACAGAGGGATGCACTATCCCTACTCTGGAACCCTTATAAACACATCAAGCCGATCGTATCCAACGATCGGCTTGTCATCTCCTTGCTCCAATTAACAGGCTGAAGCAGACCTCTTGGAACGCGGCGGGTGGCTCTCGATGTGAGCCAGCAGCTCTGCGTAGCTACACACGTCTGTGCCGGGTTTACCCACGCATACCGCGGCTGCGTGCTGCGCGATCTCACAGGCCTCGGCCAGGAGGATACCCTTGGCGAGGCAAACCGAGATGGCCGCGACGAGCGCGTCGCCGCCCCCGGACACCGAGACAGGCCTGCCGTTCTTGGCATCAAAGCGATGCACTCGCCCGTCTCGAGTGTAAAGCCGAGCACCCTGTTCGGACAAGGTAACGAGCACATCGCAGTCCAGAGCCTCGGCGACCTCTCGAGCCGCCGTGTCAATCTCAGCCGAAGTATTGAGCTCTCGGCCAACAACCTTACTCAGCTCTCGGCGGTTGGGCGTGAGCAGGCTCAGATACTTAAAGGCTTGTTTGTACCAAGCCAAAGGACGCTCTCTGGCATCCACGATGAGAGGAATCCCCCACTTCTGGGAAAGGCGGGAGACACCCTTGGCCACGTGTTCGGTTACCACGCCTCGGTCGTAATCCGAGACGAGTACCACGTGTGGCCGCGTGGCGGCAGCACTCGCGAAACGGCCGAGCAAACCGTCACCAACCCAAGTCGGGATAGGCGAACGATCCTGTCGCTCAACCACCAGCAAAAGTTCGCCGGTGTCAACGTCACGGTTGCGATCCTTGTACGTAGTCGGACGTTCATCCGTACGCACAAGAGCGCTATCCACGCCCGCGTCGACGAGGGCGTCATTCAGCTTCCGGGCATGGTAGCCCGCGCCACTCACCGCGAACACGGCGGGCGAACCGCCAAGAGCACGCACACAGCGAGCGGCATTGCCCGCGCCGCCAATCTGCAATTCGTGCTTGACCACGTCCACGCAAAAAGCACGGCCGTCTTCTGACGAAGTTCTTGTCCTCCTGCAATAGGTGAAGCTGTCGAGAATCAAGTCCCCGACAACGAAAATCCTTGCCCCCTCAAAAGTCGGAATCATCTGTATTAGCCTCCATGCTTCCTTGTTGCCCAAAATAAAATCTAGCACAGTTCAAAAGCCTGGTCAATATCAAAAAACCCCGGTCAATTCGGAGCTATATACATATATATTTAACAAAAAAGAGGCGTGCTACCCGCCTCTCAAAAAATGATACCAGACATCAAGCCACCTCTATCTCTTTGCACAAATACACATCCTGTACAGCATGAATGATTTCCACTCCTTCTTTAAAAGATTTTTGAAAAGCTTTGCGCCCGAGTATGAGCCCGGAACCTCCGGCCCGTTTGTTGATGACCGCTGTTTTTACCGCGTCAGCAAGGTCGCTATCTCCGCTCTCTCCGCCCGAATTTATAAGCCCTATTCTGCCCATATAACAATTCGCCACCTGGTAACGACACAAATCTATAGGATGATCTGAACACAGTTCGCTGTACATCCGCTCGTCGTATTTTCCAAATTTTTTGTCCCCGGTGTTCAAAGCCTCGTACCCGCCGTTTTTCACCGGCAATTTTTGTTTTATGATATCCGCCTCAATGGTAACTCCCAGATGGTTTGCCTGTCCGGTGAGATCCGCTGAATCATGATAATCTGTTCCTTCAACTTTAAAAGCATTATTTCTGAGATAGCACCAAAGTACGGTAAACAGGCCCAAACGATGAGCTTCTGCAAAGGCTTCACTTACTTCTTGTATTTGTCTCGCCGATTCTCTCGAACCAAAATACACCGTTGCCCCCACGCCTCTCGCCCCCATGTCCGCAGCTTGCCGAACACTCGCGAACAAGTGTTGGTCATAATCATTCGGGTAACGAAGAAAATCATTGTGATTCAATTTGACGATAAAAGGAATCTTGTCCGCGTATTTTTTGCTCACCATTCCAAGAACGCCAAGCGTGGAAGTCACTGCGTTACAGCCGGCTTCGAGAGCAAGCTTGACGATATTTTCAGGATCAAAATAGTCCGGATTTTTTGCAAAACTTCCCCCGGCCGAATGTTCTATACCTTGGTCAACCGGCAAAATGGAATAATAGCCGGTCCCTGAAAGACGCCCATGATCCCGCAAAGCCTTCAAATTTTTCAAAACTGTTTTATTCCGGTCTGAAATCGAAAAAACCTCATCCAAAAAATTCGGCGCGGGCGCGTGAAGCCGTTCTTTTAAAATTTTAGGACTGGCAAAATGCAAGAGAGATTCCGCGTCTTTACCGAGAATTCCTTGAATAGACGCGTAATCAGTAACTTTTGGCATATGAGTATAGAACACAAATATAAACGAATCCAACGAATCTGTAATAATTCAATATACAAGCTAGAATCCAGTCTCTTTCAATTCGTTCTATTCGTGTCGATTCGTGTCCTAGATCACTCAAACCCTATACTCTATGCCTGGTCTCCAAAAACCTCAAGGTCCCGCTCCGCACTCTCATAACCACGGAATGAGTGACACAATATCCCCCGCTATAACGTACCCCTTTTAGCAAGGGCCCGTCTATCACCCCGCTGGCTGTAAAAGTCAAATCTTCGCCACGGGCGAGATCCTCCATGCTCAGTTTGCGGCCAACATCTTCTATACCCATAGCTTTGGCTCGGGCCAAATGCTCTTCATTCTTTGGAGACAAACGTCCTTGAAAATCACCCCCCAAACATTTTATGGCCACAGCGGCCAAAACCCCTTCCGCGCTGGCCCCTTTTTGAATGAGCAAATCTATTCCAGAATCCGGCAAACAAGTGGCTATGGCTCCGGCCACGTCTCCATCGCTGATAAGTAAGACTCTTGCCCCCACGCGTCTGATTTCTTCTATTGTTTCTTTATTATAATCTCTATCCAAAGCCACAAGAACCATTTCCGAAATATGTTTTTTCAATTTCTCAGCCACGCGGCCTATATTTTCTTCCACCGATGCGTCAAGATCTACGGCACCCTTAGCCGCGGGTCCGCAGGCTATCTTATCCATATACGTGTCAGGAGCTTTGAACAAAGCGCCTTTTGCGCCTGTAGCTACCACCGACATAGCGTTTGGCTTGCCATTGGCCACGCTGTCCGTGCATTCCAAAGGATCCACCGCGATATCAAACTCAGCGCCGTTTCCATTCCCCAATTTCTCGCCAATATACAATTCCGGGGCTTGATCTTTTGTGCCTTCACCGATTACCACTTCTCCTGAAAAATCTATAAAATTAAAACGATCACGCATGGCGTCCACGGCCGCCTGGTCTGCCGCGTGTTTGTTGCCGCGCCCGAGCCACCCTGCAGAAGCTATGGCGGCGGCTTCGGTTACTCGTACGAATTCCAAAGCTAAATTCCTATCCATACTATGCCACATTAATCCTCTATTATCCTATACCAAAAACTCCGCGCCAGCAAGCACGGAGTTTCGCATAGATCAAAAGTTCATAGTTCAATATTCTTCGCCAGAGGAAGCTGCCGCATGGACCGCGTTGTCCCAAATTTCTTCCAAACCGTAATCCAAACTCATATCTTCCGCGTGATCGGCATACCATTGTTCAAAAGCAACACGCAATTCTTCCCCATCAGACGCGTTTTCCAAGGAATCTTCGAGCAGAGCGTATCGCTCTTCATGAGAGCGGGCAAGCTCACTTTCTATCTCTTCAAAAATCTCTCTCACGTGCTTGAGTAAAGCTTGTTTTACTGATGAATGATCGAGTTCATCCATAGCTGATAGGGGCTACATAAATTAAACTAACGAAGACTATAGCATAATGAAATGCTTATGCAAATGATAGGATTGTGGACAAACAAACGCTTATTTCGGGACCATGTATTAATTTAGAAAATCTAAGGACGAACGCGAGAGCGAAGCGGGCCGGTTTCACGGATTTTTTGAAAAAATATCGTACGGGGATAGGAATGGACAAAAATAATGCGTAAGGTATAATCAGAATTTAAGAACCCAAGCAAAAATCCAATTTAGAACAATGCCTTCACCTATTGTACAGAAACCCCATGTCATCCACCGTCCGTATCATCTCCTGGAACGTCAACGGCATACGCGCCGTACTACGTAAAGAATGTTTTACGCCATTCATGACAACACATGATCCTGATATTTTGTGTTTGCAAGAGACAAAAGCGGCAAAGCACCAAGTGGAAATTGATTTGCCGAACTATGACGAATATTGGAATTCCGCCGATAAGGCCGGATATTCCGGCACAGCCATTTTTACAAAAGAACAACCGCTTTCAATTCATTTCGGGTTTTTGTCAGGACTCGAAAAAAAGAAAAAATTGTTGGATGACCAAGGCCGCGCTGTATCAAGCGAAGGCCGAGTGATAACAGCTGAATACAAAACATTTTTCCTGGTCAATCAATACAGACCAAATGCCAAACACGATCTTACCAGACTGCGGTTCATTCACAAGATATGGGATCCCTTGTTCTTGTCACACTGCAAAGCCCTGGAAAAGAAAAAACCAGTGGTCATCTGCGGGGACATGAACGTAGCTCACGAGGAAATAGATCTGGCCCGACCAAAAGACAATATCGGAAATCCCGGATTTACCGACGAAGAGCGAGAAGGATTCAACGCGCTCCTCAACAGCGGATTTACAGATACCTTCCGTACGCTCTATCCAAAAAAAACAGGAGCC
Organism: Candidatus Magasanikiibacteriota bacterium; assembly: GCA_016193335.1. Classification (GTDB taxonomy): domain Bacteria; phylum Patescibacteriota; class Patescibacteriia; order Magasanikbacterales; family UBA922; genus JACPSK01. The sequence goes on along the minus strand of JACPSK010000004.1, from coordinate 5,381 downwards.
TACAGCTGGTGGTCTTTGCGCTCCGGAGCAAGAAAAAGAAACATAGGCTGGCGCATTGATTATGTTTGTGTTTCAAAAAAACTCCAACCAAAAATCAAAAAAGCTTTTATCCTCCCTGAAATCATGGGCTCTGATCATTGTCCGGTGGGCGTTGAAATGATCGTTTAGCCAATCAATACTGGAAATTTTTAATTTACAACTCCCCCGTATCGATTCATCAGAAATAAAAAAGAGACAGTATCTTGGCGGCGACCTACTTTCGCCTTTCGACTATCATCGGCGCTGGCGGGCTTAACTGCCGAGTTCGGGATGGGATCGGGTGTACCCCCACCGCAACAACCACCAAGATACTGTCTCTTTTAATTTTAATTGCATTGCAAAGCACTGCTCAGTGCTTCTGTAGTGTTCGATCAATTAGTACGCCTCGGCATACACCTGGCGCCTATCAACCTTCTCGTCTCGAAGGGATCTCAAATGAATACTAATCTTGAGAACGGCTTCGCACTTAGATGCTTTCAGCGCTTATCCGCTCCGAACTTAGCTACCCAGCGATGCGTGGCGCACAACTGGTACACCAGAGGTTCGTCCATCCCGGTCCTCTCGTACTAGGGATGAGCTCTCTCAGTATTCTACGCCCACAACAGATAGGAGACCGAACTGTCTCACGACGTTCTGAACCCAGCTCGCGTACCGCTTTAATTGGCGAACAGCCAAACCCTTGGGACCTTCTCCAGCCCCAGGATGCGATGAGCCGACATCGTACTTGATTCCACAGTTTCTTGTGGCGTAGACTATATCTTCTTCTTGCTCTGGATGGTAGCCCGGCAATGCCAGACATGATCTCAGTTTTGACGTAGCAAGAGTCGGCGTCTTGTCTCTCCTGATCTAAAATCCGGAGAAACCTCCCCTTTCGGGTCAGTCGTTACGGGGTTACTCCTACGCTTTTGGCGGGGTACAAGTACCATAGCATTTGCTGTGATAGCTTGTCGGCCCTAGCCTCTGGCGAAGGTTGAACTTCCCACGGTATTGCCGTGTCCACTATTGTGGGGTGGACTTACGGGTTCACCGTTATAAGCCGATTTATTTCACCTATCTAAAATATATATTAAACGAAAAGTGAGGATAAACATCACTGTTTGCGCACCCCGATATGTTAAGGTGCCAAACCGCGCCGTCGCTGTGGACGCTTGGGCGCGATCAGCCTGTTATCCCCGGAGTAGCTTTTATCCGTTGAGCTTCCGCCGTCCTATATCGTACGGTCGGATCACTAACTTCCGCTTTCGCGACTGCGCGGGTGGTAACCCTTGCAGTAAAGCCGGCTTATGCGTTTGCACGTCCAGTCCGATTTCCATCCGGACTAAGCCGACCTTTGTAAACGCCTCCGTTATTGTTTGGGAGGCAACCGCCCCAGTTAAACTACCCATCAGATACTGTCTTCCTCCGCCGATTCAGGCGGAGAAATTAGATACATCATAGCACAAGGGTGGTATCTCACTGTTCCCGGCAAGCCGGGTCCCACCTATTCTGAACATGTGAAACAAGGTACCAATATCAAACTATAGTAAAGCTTCACGGGGTCTTTTCGTCTAGCTGCGGGTACGTCGCATCTTCACGACACTTGCATTTTCACCGAGTACATGGTCAAGACAGTCTCCACATCATTATGCCATTCGTGCGGGTCGGAACTCACCCGACAAGGAATTTCGCTACCTTAGGACGGTTATAGTTACCGCCGGCGTTCATCAGCGCTTCGGATCGGAGCTTTTCCGGCCGAAGCCGGATAACCCCTCCTCTTAACGTTCTGACACTGGCCAGGCATCACCCCCTATACATCCTCTTGCGAGTTAGCAGGGAGCTGTGTTTTTGATAAACAGCTGCATGGAGTCTTTTGTTGACCCGGCAGAGCCGGGAGGCCTTATCCCGAAGTTACGGCCGCTGTTTTGCCGAGTTCCTTAACCATGTTTCTCTCGTTCGCCTTAGTCTTCTCGACCTATCCACCGGAGTCGGTTTACGGTACGGTTTGATATAGCCTAACGTTACAATACTTTTCTGGGCACTGCTCCAACATGAATTGACCTTGGCCGAAGCCGCGATCTTCCCCTTGCGGGACGCCCAATGCCTGTGACGTTCATATCTTTGCAATGCGCATATCGCAACAAACTATACCAAGTGCAGGAATATTTGCCTGCTGTCCATCAGCTACCCCGGCAATGCCGGGCTCACCTTAGGACCGACTAACCCAGGGACGATTCGCGTTGCCCTGGAAACCTTGGATTTTCGGCGCGCAGGACTCTCACCTGCGTTTTTGCTACTTGTGCCTGCATTCTCTCTTCCCATCGCTCCACCTGCCCTCGCGGGTCTGGCTTCAACGCTGATGGGAATGCTCCTCTACCATCCGGCAGAGCCGGATTCGCAACTTCGGCATACCGCTTAGCCCCGGTATATTTTCGGCGCTAAAACTCTGGACCAGTGAGCTATTACGCTTTCTTTAAAGGATGGCTGCTTCTAAGCCAACCTCCTGGTTGTTAGAGAATTAAAACCACCTTTTACACTTAGCGGTAATTTAGGGGCCTTAGTTTGCGATCTGGGCTGTTTCCCTTTTGACCAATGGAGCTTAGCCCCCACGGTCTGACTTGCGCGCTGTGAATCTCTGGCATTCGGAGTTTGATTGAAGTGAGTATCCCGAAGGACCCCAACCTCATCCAGTGCTCTACCACCAGAGGAAACACGCACAGCTAGCCCTAAAGCTATTTCGAGGAGAACCAGCTATTACTGAGTTCGATAGGAATTTCTCCGCTATCCACAGCTCATCCCCGCGTGTCGCACGACGCGTGGGTTCGGTCCTCCCCCCGACTTTCGTCGGGGTTCAACCTGGCCATGGATTGCTCACCCAGTTTCGGGTCTATTCCGACCGACACCCCTTGCGGGAACGCCGGTTAAGACTCGCTTTCGCTATGGCTCCACCGCAGAACGGTTTAACCAAGCCAGTCGGAATAACTCGCAGGCTCATTCTTCAATAGGAACACTGTCATCCCGCAAAAGCTTGCGCTCTGCGGGACTCCAGCTCATTGTAAGCACACGGTTTCAGGTACTATTTCACCGCCCTCTCCGGGCTGCTTTTCACCTTTCCCTCACGGTACTAGTTCACTATCGATCACTTTTGGTATTTAGCCTTACCGCATAGTCGCGGCAAATTCCGACGGAATTTCACGTGTTCCGCCGTACTCAGGATACATGCAATATCTATATATCTATATTTCATCTACAGGACTATCACCTCATGTTGTGCTCCGTTCCAGGAGTCTTCGACTATACATATATACAGATATCCAGCATATCAGGTAGCTGACACATATATCCTACAACCCCTATACTGCAAGGGCCTGTCCTTTAAGAATCATCTAGAATCTAGTCCGAAGACAAAAAACGTCAATGATCCAACACAGTATAGGTTTGGGCTTTTCCCTTTTCGCTCGCCACTACTCGGGGAATCACGCTCCACAAAACTCCTAATTATCTAATGTCCAATCCCGTAAAGGAATTGGAGCGATTAGAAATTAGGAATTAAAAAATGAAGCTTTGTATTGTTCTATTTTCCTCTGGTTACTGAGATGTTTCACTTCACCAGGTCTTCTCCATATACCTATGTATTTAGTATATGGTATTCCGATTAAATCGGAATGGGTTCCCCCATTCGGAGATCTCCGGGTCAAAGGTTGCTTGCCACCTCACCGAAGCTTATCGCAGGCTGCTACGTCCTTCATCGTCCAAAAGTGTCTAGGCATCCGCCGTGTGCTCTTCTTACACTACAGAAGCACTGAAAAGTGCTTCTTTGCTTTTGCAATTTTTCCACGATTGAATTGTAATGATCAGTCAGCTCTTTGGTAACAATCTTAACATTTCACCATCAACCATTAACTTCTTTCGGGAACGAGTTAATTGCCAATCGTTAAATGTTAATTTTTAATTTTAATAAAAAGAGCCGCTAGAAGCGGCCAGACAATAAAGTCAGTTGATTCTTAACCGCTTGGAAATTCTGAGTAATCTATGGATATACAATACATCATGTAAAGTATGTGATAGTACCCAGAGGTCCAAACGCAGTTGGGACATGGTTAAGAGTTTTTAATGCTTGGACATTGTAATATAGGACAAAAAATCTGTCAAGGGGCCATAGACAGCCCTCGTGGGTATGGTGTGGATAAATAAGCATGCGCAAAAAAAAATCGAAGTGATCACTTTAGGGGGCTCCTTATATTTTTTATCATGGGATTTGTAACATGAGTGTACCATTGAGTGGTTTTAACATTGGCATGCCCCAATAACTGCTGTACATACCGAAGATCAACACCATCCTCGAGTAAATGTGTCGCAAAACTATGGCGCAAAGAATGAAAGGTCGCGTCTTTCTTTATACCGCATTCCTGAACAGCTTTTTTAAATACGTTCTGAATCGAACGTTGTCGCAATGCGCCGCCACGTTCGCTTTCAAAAAGATACTGGTCCGGTTCCTTGTCTCCCGTACAGCGGGCAAGGCCGTCCGCGAGCATCTCGGGGATTATGGTGATTCTTTCTTTCATGCTTTTTGTGTGTTTCAGATGTAAAATTCGTTCATCGATATTCACATCCTTAACTTTAATATGTATGAGCTCACTCACGCGCAACCCAGCGCCATAGGCGAGAGCTATCATAAGTCTGTGCTTTTTGTTCGTTACCATTATTAAAATTTTCTTAATTTCATTTCTGGACAACACTATCGGGAGCCTTCTCGTTCTTTTTGGGAAATGAATGTCCACCTCGGTTCTCAAATACGACACATACTTATAATAGAATTTAATAGAATTGATGTGTAACGCTATTGTTTGCGAAGAATAGTCATAATCACTCAGTTCGCGAATGTATGTCTTAATAAAATCTAGATCCAAAAACGTGACCGACCCACCGTGGTCCTCACAAAAAGCCACGAAATCCGCAAACGTGGCGCAATAAGCTTGTATAGTTCTTGGGCTGTAATCCCGCTCGGCGAGGATATATTTCATGCTCCGAACAGGATTTGTATCTATGTTTACAAGGGACATACTATGATGTTATATTTACTGAAATTGTACATATAATACTACCAAAGGGGTTAACTATACGTAAACAATGCGTATAGGTGCTAGTTATCGGAAATAAATTATTTTCATTTTACGATTTTTTGATAATTGAGGGGCGAATTTTGATGATTATTTAATAAGGGGAATAATCGACCACCAGCCTAAGGGCTGGTGGTTTTGTATCTGCCGGCCCATGCCGGCAGGGCGGGCGGTGGTTAAAGTGAGTTAGTGGTTATGACGTAAGTTTCTCGAAGAGTGAGGGCTGTTCAACTTCGTTGTGATGGT
>JACPSK010000005.1:0-97455 GCA_016193335.1 Candidatus Magasanikiibacteriota bacterium | reverse complement strand
AAAAAAGTAAAATATCTCGTTCTTTATACCGTTGAGGTTATTGGAGAAGAAATAAAAGACAAATGTATACTCATTGATTATGAAAAATTCAAATCTTTTGACTCATGGAAAGAGATCAGAGATTTTGCTGACGAACTTCCGGCACGGTACGGCAAGGCGCAAAAAGAGCCGTATGTAAAAGGCGGAGCGAAAGATTTGGATACTAACTTTACTCACGAACAATTAGATGGTTTGCGAAAAAATTTCCACAACGTGCTATGGGGTGGTGGTGGTACAGATGACAACGATGTATTTTCGTCGCTCGTCAATATCATTTTGGCGAAAATCCAGGATGAAAGCGAAAAAGAAGAAGGCGAAGAATACGACTTTCAAATCCGCACATTTAAAGACGGGGAGAGTTTCGAATCTAACGAACAGCTTTTTGAAAAAATAAACGAACTCTATAAAAGAGCGTTAAAACAACGGCTCAATATTGTAGACGAGGCAAAGCTGAAGAAATCCTTTGTCATTGACGAAAACAAATTTTCGCTTACTAAACTCAAATACACTGTGGCGGAGCTTGAACGCTTTTCTTTCGTAGACGGCAAGAACAGCTTAAACGGCAAAGATATTCTCGGCGATTTCTTTGAGGGCATTATCAGGGAGGGTTTCAAGCAGACCAAAGGTCAATTCTTCACGCATATCAATATCGTCAAGTTTATGCTCTGGGGCTTGCAGCTGGACAGGCTCGCTATTGAGCGGGTAAACAACGACCTAGAAATACCTTATCTTATAGACCCAAGCGCGGGTAGCGGGACGTTCCTCATTGAATACATGAAATTTATCACCGAAAACCTTAAGCGCAGGTTTAAGGATAAACTGGCAAAAAAGCGCGATGTGGATGATAAATTTCATCAGTGGTTTATGCCCGACCATCGCGAAAACAAATGGGCGGAAAAATTCATCTATGGTGTGGAGATAAACTTTAATCTCGGCACCGCAACCAAGGTAAATATGATTTTGCATGGAGATGGCTCAACCAACGTCTTCGTTAAAGACGGACTCCTGCCATTCAAGTTTTATGATAAAGAAACCGCGCCGAATTTCCTCAAGCAGTACGAGCAGGACAAAACCTATTTTGATAAAGAAATTAACGGCCAGTTTGATGTTATCATCACCAATCCACCTTTCAGTGTGGACTTAGATAACGAGACAAAAAAGAACGTCAAAAGAGAATTCGTTTTCGGTGATAAAAAGAACTCCGAAAATCTTTTTGTAGAACGCTGGTACCAGCTCCTAAAGCCGGGCGGCCGCTTTGGCGTGGTTTTGCCCGAAAGCGTGTTTGACACCACGGAAAACAAATATATCCGTTTGTTTATCTATAAGTATTTCAAAGTAAAAGCGGTAGTGAGTTTGCCCCAGCTTACCTTTGAGCCGTTTACTTCTACCAAAACCAGCCTGCTTTTTGCTCAAAAGAAAACCAAAGCGGCAATAGAAGAATGGAATAAGCTCTGGAGCAAATACTCAAACGAATGGAGCGCGCTTAAAACACGATGCGAAAATCTGCTTGCCATCCACCTTGAAGGCAAAGACAGAAAAAAACTGCCGTCGGTTAAGGATCTGAAGGAAGCGGAAGAAAAGCACATTCTTGCGCGGATGCTCAAGGATTATCTTGAAGAAGATGACAAAAGACTTTCTGCCAAAGAATTGATAGAAAAATATCAGGATGAACTCAAAGAGCTTTGCAAATACGACAACGACATTAAAGACGCATTTGGCTTTGTAAACACTTGGTGGGTGTTTGGCGAAGTGGCAAAAGAGCTTAATTACAAAATCTTTATGGCGGAGGTGGAAAATGTGGGTTACAAGCGCACAAAACGCGGCGAAAAACCGATGCCGAACGAACTGTATCGCACTAACGATAGGGGCGAGATTTTAATTGATGACTTGCCCGCCGAAGCCTTGGCGAAGGAGGGCGGAAAATTAACCGCGCTGGATTATATGCGAAAAATTGAGTGGGAATAAAAATATGTTTAAACTTTGGAGCGAAATTAAAAAGGAAGCAAAAGGTGAGTTATCACCTGATTTTGGTTTTCGTAATTGGGCTGACTTATCGAGTGATGATAAGTATTTAATATGGAAATATCTTGAATGGCATTTTTTTAGCAAAGATGAGTTGAATCAAGATTTTTCATATGGCAATAGAAGTTGCAATTATAAATTTTTCGGGGATTATGACGAAAAAGATAATAAATTAACAAGAGTTGTAGATTCAATTCAATTTATAAACTTAAAATATAAGGCCAAGTCATACGCTCGTAATTTTTTGGAAGATGGTAGGTTTAATTCGGCCTGTCATGATTTTTATAAAATTTTTTCCACACAAAGTGAAAATGTAGTTTTAGAACTTCTTTCGTTATATTCAAAGTTAATTATTTTGGAAAGAAACGATAGAGAGCCGGGGCGTAATGAAAATGAGAATGATGACGAATTTAAGAAAAGAACGTTTGAGTGGAGATGGGAAGTATTTGAAAAATTCGCAGAAGATTTAAACGAGGTGTTTATACAGTTTGGTATTAAGTATTACCTGACAAGGGATAGTTTCGTACCACGACAAGATATCAAGATAATGAAGGAAATCTATGAACCAGTTTTGATTTATTTATCAGACAATAAATGGAAGGGAGTAAATAGTCTTTTGGGAGATAGTTTTAACGAGTATAGGAAAAATACGCCACAAGGATACAGCAATAGTGTAACAAACACAATTTCGGCAATTCAAGCATTTTTACAAATCTTAAATAACGGAGAGACGGGGAAAGGAAATATTTCACAATTAATTGTAGAAGCACAAAAGAAAGGGTTGATAGATGATGATTCATTTACTAAAAAGATTTTTGATAACGTGGAATCAATTTTTGCCAAAGAAAGACAAGAAACCAGTACAGCTCATCCAAAAAAAGAATACGCAACAGAAAAAAATGCTCGAACGATGTTAAATTTGGCAATGATATTTTTTCAGCATTGCATTCAAAAATAATTATGTCACTAAAACAATTTACAACTGATTTTCAAGGATTGGCACATGATATTTATTTGAGGAATGACGAAAAATACCACGTGTTTTTGAGTTCTTCAAATTGGAATTTATTCAATAGTAAGAATAAAATTTTAATATCTTTGAAAGAAATTTTGGTTGATGACTACCAGAATTTTGAATATGAAGAGGGCGAGGAGTACAAAGGAATCCCGACAGGACAAACATATTTGGACGAAGACGGGTATATTAAAAGTTTCGATTTGGTAACGGCTGAAGATCATCCGGGAAGATTGAAATATAAAATTTCAAACGAAAATATTCTTATTTCAAGCTTAAGATTAGCAAAATCTCCCGCTTTGTATTTTGAAAATGAAAATTTGATCGATTATGTCTTTTCGAACGGTTTTTATATTTATAAAGTGAAAGAGGGGTGGAATAAAAAATTTGTTTTGCATATTTTACGAACAAAACGGCTAAAAAGTATCTTGGATAATAACATTTATCGGGGAATCGGCATTTCTGCATACAAAGATGACGATTTAAAGAAAATCAAAATCCCCCTAATTTCAAAATCTGCCCAAGACAAAATCGTTGCACAAATTGAACCGATTGAGAAGAAGATTAAGGAACTCAAAGACAGGATCACGCCGCCGCAGGAGGTCATCAATAAAGTCTTTGCGCGAGAGTTTAAGTTTGATCTAGAGAAGTTTGAAGAGTTAAAGAAAATCAAAAATTATTATCTTGAGCTGTCTAAATTTGCGGACAATAGAGATATTCGGCAAAGTGTTAAATTTCACAGAGAAGCCGGATCATTTGTAATAAGTCAATTAAAGAAAGTTACCGACAAGAAAATAAAACATTTTTTGGCGGAGCCGATTGTGCTTGGCAAAAGTGTTTCGCCCTCAAATTATGACGACAATGGCGATTATTTCTATGTCTCAATGGCAAATATTAAAAACTGGAAATTTGAAAGCGAAGATTCAAAGCTGGTTTCAACCGAGTACTCAAACAAAAATCAGAATAAAACAGTTGCAAAAGATGATATTTTAATCGCTCGTTCTGGCGAGGGAACTATAGGGAAAGTCGCGTTAATTGATGATGAAGATTTAAAAGGAATTTTTGCCGATTTTACAATGCGAGTTAGGTTGCAAAATTATGCCCCTTTGTTTGCTTATTATTATTTCAGAACCGAATATTTTCAATATTTAGTAGAGGTGAATAAGAAAGGGCTGGGAAATAATACCAACATTTTTCCAAGCCAAATTCAGGAACTTCCGATGATTGATACTACTCTCAAAAACCAGCAACAAATTGTGGACGAAATCAAGGCGGAGCTGGACGCGCAGGAAGAAATGAACCGAAAAATTGAAACCGAAAGAAATAAAATAGATGAGATTATTGAAAAAGCTATTACTTAATTATGAATACTTTTAAACAATCAGCGCTTGAAGTATTGAAAAAGGCAAAAATGCCGTTGCATTACACCGAAATCACTCGGTTAGCTTTGGAATCCGGCATATTGGAAACGGAAGGCGCGACACCAGAAGCGACAATGGGCGCGCAATTAATAATGGATGTTAAAAATAAAGCCGATGGTTCAGATTTTATAAAAACAGCTCCTGGGACATTTAATTTAAACCCAAACAAAAAAATTATTAAAGAAACACAAAAAATTATTGAAGCGGAAAAAGAGGAAGAGGAAAAAATTGTTGTTGAGGGTGGTTATATTGGAAAAGGTGGTGAGCATCTCGTTTGTAGTGAAATGCTTTTTCGTGGATTTAATGCCAGCATAATGAGTGTGGATGTTGGAGTAGATATTTCGGCTATAAAAGAAAATAAATTTTTTGGCATTCAAGTAAAAACGGCTCGCAAAAATAGTTTTGATACATATTCATTTCATGTACGCAAAAAATCTTTTGATAGATTTAATCAAGGCAATATTTTTTACATTTTGGTTTTAAGAGATGGTTTGAAAAATAGTTTTTTAATTTTGCCATCAAGCGAAGTTGAGAGAAAAATAAAAGAAAGAGCAATTTCTGCAGTAAATAATAATACTGGGTATGCATTAACTGTAAAATTTCGTAATGATAAAGTTTATCTCGGAAATATTGATCATGAAATGGGGTATTTTTTGGATAACTGGAATTTGATAAAATAAATTTATGAAAAGAATCAGCCTATAAACGCACAAAAGACCCCGTTGCCGAGGCCCTTTAGCTCTAAAATCAGTGATCTTACGATCAATTACACTATAGCATAAGACAAGGAAAATTGTCCACAGGCAGTAAATATATGCAAATCGAATCAAAACAACAAATTTTAGAACGGAGGAAAGAGCTTGAGCAAGAGCTCGTGGATATGCTCAAAGAAACCGAGAGTGATTTTACCTTGGATCATGTTCGGGACGCTATTTTCCACGAGGAAGATAACGACGACATGATGAAAGTCGTGGCCATGTTTGATCGTGGTGGGGACGCTTCGGAATTGAGCAATGTACTCGAACTCGTAACCGATGCCTGGAATTACTTTCCGCATAAGGTTCTTGGCGGCATTTCCCCGGCCGAGAAATTATTAGAACATAACAATAAAACCAAAATATGACCCCATACAAACATACACAAATTGGTTACCTGATGCTGGTTATCACGCTTGTTGTGCTGGTGTTTTTCGCATGGCTTCAGATCACGGCCCGGGCTGAACCGCCATCAGTCGACTCCGGTGCAAATTTTGCCATTACTGCCATAATGGCACTCATTTTGTTTATCCTTGCATCGTTTTCAACGCTTACTGTTAGGATTGACGAGCAATTTTTGAAAATCCGTTTTGGTTGGGGCATTTTCCGCAAGAAGTTTCCGCTAACCGATATCGCCACTATTGGGAAAGTAAAAAATCATTGGTACTACGGCTGGGGCATCAGATTGTGGTTCTGGCCGAAGATGTGGATTTTTAATGTTTCCGGCTTTGACGCGATTGAGCTCACCATGAAAAACGGAAAAATCTATCGCATCGGCACCGACGAGCCGGAAAAGCTTGAGGCTGTAACTAAGAATAAAATATGAACAACACACTTAAACTTATCATCGCTATCGCAGTTTCCGAGCTTGCCGGTATTATTGGCTCGGTGTTTACAACTCCGTCTATTGCTGGCTGGTACGCCGGGATCGTCAAACCGGCTCTCAACCCTCCGTCGTGGGTATTCGGACCGGTCTGGACGACATTGTTTGTGCTTATGGGTATCGCGGCCTTTCTTGTTTGGAAAAAAGGACTGGATCGCAAAGATGTAAAAATTGCCCTGGGCATATTTCTCGGCCAGCTGGTCTTAAACACTCTTTGGTCAATTATCTTTTTTGGTCTGCATAGCCCGGGAGGTGCGCTTATTGAGATCGTGTTCCTTTGGCTCGGCATTCTTGCCACGATCATCGCTTTTGCAAAAATCTCTAAACCAGCCGCGTGGCTTCTTGTGCCGTATATTCTTTGGGTTAGTTTTGCAATGTACCTAAACTACACCATTTGGATGCTTAATTAATATGGAAATATTTTACATTGCATTACTAACTCTTATCGCCGCTACGATCGGCACGATCACAGGATTCGGGACATCCACGCTTATGATTCCGGTGTTGGTGATATTCTTTCCGCCGGTGGAAGCGATTTTTTTGGTGGCCATTATCCATTGGTTCGGCAACATTTGGAAAGTCACACTGTTTCGTTCCGGTTTTAACTTGCGCCTCCTAGCCCTGTTTGGAGTTGTAGGGCTCGTTACAAGTTATCTTGGTGCGTATATTTCGCTTGGAGCGAATGAGGAAATACTGCTCCGTGTCCTCGGTGCGTTCCTTGCCGGATATGCACTGTTCGTAGCTTTTCAATCAAAGTTTAAAATACCGGCCGGAAATCTGACGGCACTGTCTGGCGGAGCCTTGTCGGGATTTTTTGCTGGAATGTTTGGTATCGGCGGAGCCATCAGGAGTGCCTTTCTTTCTGCTTTTGATTTACCTAAGGCCGTTTTCATTGCTACCGCCGGAGCGATTGGTCTTTTGGTCGACTCCACTCGTATCATTACTTACTTCACCGGTGGCACAACATTGCCGAGAGAGTTATGGTACGGGTTGATTCTTTTTATTCCAGTTTCTTTCTTTGGAGCGCAGATCGCCAAAAAAGTCGTTGATCGGATACCGCAGAATAAGTTTCGTATCGTGATTGCCGTGTTTCTGCTCGCCATAGGTATAAAACTGATTTTCTGGCCATGATGTTTTCAAATTTTGTCTCTTTCTTTTTTCTTGCTAAAATAAAGTCATGAAAATCGGCATTATCTTACAATCCAATAATCCGGAACATATCTGGAACACGTTTCGTTTCGGCATCACTTCGCTTAAAGCCAGTCACGAGGTGACTATATTTTTGATGAGCGAAGGAGCCGAACTCGATACCATTGCCGACGCGGAACATTTTGATATCTCCAAGAAAGTTGCGGAGTATAAGGAATTGAAAGGAAGCCTATATGCCTGCGGCACATGCTTGGAAATTCGCGGCAAGAAGGAGATTCTCGTCTGCCCGGTCTCTACTATGACGGATTTGCTCAAAATGGTTGAGGAGTCGGATAAAGTGCTCGTGTTCGGATAAGAAGCTTTGTTAAGCAATTATGACTCCGATTTATGGCTGGGGTTGGGTTCCAGTGAAATGGCAAGACTTGGTAGTTATTTTGGGTTTGTTATAAAAAAGGTGAGAAGCCGCGTTGGCAGTGGGGTCTGCCTAAAGAAAAGAAATAATTATGAAAATCAACAACACGCTCAAACGCATTACCGTCATCGCGGTTTTTTTTATCCTCCTTGGAGCAATATTTCTAGTAGCCAATAAAAGAATCGGCCAACAGGGTGCGCGCCTTATCGAACCAGGGACAGACATCGCTTGGCCAGGCAGGGGATTATTCGGCCAGCCCTGTGAAGGAAAAGAAGTCGGCAGATTAAACATCTTTCCGCTCGCTCCCGAAAACATTGAATTACTCGTGCCCATGGGCAGAGTCCAGGATTCTCACGTCATTCCGACAGACCACCAATATGTTATTCCCAAAGGGACGAAAGACACTTCAATAATCACCGACAGTCCGCGTCTGTATGAGATCAAAGCTCCGGCTGACGGATATATTATCAATATAGAACTGTTCAGGGAGCCTGTTGAGAAGGCCTACCGCGGTGGCGACTACGCTGATAACTATCTCGTGTTATTCGAGCATTCCTGTAACTGGTACACCAGGCTCATTCATATTGATACATTATCGGAAAAGGTGCTCGGAAGCTTTGCGTTCGACAACCCGAGTGATCCGCATCCATTCGCCAGTACAAGAATTAAAGTTAAGGAGGGCGAAGTCATCGGAACGGTGGGTCCTCACTCTTTTGATTTTCAGATCATGGATTTTACAAACCAGGACAAGGGCATCATAAGTCCCGACAATATTGATTTTTTTTCTTCCTATACCGTTGATACCTTTGATTATATAAACGATACCTTAAAAAATGAGCTTCTGCCTAAAAATATAAGGACGAGACCACCCTTGGGAGGCCGAATTGCTTATGATATCCCGAGCAAACTTATCGGGAATTGGTTTAGGATCGGAAGAGACAAAAACAATCGAGAAGAATACTGGACCGAAAATTTGAGCATTGTCTATGACCATATTGACGAGAGCCAGATTAGGGTGTCCTTCGGTAATTATAACGGATACCCGAAAGCCTACGCGGTCCGCGGAAACACACCTGACCCCGCCTCAATAGACAAGAATTTCGGCCTGGTAAAGTATGAACTGTCGCAGTTTGATTACTTTGACGAGAACGGCAGTCGTTGGGACGCAGTCCATTTTGCAAAAAATCTTTCAGCAAAAAATACCGAAGAAAGAAGAGGCGTTGTCCTCTTTGAACTCGAGGACGATAGAACGCTGAAAGTTGAGGTTTTTCCCAGACTAAACAGCGCGGATCAAGTCAATGGATTTACCTCTAAGGCTGTGATGTATGAGAGATAATTTGGGATTCAGACAATTATATAAATCTTTTACATCGCCTTAGAGATCACAGACATTCATCACCACGCGCATTGGCCCGATCGGCTACTTCTCTACAATCTAGCTTTTTGTCAAGGGCTTGCAAATTGACGCCTTGTCTCAAAGATGACTACGGACCAGTGGTTTGGGCATGGTGTCTTCATCAGCAACAGAGAAAAGGCAAAAGAAAGATTGCCTTTTATTTTTTTCCGTGTTATAGTCCCTTTCGTATGATTCACTTTGGGATTTTGAAATATATATCGGTTTTTTTGCTTAGTGTTTTTGTTTTTTCCTGCGCGGGCGCAGGCCTTGGCATGACGGCTCATGCCACTTTTTTTGGTCAGCAAACGGGCTCTCCCATGAGTTCTTTGGACAAACAAATTTCAGAGCATCAGCATGGTTGCTGCGGAGTGGCGAGCGCGGAATCTGGAAATAACAGAATGGCTTCCGCTTTGCCTCATCATCAGATTACCAAGTACATGTTTGAACAGATTTTTTTCTTTATTTTCGCGGCTTTAGTTTTTTTGTCTTGGTTTTTCCATTCTTGTGCTCCCGATCGTTTTTATCACTATTATCGGCAGTATCTCCAGCGCTGGAGGGAATCTTGGCAATACTTTTCCTTATATTTCGTCAGACTTTTTTCTCAGGGTATTTTGCATTCAAAAGCTTGGTAATGGTCCGCCAAAGAGGATGCTTGTTTTAGTATGCTCTTTTTTGTTATATAGTTAAGAAATAAAGGCATAGATAACATATATATATTATGTCAGAAAAAAAATCACTTCTTGAATTATTACCTCCGGTCCAGCTGTTTATACTTGGACTCCTGTGTTCTTTTTTGTCGCTGGCAACCTTGGGGTTCTTCGTATTATTGTTTAGGTCCTTATAAAACATTCTGTATGTTCATATGAAAAAAGAACAATATCCTATTGTAGGGATGCATTGCGCGTCCTGCAAACAACTGATTGAAAGGATGCTTGGGAAATTGAGCGGAGTCGCGTCAGCGAATGTCAATTATGGAACTGAGACCTTGAGCGTGGAGTATGATGAAACAAAAACAAGTCTTTCAGATATCAAGGCTGCGGTAAATAAAGCAGGAGCTTATGAATTGGTTGCGGACGAAAAAACCGCGGTGCTTGCTCCTCATCCTCTGGCTCATGAAATGCTTCAGAAACGCGGCAAGACGGAAGACCACCGCTCCCATGCTTCAGCGCTTAAAAAGGAGGAATATCTAAGGCTCAGAAAAAAAGTCATCTGGGTTGGCATCGGCGCTCTTCCCTTTCTCGCCATGATGATCGCCACGGTATTGCGTTCCGCGGGGTATCTCTCGTTTACTGATGAGTTTTTGGGATTTATCCGTTTGGATGCCTTGTCTTATTCGGTTAACACGCTTTTTCTCTTGCAGTTTCTCTTGGCGACACCCTTGCTTTTTATAGGAGGAAGCCCATTTTTTTTCGGGGCTTGGCGAGCTCTAAAGGCCAAAAGCGCCAATATGGACACTCTCATCGCTCTTGGCACTGCCACGGCCTGGCTTTTTTCTTCTGTGGTTACCTTTGCCCCGGGTCTTTTCGCTGATGTTTCTATGGAAGTCTTTTTTGAAGCCGCCGTTTTTATCGCGTTTTTCATTTTGTTGGGCAGGCTCCTCGAAGCGCGGGCCAAGGGAAGGACCAGCGAGGCAATCAAAAGACTTTTTGAGTTGCAGGCAAAAGAGGCGACCGTGCTCCGAGAGGGTCAAGAAGTGAAAATACTCGTTGAACAAGTTCAAAAGGGAGACATTATTATCCTGCGTCCGGGCGAGAAAATTCCGGTGGATGGCGTGATAATTTCCGGGGCCAGTACCATAGACGAATCAATGGTGACCGGAGAATCCCTCCCTGCCGAAAAAGGCGAAGGCGACAAAGTGATTGGAGCCACCATAAACAAAACAGGGACCTTTCGTTTTAGAGCAGAACATGTGGGATCAGATACCATGCTTGCTCAGATCATACGCATGGTGGAAGACGCACAGGCCAGCTCTGCCCCCATTCAAAAACTCGCGGATAAAGTATCCGGCGTTTTCGTACCTGTTGTTATTCTTATCGCGATTTTGGCTTTCTTGTTTTGGTTTTTTGCGGCGCCGAGTTTTGGCTGGGTGGATTCTTCCACAAATATCTTGCAACTTGCCGTATATATTGCCACTACTATTTTGATTATCGCTTGTCCTTGCGCTTTGGGACTCGCGACACCTACCGCCGTGATGGTGGGAACTGGCAAAGCGGCAAGCCGAGGCATTTTGATAAAAGACGCCGAAGCCTTGGAGCGGGCGCACACCACTCGGGTGATTGTGTTCGACAAAACAGGGACTCTTACCAAAGGAAGCCCGGAGGTTACGGATGTTTCTTTTACATCGGCCGTGGATAAACAAGACATACTTCAATACGCTTATGCAGTGGAGCATCTTTCAGAACATCCGCTCTCTCACGCCATAGCCGATTATGCGCGTAAGGCGATCGGCCTATCCGAACCTAAATCGGTTCTTAATTTTCAGGCTTTGGAGGGTAGGGGAGTGGAAGGAACGGTTGGGGGGCATCACATACTTCTTGGAAATAAGCGACTTATGAATGAACGTACCGTTTCATTGGATAATGACCTTGAGAATAAAGCTCAAGCATACATACATAATGGGAATACAACCATTTACATGGCAGTTGATGGAAAACACGTGGGAGTTTTTGCTCTTGCGGATACCATTAAAGACGAATCTCTGGAAGCAGTAAGAGCTCTGCATAATATGAACATTAAAGTCGTCATGTTGAGCGGAGACAATCAGAGCACGGCCGAAGCCATCGCAAAACAGCTTGAGATAGATGAAGTGATCGCCGAAGTCCTGCCTCAGGATAAAGCCGAGAAAATTAAAGAGTTACAAAGCAAAGAAGGCGGCCGCGTTGTTGCCATGGTGGGAGACGGCATAAACGACGCCCCGGCCTTGGCTCAGGCGGATATAGGCATTGCCATGGGCACTGGCACTGACGTGGCGATTGAAGCGGGAGACATTGTATTGGTGAAAGGAACGCTTGACAAAGTCATTGAAACGATTCATGTTTCAAGGATGACTTTGAAGATCATCAAACAAAATTTATTCTGGGCTTTTGGCTACAACATTGTCGCGATTCCGCTCGCCGCTGGCCTTTTGTACCCGTTCTTTAGCCTTCTTTTGTCGCCCATTATGGCCAGCGCGGCCATGGCTTTCAGTTCAGTGTCGGTCGTGCTGAACAGTTTGCGCTTAAATTACACCAAAAGGAGAATCATATGAAAGAAAAAACATATTATATCTCAGGCATGCATTGCGCGTCTTGCGAATTGCTCATAGAAAAACGGGTGCTCAAAGAAAACAATGTGAGTTCTGCAGATGCCTCGCTTGGGAATAAGACTCTGTCTCTTGGCTATGAAAAATACGCGCCCACCCCTCAGCAATTGAATCAGTGGTTCAAGGGAGACGGCTATGTATTTTCAGAAGCGCCTATAGAAAAAACAAAAGATCCGCTTGTGTATTTTGAAGAAGGGAAGGGTATTCGAGTAGACACGAAGATTCTCAAAAAAAGACTCAATACCTTGGGCACCATGCTGGCCATTCTCTTGATTTTGATAGTGCTTGAACGCAGTGGGGTGGGCCGTTTTGTGAACATAAATGATAGTTCCTCATTCGGGATTTTTTTCCTGTTCGGCGTAGTGGCTGGTTTATCCAGCTGCGCGGCTTTGGTAGGCGGTCTTTTGCTTTCGCTTAGCAAGGGTTGGAATGGCCAACACGGTTATGAGGCTCCGCTCGGAAAAAAGATGCTTCCGCATCTGTATTTTCACGCAGGAAGGCTGGTATCTTATGCCGTGCTCGGCGCCGTGCTCGGCGGGCTTGGCCGGGTGATAGCTTTTGACAATGTTACAGTCTATGCGTTTATTACCTTGGCTGTTTCTGTGGTGATGCTTATTATCGGGCTTCAAATGGCCGGAGTAGGTTGGGCGGAGAAACTCCAGATCCGTTTGCCGAAACGTCTCACGAGAAATGTCAGCCAAGCCAATACGGGATCGCGCGCATATCTGCCTTTTTCCGTGGGGGCGGGGACTGTTATTTTGCCCTGCGGTTTTACTCTCGCGGCTCAGGGGGTGGCCCTTGCTTCCGGTTCAGTCTGGAGAGGATCTCTCATACTGTTTTTTTTCGTGCTTGGCACTATGATTCCTTTGTTGTTTATAGGGCTCGCGAGCGCGAAGGGGTCATCCAATCCTCGGCGTGGTAGGGTTTTCTCTTTTTACGCCGGCGTTATTTTGGTGCTTTTCGCTCTTTACAACACCAATGCACAGCTCAATGTATTGGGCTTTCGCAGCGTGAGTGATGTTTTGGCCAAGAAAGAAACTAATGGCCAAGAAGTCGTCCGGCCAGTTCAAAATCAAGCGGGGGAGCAGGTGCTAAGCATGCTTGCCACGGGTTTTGAATATACTTTAACGAGTTCGGCAAATATCAAGGCAGGAGTTCCTACCAAACTTATCGTGGATAATCAGGGGATCGCCGGCTGTGGCAGGTATTTGTCCGGACGCGGGCTTATTAAAGGTTTGGTTTCTTTGGAACCCGGGGTAAACACCATAGATCTTGGCAGACCTTCAAAAGGCACCTACAAGCTGACCTGCTCCATGGGTATGGTGCCACCGGTGACCGTGTATGTGAATTGAAGGCCGATGTTTTTGACTTGATCGTGTGAAGATATGACCGCAAAGAACAAGACGCGCCTTTGTTTGGGCAAGGGATGCGCGCCTAGGTATGATTCGGCTATGTGATTGTTTATAAATCAAAATATTATTATAATGTATCGTATGAAACAACTGACTATACGTGGCATGCATTGCGCCGCCTGTTCCAAGCTTATCACTCTTGAATTATCTGAGCTCGGACTGGATAGATACCTTGACCGCTTTGAACTTGAAGAGGGAAACAAAGGAAGACTTTTTTTGAAAGAGGATATATCCATTGAAGATCTTGATAAAATAAAGGCCAGCGTCAATAGTCTCAAAGATTATTCTGTGGATTGAGTAAGATCTATGAAAACGCGATCCAAAATCGGAAACAAAAAAGGCAATCCGGCTTATCGGACTCCGTCCGTGTTTCGTTATCAACAGTCTCGGCGTATAAAGCCCGGGCCGAAAACCGGATTGAAGTTTATCTCAACAAAGTAGACCCTACAGGGGTCTACTTTGTTTTGTATAATTTCATAACGATCAGGTATAATTTGAGTATTGTTTCCCGCTTTTGGATTTGCGTCATCAACCGCTATCGGCGCCCGTAAGAAAAAGTCCGCCGTTTCGTCATCTATTATACCAGCGTTATGCCCGTGCCAGAAGAAAAATTTTTGTCTTATTATGATCGGTACGCTGATCCTATTTTTCGTTATTGTTATTATCGCTTGTATCAGAGACGCGAGTTGGCAAAAGAGATTACTCAGGAAACTTTTTTGCGGGCTTGGGAGCTGTCGAGAAAAGAAGATGTAGATAATATGCGGGCTTTGTTGTACCGCGTGGCGAGAAACCTTATTATAGACTACAGTAGAAAAAAGAAAGAAGAATCAATGGAAGAACTGGAAGAAAAAGGACAGGTCATGAGCTATGATCCTTCTGAACACTTATTTAATACTTTAGAGTGTAAACAGCTAATTGAACAGCTTGATGCCTTGGAGACAGAGTATAGAGATGCTTTGCTTATGCGCTATGTGGATGGTTTAAAACCCAGAGAAATAGCCGGAATAACGGGCGAATCCGTAAATGTCATTTCAGTGCGTATCACCAGGGCAAAACAGGCTATACGGAAGATTATAGAGAATTAATAATTTTTAGATAATTTGTAATGACACAATTTCTAATGAGTTAAATAAAATACTGCTATCCGAAAGATATTGCATAGGCTCAGTCATTAAAAATTAAGAGAATAGAAATTGTAAATTTCAAATTAAAAATTTGATTTATGAAAGCCAGATTTATCAAATTAAGAAAACTTCATCTCAGTGATGACGAACGTCAGGATATCCGAGATCATCTGGCCCTGAGTCTTGGTGTTTCGGTAAGAAAAAAGGGGAACATCCGTCATCATATATCGTGGCCACTGGTACCTTTATTCTTAAATCATAAGTCTATGTTTATAAGTATTGTGGTAGTAGTAGCGCTCGCTTTGAGTGGTGCTACGGGCGTGGCGGCCGAGAATGCTTTGCCGGGTGAAGCCCTCTATTCTTTTAAGACTCATGTGAATGAACGCGTGCGATCTGCCTTGGCTGTGGGCCTGGATAGGGAAGCGGAATTACAAGCCGATTTGGCGGGTGACAGACTTAGGGAGACAGCGCTTTTGGCGGCGCAAGGCAAGCTTAACCAAGATATAAGCGCGCGAATCGAAGAGCGTTTTGAACTTCATGTCAAAAAAACAAGACAGCTTATAGAACGATTGGAAGCGCAGGGGAACAGTGAGGCGGCCGCTCGTCTCGGAGCAAGCCTGGAAGCCCAAATAGAGGCGAATGCCGCTTTATTGGAAAAATTGGAAAACGGTTCTAAGGCTGATCTTGAAAAAATGAGAGAAAGAGTAAGCGCTTTGCGAGAAGATTTGCGCCTCATGAAAGAAAGAGCTCACGCTGAATTGGAAACAGAGCTTGGCCTAAAAGCGGAGGCCGAGCACGCGGCTGAAGTTCGCCAGGATCGTATAGAGGAGGAGATTGAACGGGTGAAAGAGTTTCTCAAAGACGCGGAAGCGTCGGCCGAGCTCGACGCAGAGATATTGGCAAAAGCCAAAGCGAGTATAGCGGATGCCGAACATTTTTACGCCGAAGGAAAAGCAGATGTCGAGGAGGGAACTTTTGTAGAGGCGATCCGCAATTTCAATCAGGCGCATAAGGAAACAGTAGAAGCCAAGGTATTCACCAAGGCCGCGGATCGTGTGTTAAAAGCCATAGATGAAAGAGAAAGAAAGGAAAAAATGAATTTTGAGAAGGACAAGGAAGCTAAAAAGGAAAAGTTTGATAGACGCGATCAGAACTCCGCGGCAACTTCGACCGTGGTGACTTCCACTGATAATGGAAGCCAAAATAGGCGTGATGAAAACCCTGGAAATTCTGCTCGTTTCAGAGACAGAGCACGAAACAGTGTGGAGGCTCAGATCCAAAGTGAAGTCGTCGTGACTGGCACGCTTGGGGCTGAGACGGAAACTGACACAAGTCTTGAAACAGATTTGAGTCTATAAGATGTGCTCAGAGAGACTCGCGCAGAAAAGCACAGAGCGCCCTGACTTGTATCGGGGTGTTTTGTTTTTTGTTTATTTTTATGTATACTTAGGGATAATTTGACACTTGCCTTTATTTTATTCATTTTTTAATAATACACGGCTATTTTTTCATATTTGCTTGACAGATAGATAGATTTGTGTTATAGTATTTTACTTTACTTATTGGTCGCTTTACGCGGCCGACTCGAAATCAGTTGCGCGTCATATATATGACCCCTCTCGAATATCGGGTCATATATTTTTTATGGAATCAAAAGCGCACGATAAGCCTCGTTTCAGCGAGCTTGGCATAGCCAAGAATTTTCTCGCCATTTTGGAAGGACAGCGATTTATTCATCCTACGCCCATACAACGCCAGGTTATACCCGTTGCTTTGGACGGCAAAGATGTGGTGGGAATAGCGCAGACAGGGACTGGGAAAACCCTGGCTTTCGGCATTCCCATGATTCAGCGTTTGGCAGTTCGTAAAGGGCAGGGGCTTGTGGTGGTTCCTACCAGAGAACTTGCTCTTCAGGTGGATGAAGTACTGCGCGCGGTTGGGAAAGCTCTCGGTGTAAGAAACGCGGTTTTAATTGGCGGAGCTCCTTTGGGGCCTCAGATCAAACAGCTTGCCGCGAATCCGCATATTGTGGTAGCGACTCCCGGTCGTTTGGCAGATCATTTGAAACAAAAAAATTATTCTTTGAAATCTGTCTCTGTTATTGTACTCGATGAAGCGGATCGGATGCTTGATATAGGTTTCCTTCCGGAGATAAAACGCATTCTCAGTTTAGCTCCTCGTGACCGGCAGACCATGCTGTTTTCAGCCACCATGCCAGACGCTATTGCCCAGATCGCCGCGCAGTACATGAAACTCCCTTTGCGCATAGAGGTTGCGCCTGCTGGCACATCCGCAAAAAATGTTGAACAGGAAATTTTTATTCTTGACGCCAAAGATAAACCTCGTTTACTTGAGAAATTATTGTTTGAAAATCAAGGTTCGGTTTTGGTTTTTTCTCGGACCAAGCACGGCGCCAAAAAAATAGCCCGTGCTCTTCGGGCTATCGGACAGCAGGCCGCTGAATTACACTCGAACCGTTCTCAGAATCAGCGCCGTGATGCTCTTGACGGTTTTAAGTCTGGCAAATACCGAATTTTGGTGGCTACTGACATCGCCGCCCGGGGCATAGACGTGCAAGGAATATCCCTGGTGGTGAATTATGATCTGCCTGACAATTCAGAAGATTATGTACACCGTATAGGACGTACCGGCAGAGCCGGGAATTCTGGCAAAGCCATATCTTTTGCCACTCAACAACAGAGGGGTGATATCAAACATATAGAACGTTTGATTCGAAAGACTATCCCAATTTTGGGTTTGCCTGATTTGCCTCCTCCTCGCGCGCGGGTTGAAGAAAAAACAAGACCTTCAGGGTTTTCTCATTCTCGTCAGAGCCGTGGTTTTGGACATGGCATTGCGCGGGCTGGGCATCGGAATTCAGGGCATGGCAGGGGACACAGAGTTGTTTCTCGCGGTGGCAGACGCCAAGACTGACGGGAGAGCTGTGGATAATTATTGAACGCGCGTGGCGGAAACGCGCGTTTTTAGTTATACTATGCGTGTATTATATCATTTTTCATCTGATTCATGTTTTTTCTTTTTTTATAATATAAAACATAACCATATTAATTAAGGGGTATATGCGCCATACATATCGTGAAATATTTTTTTCCAAGCAACTGTGTTTGAGGACGAAAGCATCGCGTATGTTTTTTCTCGGTAGCTTTGTAACGGCTACTTTTTTTGTGTATGCCTCTGTGTTTGCGCCTTCTGTTTTGGCGCAAACAGAACAAGCAGAACCGGCCTCAGAAGAAGTAAGCCCTGAAGTTCGTCCTGAAGCGGGAAATCCGACTCCTCCTGATTCAGCTGTCAGTGATTCTGACCCAGCTCTTGCTGTGGCGGAAAATGCCGAAGATTCTAATGAGATTCCTTCCGAAGTTGTTTTGGACGAGCGAGTTGGAACTGAGGAATTGGGAGCGCGCGTGGCTCGGATTTTGCCTGATAGTCCGTTGCATGTGTTCAAACGTTTTGGCCGCCGCGTGCAAGAAGTTCTTACCTTTGATCCGGTCAAGGACGCGTCTTTGAAATTGAGACATGCCAATCAAGAGTTGGCGGAAGTAAAACAGCTTATTGACAACAGAGGCATTGAGACACTTGATCCTTCGGTGTTTGTTCGCGCTACCGAACATTTTCAGAGAAGCGTGGGCCAGCTTGAAGAAGCCGCGGAGAGCGTGAGAAAAGAAAAAGATTCCCAGCCTGAGAATGTGAGTGTTCTTCTTGATGAGCTGGCGGACAAACAGTTTGTTCAGCAAAAAGTTTTGGATGGTATTACCAAAAAGAGCCTAGAACGTAGAGAAGAGATAGGCACCGAAGACCCGGATCAGGCGGCTCGTTTGGATCGTATCTTGACCACTGTTGAAGATAGCAAGGACAGAGGTCTAAACAGCATGACCAAGATATTGGTTCAGGTTGAAGAAGATCCGGAGGCTATCGGAGAGCGTCTCACGAGAGCGGTTGAACGTCAGCCGGGATCTGAATTTAGAGATTTAAAACATTTGGAAATTCTCGACGCCATGGAAAAAGGCGTGCCTGAGACGGTGAAAGACGCTTTGGAAATAGCGAAGCGTAATACTATGGAGCAATTTCAGGTGAGAATAAAAGAAATTCCTCCTCTCGTCCGCGCTGAAAAATTCGGCAAATATATTGAACATACGGAGAGCAAAGAGACAAGACTTATCAAACTTCTTGAAGATATCAAACAGAGAGCTGATATTCCGGTTGACATTCTGGACAAAATTGAGGAAGCCAAAGAAATCGTCGCGGATCGTTTTGAACGGAAGTTGTCTCTTATTAATGACCAAGAACTCCAGCGTCGCTTTGTCAGTGATTCGGATTCATCCAATTTTGGTGATCTTGAAGCTTTGGATGAACTTAGATATCGCATGGATCAGGATGGCGAGGAAGTTAAATTAGTGGAAAACGGACACGAAGAGGCTTTGTTGGCTTTCAGACAGAATTTCACTGACGCCAAATCCCGAGATCAGGCTGAATTGTTCCGGAAATTATCAAGAGAATCTATTGAACGGCCAACCGCCAAGACCTTCAAACTGTTGAGAGAACTGGAAGAAGAGGTTCGTTCTGATCCGACGAAAAGCGCCTTTTTGGACAAGATTGAAGGAGACATGAGACAGAAGATGGAGTATCAGTACAAGAAAGAGGGCGAGAAATATTTGAACAGAGTGGCCACTCTTGATCCAAATGATATAGCTGTTTTTGAGACCTTTGATTTTGACCAGGATTTCAGGACTCAAGTCCTTCAAAAGAAAACGGACAAGCTCAAAGATTTTGCCGGGCGCATAGAAGATCCCGAACTTTTTGATCGTTTTTATGATCGTTTTACCCAAACTCCTGAGCTCGTTATACAGACCATAAAACGACAAGATCCCGAGTTCCAGCAGACCATGCAGTTTAAACTTCGCAAAATCGAACAAACTCGTTTCGACAAAGAGAGAGAGCTGGAACGTGCGCGTCTTGATTTTACTGAGCGTGAGCTGATCCACCAGACAGATAGGGTGGATCGAAGACAGGAAGAGGAATTTTGGAACGAACTTAATGACATCCCGTGGGAAAATTTTGACGAACGCAAGTCTGTTTGGGAAAATAAAATACAAAATTCGCTCAAACGCACTGAAGAGCGTTTCCAGGCTCAGAAAACGATTTTTGAAGAACGTCTAAAAATTGATCCTTTTGGTTGTGACGATTTGTGCCAGCAGATTCAGACTCAATTTTTGGATCAGGATTTGCGTCATCAAAAAGAACGACTGGCGGATGACTTGCGCAGAGAACGAAACAGGATAGAGTCTGAACAGACGCGTTTCAAACGGGATAATCCTTTGGCTGGCAAATGCGATACGCCAGAAGCCTGTCAAAATTATTGTGCCGAGCATCGAAGCGAGCCGTCTTGTTCATGGTACACGCAGGAAGATGAACATCCGGTCTGTTCACCTCCGAATTATTGGGATCCGGCAGTTCGCGCTTGCGTGGCTTCCAACACCTTTATAGGAAATTGCGGGGAAGGACAATATTGGGATGGAGCCGCCAATTCTTGCGTGCAAGATCCGTATTACCGCCCACCCGAAAGATTTAGATCTTGTTCAGGAGGTTTGCGATGGAATGAAGAAAGAGGCATCTGTGAATCCGACGCAAGAAACAATTGTTCAGGCGTATTGGATAAGACAACGGGCAGGTTGGTGTACCCCAAAGAATGTTATAAAGATGCGGGGCATATATGTCCGGCTTCTTGGGTCTGGAACAGCCGTATTCAAGATTGTATGCCCAAGGATTTTGTAGATTGCCAACCGGGTTTTTATTTTGATTTTTCATCCCGTCGTTGCATTCAAGAAGAGCGAACAAGATGCGGCGAGGGCATGTATTGGGATGACATCAAAACCCTCTGTGTAGCCGTTAATAAAGTAATTTGTCCCTCTTACGACCCGGAAGCCTGTCCGGTGGGCTATTATCGTGAACCTTCACAAGACCAAAACGGTTGCTGGCTCCCGGGCTCTTGCGTTCCTTTTAAGGATCGTTGTCCGGCTAAGCCCTTACCTTGTCAAGCCGGCATGACACGTGACACGTTTAAACGGGTTGATGGTTGTGTTGAATATGCCGAGTGCAAACCTTTGATTTGCCCCATGGTTATGCCACGTGTTTGCGCTCCCGGGGAGAAGCCCTTGCCTTCTGATCCTGCCAAGGATCCCTGCGGCCTCAATACCTGTATTGAACAATTTCAATGCCCACCTCTCGGAGATACTTCTTGCAAACAAGGATACAGGAGAGAATTTTATGTGGATGAAAAATCATGTACTCGATCCGGTTCTTGTATTGTCAATGAACTGAAACCGGCGGTCTACCACACTTTTTCAGACGGACATGCTGTGTACACAAAAGACGAGGCATATTCATATTGCAAGCAGTACGGCCCTGGAAGCGGCAAAGGGATATCTGCCGAATGTCAGAGCAAGTTTGGGGTGGTTTATGACACTAAGCCGGAGACCTCCAAATGGAAGAGTTATACGTGGAAGTTTAGTGATGGATCTGAAACGTCTTACATTTTGAATCGTACAGACGCTGAATATACCAACCATATAGCAGCCGCTGAAGCAAAATGCCGCGCTGTCCTGAAATCCTTGATGCGTTGGCCTTCAGGGGCGGGCGATGATACCAATTGGCAGATTTTCGGCATACCAGACTGTTCGGGCAAGCTTCCTGCTTGTGAAGCTCCTTCGTACTGGGATTCCGGAGCAGGGCGTTGTGTAAAAGATACCTGCGGCGACGCCGTTTGCAATAGTTCTGAAACCAAAGATTCCTGTCCTGCCGACTGTGGCAAAGAATACCCCGGAGACGCCAGCTCCTGCCCGGGCTTTGCCTACAGCAGTTGGGATTCCAAAGGAACTCGCTACTGCAAACTCAATACGGAACAACGCTGTGATTACAATTATCCGAGTTATCTCAACAAAGATAATTATACCGCGGCCAATTGTCCGAGCCCCACCGGTTCTACCTGCAATTACAATGGTGTTTGCGATAATGGAGAAACTTCTGAAACTTGCTCCCAGGATTGCAAAATTGCTCCGGTTTCCTGTGTTCCCAACACGGCGAATGGGTATTCTGACAAACAATATGATTGCAATTATGGGCTCTGTCCAAATGGCTGTGTCTTTACCGCCAATGGCTGCGCCGAAAAGTGCAAGCCAAAGGATGGCAAGTATTGCGGAGACGGCATTTGTAACTCTGTGGACGAAACCAAGAGTAATTGTCCGGTGGACTGCGGAGATTTGGCAGGAACCTGTTCTGATACGGACGCCAAAGATTATAAAGTCAAGGGCACGGCAAAGGATAAGACCGGTTCTTATGACGATTATTGCAATGGGGCTCTTGTAGTGGAATATATATGCCAAGGCACGAAAGTGGTGATCGGATCTGATGACCCGAAAGGCTATGATTGTAAAAAACTTGGTAGCACTTATACGTGTGAAAATGGGCGCTGCTTCGTTCCGGCCGCTGATGTGTGCGGAGATAAACAATGTTCTAGCACCGAGAAAGCAAACAACAGTTGTCCCGCGGATTGTAATGGCTCCGTGACTTCCAATTGCGGAGATAACGTATGCAAAGACGGCGAGACTCCTGCCAGTTGTCCGGCAGACTGCAAGACAGCCACGAGCTGTCCTAATAATGGATTCAATAGCGCGTCCGGTTCTTTCGCTTGTAATTATACGGCTTGTCCTAGTGGCTGCAATTTTGACAATTCCGGTTGTCCGGTAGGCTGTTGGACTTCTGGCACTGGCACCAGTGGCAAATGCCAAGGCATGACCGGTTGGCACTATGATTCTACCGCTGACAGCTGTGTGAAAGATGGAACCACCTGCGCCAATTCCGGCTCTTGCAGTGCTTGCAAAGGAAGCTCTACAGGCACCTGGTGTCAATGGGATGCCAATGGCTGTCCAACCGGCTGTGTCAGCAATACCCAAAGCACTTGTGGGGATAAGTGGTGCGGATCAAATGAAACTGCCACTTCTTGTCCGGCCGATTGCAATTCAGCTAAAGAATACCCCGGAGACGCCAGCTCCTGCCCGGGCTTTGCCTACAGCAGTTGGGATTCCAAAGGAACCCGCTACTGCAAACTCAATACGGAACAACGCTGTGATTACAATTATCCGAGTTATCTCAACAAAGATAATTACACTGCAGCTAAATGTCCCAGCACTGCAAGTACTGCCTGCAACTACAATGGATCTTGTGAGGCCGGTGAAAGCACCGGATCCTGTCCGCAAGATTGTAAATCTTCAAGTACCACATCTTGTCCATCTACCCAGTACAACAATTACACGAATTCATACACTTGCAGTTACAGTATTTGCCCGAATGGTTGTAATTTTGACAATTCCGGCTGTCCGGTAAGCTGTTATTCGAGTTCAGGCTCATGCAATAGCAATGGAACTTGTGAAAATACTGAGACTTCGTCCAGTTGTCCTTCGGATTGTTCATCAGGAGGAACTGGTTCGAATTCCTGTAACAGTAATGGCACTTGCGAAAGTTCTGAATCGTATAGTTCTTGTCCTTCGGATTGCGGGGGATCAACGAGCGGAACCTGCGCAACGAATTATAACTACTGTTATTCATCGTCAGACTGCACTTCTCATGGATACTCTTGGTGCAACGGCTATTGCTGGAAAGATTCGAATAATTCTTGTTCAGGTTCAAGCTCCGGGTCCTGCGGTGACGGTAGTTGTGGCAGCAGCGAAACTACCGCGAGCTGTCCCGCGGACTGCGGTAGCAGTCCTGGCACGAACGGTATGTCTTCTGTGTGTTATGATTGCCAAAGCTGTAAAAGCGCCGGATGTCCGGGTTCATATCCCAATGATTCGGCCTGTGCCAATTTCAACGCGAGCGCCTGCGGAGGCTCCACGAGCTATGCTCCTTCGCCAGATTCCGGGCGCATCGCCGACGCGGTTTTGTGGCAGCATTTCTCTTTTGTCATGAAAGATTTTGCCCAGTCGCTTAGAAAAAGCATAGGTCTCATGTCTCCCCAATTCCTTAGAATCTGGAATAAAAATGACGAGTTTTTGGATCGTCATTATGGGACCCTTTGGTAGTTTGTTATAGACTGTAGAAATAGGATCCCGGCTTCGCTGAAAAAGCTACTGATTTTCTAACGCCAATTTTTTCTGATCTATCATCGGATCCTTTGCTTGGCGTCAGAAAATCAGTAGCTTTTTCGTTTAGCTTTGTGGTATCCCTGTCTTAGAGGAAAAATGTTGTCATTTTTTTCAGTTTTTTTTGGGCTTGGCAGGAACTGTTTTCGACGCGGGCGAGAATTGCCATTTATATACTGGTTAACTTTGAGAGTGTGTGATTCACCGATATTGTATGATTGTATTTAATTTTTTTGTGTTGTTTATAGTCTAAATTGCTTGTATCCATCTTAAGTCTGAATATTTGTTATGAGCTTGAAACAAAAACATTGCAAGCCATGCGAAGGAACCAGTTCCCCGATACAAGGGGGAGAGATCATGGCCTACCTCCCGAGTCTTTCATTGGAGTGGAGAGTAACCGGAGGCAAGAAGATAAGCCATGAGTTTTCGTTTTCCGATTTTAAAGAAGCTATGGAATTTGTAAATCAAGTAGCCGCGCTTGCTGAACAAGAGACGCATCATCCAGATATTTCGATTCATTATAATAAAGTGTTTATTGAACTTTGGACTCACGCCGTAGGGGGCTTAAGTGAAAATGATTTTATTTTGGCGGCTAAGATAGAGACATTATAGAAAGTGCGGACACTACGGATCTACGGAGGAAACAAATCTATGGTTGGGATGACCTGTGGTTTGGGTTTCGTGTCCATGCCCTTATCCGTTGATCTGTAGATCCGTAGCATCCGTACTAAGCTATTGACTTCTTTTCCCATATGTGGTATCCTGTATCTGCTATTACGTATCGTTTTTCTTTCTTACACAGTTAGTGTAAGGCCAAGAAGGTAAAGGTCGGATCACGTAATCGAACATGTACTGTGTAAGCATCATTATGACGAACAAGTTATACGTAGGTAATCTCTCATACAGCACCACGGATGAAAGTTTGAAAGAATTTTTTTCCCAGTCTGGTACGGTGACCTCAGCTTCGATCATTCAAGATCGAATGAGCGGGAGATCAAAGGGCTTTGGATTTGTGGAAATGTCCACTCCAGAAGAAGCTCAGGCAGCCATCGACGCCTGCAACAATCAGGAGCTCGACGGCCGCACCATCGTTGTCAACGAAGCTCGCCCAAAAACCGATCGTCCTCGAGACAATGGTCGTGGATTTGGCGGCGGATATCGCGGTGACAACTAAATAAACCGACATTAAAACAAGATCCTCAAAAGGGTCTTGTTTTTTTTGCTAGGGCATTGCGATATTGACTCTCCTTCGAACAGGATGCTAGTATAAGATTATTAAGTTATCTTCTACTATCTTATAATATGTCGGAACATTCAAGTTCTTCCGGACTAGGGATCAAAACAAATAAGCGCAATTCAATCACTCTTAAGCTCTTGGCTATTGTATTTTTGGTTGTGTTGTTTCTTATTCCTTCTTCTTTGGTGAATAATATTGTCAATGAGCGTTCCGCGAGACAGCAGAACACTATCGCGGAGGTCAGCGCAAGTTGGGGGCGTCCTCAAACTTTGGTGGGGCCGATCTTGGTTGTTCCTTATAATAAGAGAGTCGCGGCGGATAAACCTTTGGAAACAGAATATGCTTATTTTTTGCCGGATACTTTGGCTGCCAGCGGACGCGTCGACGTTGAAATACGCTCAAGAGATATTTATGATGTGCCGGTGTATGCTTCAGTCCTAGATTTTGAAGGTTCTTTTTCAGCCCCCGATATTAACGGGCTGGGTTTGGATCCTCAGGACATGCGTTATTCCGAATCCTTTGTCGTTTTTGGTCTTCCTGATTTGCGTGGCGTGCGGGAACAAATTGAGATGCAATGGAACACTTCCAAAGTATCATTTTCACCCGGAGTAAAAGGTTTTGCTGTTTCTTCTGGAGTGAGCGCTCCGGTTTCTTTGGCTCTTTCCGGCCAGCCCCAGATTCCTGTCCCTACCAGATACGCTTTTAGCGTCAAATTTGATTTGAGAGGAAGCCAGGCTCTTGCCTTCATGCCCATAGGCAAAGAAACGAAAGTAAAACTTGTATCAAATTGGGCTTATCCCAGTTTTGACGGGGCTTTTTTGCCGACTACTCATACTATCACAGACTCTGGGTTTGAAGCTGAGTGGACTGTGCTGGATTTGAATAGGGCCTTTCCACAAAAATGGACTGACAAAGAAAGTTATGGTTTTGGATTTAGTGGTGGAGAAGCCATAGCCTATCCGAAGACTGATTTTGATGGACGTTTTTTTGAACCTGTGTATCCGACGATGGAAGGCAAAGGGGGACAAGTCATTGATGATGCTTTCGGGGTTCGTCTGCTCCAGCCTGTGGATTTGTACCAAAAAACTCAGCGTTCTGCCAAATATGGCATTGCCGTGATCGCTCTTGTATTTGTGGTTATTTTCTTTACCGAGCTCACGGCTAGAAGAAGGATTCACCCGGTTCAGTATGCTCTTGTCGGTTTTGCTTTGGTTGTCTTTTATACGTTGCTTCTGTCTCTCGCGGAATATATCCGTTTCGGTTGGGCCTATCTTGTCGCGAGTGCGGCAGTTATTGGTATGGTTACTCTCTTCAGCAAGAGTATCATGGAAAGTTGGAAGCGCGCTCTTATGGGTGGCGGGGTTCTTACCTTGTTCTATGGATTTGTATATGTACTTTTGCAGCTTACCGATTATGCGCTTTTACTCGGCTCCATAGCTTTGTTTGTGATCCTTGGCGCAATCATGTGGGTATCGCGCAGAATAGATTGGTATGGAATAGGACAAGGGGATTAAATAGGCTATGCACATCACGCTTCTCGGAGACCCATGCACAGGGAAATCAAGCATACTTGAACAATTGGCGGCTCAAGATAAACTGGTAGTTTTTGAAGAAGGATGGAAGCGGATACCCAAGGAAGTCGAGGAAGACAAGCCGGCGTCACATAGGTGGTTTTGCGATTATTTTTTTGATAGAGACAAAAAAGCGCTTGCCACACATAAGGAAGAGCCAATTATTTTTGAACGCGTGTTGCATTATCAATATCCCTTGGGTGTGGCTCAATATAAGAGTGGAAAGGTGAGAAAGAAAGATTTTGATTTGAACAACGAATATCTGGACTGTCTGACAAGAGAGCTCCATTATGGGAATGTGGCTGTACTGTATTTTTTGAGTGATTATCAGACTACGATCGAGCGTCTTCTCGAACGTGGAATTTATAAGACAAAGGCGCAATATAGATATTGGGATTTAATCCGAGAGGAAACCCGCGCGTATTTTGGGACTTGGGAGTCTTATTTTCAGATCAACACGGTAGGGAAGAGTTTGGAACAGGTGTATGAACAATTCAACACCATTTTGTCTGGGCTTGAATGAATTATTTGCGTTTAATTTTTTTGGAGTCTATCTCAAAATACGTTCTAGCTATAGAGCGGTATAATCTACAACAAGCAGGTATGCTTATCCCAACTATACCTCCGCAGGAATTTTTTTTCTCTACTGCTCGGTCTTCTGGTCCTGGCGGTCAAAATGTGAACAAAGTGGAGACTAAAGCACAGCTCCGTTGGTGTGTAGGCGAATCGAAGGCATTTTCCGATGGACAAAAAAATAAAATACGCCGGGCTCTTGGTAAGCGTGTCACCATTGGCGATGAGGTGATGATAAACGTGGACGAAGAACGTAGCCAGGTTCGTAATAAAGTGATCGCCATTGAACGGCTTCATGGGTTAATAGGCGAGGCTTTGAAGCCAAAAAAGATTCGCAGACGTACGCGTCCTGGCAGGGCGAGTATCGAGCGAAGACTGGATGATAAAAAAAGGCAGAGCCGGCTTAAAAAAACAAGAAAGATGGTCTCTGAATTTTAGGGTTTGTTTTGTTGTAAGAATAAGTTTTTGCTATACTTAAGAAATATTAAGTTACCTTACTTATATGTCTATGTCTTTCGACAAAAATAGAGCGGGTCTGTCTCTTGGCTTATTGTTTGGACTAACGCATCTTTTGTGGGTGCTCACGGTCGCGGCAGGCTGGGGTCAGCCTTTTGCCAACAGGTGGCATGGCATGCATTTTTTAAATGATCTGCATGTTGTGGGAGGATTCGCATTTTCCGTGGCTCTTTGGGGTGTAGTCGGAGCCTTTGTTTCCGGTTATTTGTTTGGTTTTGTCTTCGCCGCGATTTATAACGCGATGGGTAAAAAATAACCGTTGGTCTGACAAGATGGCTTGCGCCCGGACCGAATCCGGTATTTTGTGTATTTTAAGCCAGGGTTTATCTTATGTCCAAGTTATTTTATACGCTTCGACGTTCCCGCCGCGCTAAACGCATTTCTATTGTTCTATGTCGCGACGCGGTGCTTGTGGTCGCTCCTATGAAAGTCGGCCGAGATGTTATCAATTCTTTTGTGGAATCTCATTCCGAATGGATTCGATCCAGGACTGAAGAAATAAAACGTAGACGAGCGGATTGGTTGAGGCCAGAAGATATGAAGCAAGAACATTTTTTGGCCGCTCGCGGACGGGCAAAAAAATTTGTGATGGAACGATTGAAAATTTATGCGCCGCTATACGCGGTTTTCTACCGTCGCGTGTCAATAAAGAACATGAAAACCAGATGGGGGAGTTGTTCTGGAGAAAAAAATTTAAATTTTCATTATCGTTTGGTGTTTTTGCCCCTTGAACTCGCTGATTATGTTGTTGTGCATGAGCTATGCCATCTTGAACATTTAAATCATTCTCAGCAATTTTGGAATCTTGTCGCAGAAACGATTCCGGATTACCGCCCGCGGCGGGCGGAACTCAAGAGGTATGGATTGGGCGTTTAGAGATTTTTTATTTTTATCCTTTCGTTAAGATTAGAATTTTCATATACTATATTGGATTTTGGAAACGCCATCTGATTATGGCACAAATATATCTTTATGAAACAATCCCTTGCCCTTCACATTCTCAAAACAGGGACCAATGTTTTTCTTACCGGAGAACCAGGTTCAGGGAAAACCCACACGGTGAACGCCTACATTGACTGGCTCCGAGAACATGACATCGATCCGTCTATCACCGCGTCCACCGGCATCGCGGCCACGCATGTTGGGGGCATGACGATACATTCGTGGAGCGGAATCGGTATAAAAGACAAACTCAGCAAACACGAAATCAAAAAGATCGCGGAGAAACAGCAGATTGAAAGAAGAATTCGGCGTTCCAAAGTTTTGATTGTAGACGAGGTGTCCATGCTCGCCCCCGGAGTTCTAGACATGGTAGACGCGGTTTGCCGTGCGGTAAAACAAAATGATTTTCCTTTTGGTGGATTGCAAACCGTACTCGTGGGTGATTTTTTTCAGTTACCCCCGGTTCTTAAAAGAGAAATTGAGGCGACGCAGGCTCGAGCGGTTCTTCTTGATACGCCAGCCCTCCGTTTTGCCTACGGATCTCAAGCATGGAAGGCGCTGGGGCCTAAAATTTGTTATCTCTCTGAACAATATCGCCAGGATGATGCGTCTTATCTTTCCGTGCTTTCCGCTGTGAGAGCGCATGTTTTCGGTCCGGAGCATTTGCGGCATATACAATCGAGGAAAATTGTTCAGAGCCAAGCGCCCAAAGATGTGCCTAAATTGTTTTCTCATAACGCGGACGTGGATCGGATGAATGACAAGATGCTTTCCACGCTTCCCGGTCTTGCTCAGATCTATGCCATGAGTTCACATGGTTCTGAACATGCGGTGGAAGCCCTCAAACGGGGCTGTATTTCTCCGGAGCGCCTCGCTCTAAAAATAAACGCTTCTGTCATGTTTACGAAAAATAATCCCAGCGCCGGTTTTTCAAACGGCACGCTCGGCACTGTGGAGGCTTTTCATAAGGAGACCCGTCTGCCCTTGGTGCGTTCCAGGGATGGCCGCCTTATTGAGGTGGAACCCATGGATTGGAATCTCGAAGAGAATGGCCGTTTGAGAGCAAGTATCACTCAAGTGCCTCTGCGTTTGGCCTGGGCCATTACCGTGCACAAGAGCCAAGGGATGAGTTTGGATGAAGCTGTAATGGATCTGTCTCAGGTTTTTGAGTATGGCCAAGGTTATGTGGCTTTATCCCGAGTCAGGCGTCTTTCCGGTTTGCATATATTGGGGTGGAATGATCAGACTTTTGAGGTTCACCCGGATGTTTTGGACCAGGACAGAATATTCCGCGCCGACTCAGAGAAAACTGAAGGGAACTATGCGCGGATGTCCAAGGACGAAGCAGAAGAATTGACGAAACATTTTATTATTCGTTGTGGGGGAATTATGCGAAACCTCAGAAAAGAATCAGATATGGGGCAAGGCCTTTCCCCTAAAAAAGCAGAAACGAACACTCAAGAAAAAACCCTTGAATTATGGAACGAAGGCTTGTCTGTTGAGGAGATCGCGAAAGCAAGAAATTTGAAACCAGGTACTATTTTGAGTCATGTGGAAATATTAGTTTTGAAAGGCAAAATTGACCGTACTCGTTTGGAAAATCTTTTGACTCCTTCGATATCTCGAGGGCTTGATGAAATTCACGCCGCGTTTCGTGAATGTGATACAGACAAATTATCGCCCGTGTTTCAGCATTTCAACGGCGCGTATACCTATGATGAATTGCGGATGGCGCGAATGCTTTTGTTGTGAAGACAGTAAGCTCCAGATTTTTGAAACAAAAAAACGCCATGTCTGACGTTTTTTTGTTTTGGCCGATCTGTTGTGAATTCAATCGGCCGCTCCTTTACAAAATTTGTTTGGCTCCTGGCGCTGCCGTACCATCGGGCAGACGATCCTGTCGCACGATGGTCGGAGAAACCCAGACGGTTTTGGGGGCATCCGGATCAGCACCCTTGCCCGGAGGCCTGCGCCAATGTCCGCAGCGGAAATGAGCGCCAATTTCACCCGACGGGTTTCTGCGATAGCGGCGCAGGATCTCCCGCTCAGCCGGGCTGAGCACCCGGGTTGAAGAGATCTTGCAAACTTCGGCTTCACGCGTGACCACGTTCGGGTCAGGCAAAACCGCTTCGCGAGGAAGCTTCTTGAAGCCTGAAGCGTCTCGCTTCGCAGGCTCCAGCGACTGCAAATACACCGGCACGCCAAAGACGAGTCTGGCGACCGTGGTGAATACGGAAAGATGTTTCACCAATTCAGCTTCCCCGCTGTCCGCCTGCATCTCAAACGTTTTTTTAATGCAGTCTTCCACAGTACAGCCGGGCTCTTCGGAGATCGGCCAGCAAAGCGCTTCATGCGAGCGCGTGCTATGCTTCTGGGTAAGCCGACTGATATCCCGCGCCAGCCGCTCAAATTCAACCCTTGTGCCATTTTCGGCCGTTCTGAGCAAAGCGGAACTCAGACTACTGAAAGGCTCGGTGTACTCTGAGATGTGCGCCGAAACGGCCGTGAACACTTTCACCGTCTTCCCGCTCGCGTCAACAACCTTCCCGCATACAAAAGTGTTGAAGGAAGATCCGGCGTAGCTCACTGGGCTGTCAACGGTGATCGCGAATCCGTCAAAGGGAAATCGCAGATCTTCCATGCGCAGTGTGGCAAAAGACGTGGCGCTGAGAAGAAGCGCCAGATCTTCGTCAACCTGGTACACTCTGCGTGAGTTGCTCGCCCAGGAATGCAAAGACGTGGCAATGCTGGCGTGCTTTACGTAATCTCTACGTCCGCGGATGATGCCGCCAAAACGTTCGGAGTCGTAAGTATCTCCCGGACGAGAAGCCAAGAGATACGAACGGAAGTCCTGCCAGCAGGTTTGCGGACCAAAGCGCGGGGCTGGAATCCCACGCCCCCAACGTTCCTCCGCAAGGGCGTTGGCCCGGTCAAAGCGCTGAAGCGCTTCCCAGTAGCGCAAGAGCCATTCAAGGCCATTGGCCGTGTCCAAGCGCCGCTTTGCTCTTTTCTCTCGAGATTTGCGTCCCATGTCCCACCCCCTTGTGTTCGGTTCTATTCCCTTGTTCGTAGATCCATTCTGCTTGAACGGACCAACCGCAGAGGAATAAAGAATGTATCAGTACACCCTATTTTTTGGGTTTTGTCAAGATACGGATCATGTACAGTACACTTTATGAGGTGATACTCTGCTAAACTAGAGGTGACGAATACACCATTAACGGCGTCGGCTCGTAGTCTTGATAGACTGGAATTTATTGCAGACAAAAACGACTCAAGAATTTTGAGTCGTTTTTGTCTTTTCCCGATGCTTTCTGCGATCTTAGAATAGGATCACAAGCCGGATCGGGCGCGCGGCCTGCCCTCCTAACTATCACTCGGTTTGGCCGAGTTCGAGGATCAGACGACGGTCTGCCTCGCCCCATGTGGGATCTTTTGCCACCTTCTCGGCGTATAGGGCGACCATGGCCCTCTTGCCTCCGCCCTTGGCATAGACCTCGCAGAGGTCAAAGAGTCGAGCCTGGATAAAACATTCCCCATTTGCCCTGCCACATCCTGTGGCACACTTGGCTTCACCCGCCCGGACAGCTCTCCTGGGAGCTCTCGACAAACAGGCATGTGTGGTCGGAGTACACAAGAAGGATTTTATGCTCGCCGTCGAACCCGCCACAGTCCGCAAGGCGAAACTCCAGAATAAGGAGCTTCTCTCTCTCATCCTTGGCCGACGCGCAGGAATTACGCGTCACGGCCTCACACCTGTCCCTCACTAAGGAGCAGTTGGCCATGTGGAAGTCGTATGAGCCGACCTCCGCTTTGAGGTAGGATGGCATCGCAACTGCCTTCCGATTAGCCTCAGTCCAGGCCTCGACCGCTCTTTTGTATTCATCAGCCTTGAGGAACTGATCTGCCATGAAGCCCCCCACGAAAAAGGCGCCAATGGAAGCCACAGACAAGGTGAGAAAGACAACCACATTCTGTCCAAAGATCTCCGAGTTCCAAAAACCAAGTGGAGATCGATAAAAGATCTTCAAGTCAAGGATATACAATGAATTATACTTCCATTCAAGAATTTTCACGGATCCTCTCCTTGTGACTCTTAGCCACTCCATATGGTACGGGTGTATCATACCCGCAGATTCTTGAAAAACAATTTGATTCCACTGCACTCTCTGTGAAGAAATTTCTCCCTCCCATAGAGCGCATCGGAAGTGAATTGTAAAAGATAAGGAATAACTATATCACAAAAAAGGACTTTGTCAACCCTTCTATCTTCCGTCTTCGCATTATCTTTTTAAGATTTTAAGGACCAAGTCCATATATGCAGAAACTGTCTTGTTAATGACTTCATAATTATTTTTGAGATGAGTTCTGGTTTTATGACTCACAGCTGGACTTCTCTGTTTTTTCTAGGTACACTGGATTCGTATCAATGTGAGCGGGGGGGCTTCGGTGTCTCATTCGGAATTCATTTTTTTTGTGTTCGCGGCTCTTTGGGTGAGTCTGGGCTGGAGTATCTTCGAGAGATGCACTAATCAGATCCTCGACGGGACACACGAGGATCCGGAAGTGTCTCTCTCAATCTTACCCCTGTTCCTTTTTTGTATTTTCGCCTGGCCCCTGGTTTGGCTGCTCTTTCTGAGAGTAAAGAAAGAGTAAAGAAGCGGGAATAGAGGGCCGGCTTAGCCGGAGGGAAGCAGTGGCAGTTCTACACGCGGAACTGCCACATCTGTCGTATCTTTATTATTTTTTTGGCAATATTATTGAAATCTATCTATGTTTTTCCGCGATTTTTTTTCTTTTCTAAAAGAATACAATATCATACAGCTTGCTCTTGCTTTTATTATGGGGGCAGCCAGCAATTCGGTGGTCAAATCTTTGGTGGACAATGTGTTCATGCCCTTTGTCATTCCTCTTTCCAGCGCAGGCTGGAGAGAAGCCACCCTGCGTATAGGCCCTATAGCTCTCAAATGGGGAGCTTTTTTGGCCGATTTTCTCCATTTTATTATTTTGGCTTTTGCCGTGTTTATTATCGCGAAAAAAATTTTGAAGCAAGAAAAAGTTTCCATCAAAAAATAATATGTCGGAGTATTACACAGCTAAGAGAACGCGTAATATATATCGTCCGTCCGACAGTGCTCCTTTCAAATTATCCCGCTCAAAAATAGATTTGTTCATACAATGCCCGAGATGTTTTTATATGGATCGGCGTTTGGGGGTAGGGAGGCCTCCGGGTTTTCCTTTTAGTCTCAATTCGGCCGTGGATTCTCTTTTGAAACAAGAATTTGATTCTCATCGGATAAAAGGCGTTCAGCATCCTTTGCAAAAACGCTATGGCATAGATGCTATTCCTGCGGGCCATGAAAGTCTTGATATGTGGAGAGAAAATTTTAAGGGCGTTCAATTTTTTCATGAACCCAACAATTTTATTATAACGGGCGCCATCGACGATCTTTGGATGAGCGTGGCTACCAAAGAATATATAGTCGTTGATTACAAATCAACCAGCAAGAATGAAAAGATTACTGAACTCGATAAAGACTGGCAGGACGGATACAAGCGGCAGATGGAAATTTATCAATGGCTTTTGCGCGCGAATGGTCTTGATGTCGGCGATATCGGATATTTCGTATATTGCAACGGCATAGCAGACAAAGAAGCTTTTGACGCCAGGCTCGAGTTTGAGGTTACTTTGATTCCTTATGAGGGTGACGACGCTTGGGTTGAACCGATATTGAAGAAGATAAAGAAAGTTCTAGATGCTCCTCAGATCCCGAAAGCAGAGCAGAGCTGTGACTATTGCGCGTATCGTGAGGCGTCGGCCGAGGCATTAGGAAATAAAGAAAAATAATTCTATGACCATACAATCTATCGTGTTCGGCGGTGGTTGCTTCTGGTGCGCTGAGGCGGTATTTCGTCGTCTCAAAGGCGTGATTTCAGTTAAACCCGGGTACGCGGGAGGTAGAGTACCCAACCCCACGTATCATCAAATCTGCACGATGGATACAGGCCACGCCGAAGTTATACGGGTGGATTTTGATTCTGATAGTATAGACTTGGACACTTTGCTTTCTGTATTTTTTGCCACCCATGATCCCACTACCCCAAATCGTCAAGGAAATGACAGTGGGCCTCAATATCGCTCTATCATATTGTGCAACAGTGAAGAGCAGGCTTCTATCGTAAAGCGATTTATAGAAACATTGGAGCAGAATAAAACATTTTCCAAATCTATTGTCACGGAGCTCAAACCGCTTGATACTTTTTATGAAGCGGAAGAATACCACAAAGCGTATTATGAAAAGAATCGAGATGAGCCGTATTGCCAGTTCGTAATTGATCCGAAAGTTGCAAAACTCAGACAAAGATTTTCACATCTGCTCAGCGAAGAAAAGACTTAGGGGCACACACATCCTATATTTATTTTGTTCTTGTTAACTTTTGTGGTATATTTAGAGCCCAACTCAAAATTATTTTTGGGCTGTGGTTCTAGTTATAGTTAAGTATTTATTTCGTCATATAATATGGGAAAGATTACACAAAAAACAGCAACGGTGTCGAAGTTAAAGATCGGTTTGGCGCTTGCATTTCTCGGCGCTGCGGCCTTGGCCGCGGCCGCGGCAGGTTCTCGTCTTGCCAAGCAAAATCAGCCCGGTTCCAGAAGTTTTGAGAAAGTGAATAGTGTGGTTTCGCCAGTATATCCTAACCCGGATCATGTTCCTGATTCTCAGAGGTCTCCTGATCCGGATAAGATTCCAAATTCACAAAAGTATCCTGACCCTGACGTATTCCCTAATCCGGACAGCTTCTATCCGGATCCAGATGGGTATCCAGATCCACAAAAATAGAGACTCGGGATATTTCTATGTATGGTGCGCTTTAGAAATCCCGCCATCTTTCGATTGGATTGTTTGGCGTGTACATTGTAATATATAGTGGCCATACGTAAGGTTCTATTGGTTGAGTATTTATGCGGACTTTGGGTCTCTTGACAATGGGAATTCTGGCAATTGTTTTTTTTACGTTTATCTTTCTTTTTTCATTTAAAGACGACACTTTTGTTTCAAAAAGAAAAATAGTGGTAGCGGTTTTGCCCCATCAAGATGATGAATTGTTTATGGCCGGTTTTCTGGCACGTTCAGCGATTGAAGGACAGGAAGTCTACGCGGTGGTGGTAACAGATGGGTCTCGGTCTTCGGCTCGGTATATTATAAATGGAACGGACGGACATGGGACTGATATTGTCTGCCCGGTGCATAAACAAGTTCATCATCCTGGAGAAGAGGGATATTCTGAATTGTCTCATCAAGATTTTGTCGCGGCCCGTAACCGTGAGTTTTTGGATTCTGCAAAAAAGCTCGGCATATCGGAGGACCATGTACTATTTTTAAATCCGGGCGGAGTGGCCGGTTCTCTTGAGCCATATTATTCTGATGGGGATCTCGATGAAAAACAGGCAAGACTTGTATTTGAAGATTTACGCGAAAAATTGGGAGATGGAGTATATGTCACC
This sequence comes from Candidatus Magasanikiibacteriota bacterium, assembly GCA_016193335.1. Taxonomy (GTDB): domain Bacteria; phylum Patescibacteriota; class Patescibacteriia; order Magasanikbacterales; family UBA922; genus JACPSK01. The sequence goes on along the minus strand of JACPSK010000005.1, from coordinate 61,025 downwards.
GTGTCCGGCGGCCATCCGGACCATGTGGCTTTGGCCAATGGCCTGGTGAAAGCAAACAACATATCGGATAAGCGTTGGTTTCCCTTAACACCGAGCGTTAATGATATTTCCGTAGCTTTGAATTCTGAGGAATTGAAACTCAAACGTGAAGCTTTGCGTGTGTATGATGTATGGGATCCATCTCAGGACCGTTTCGCGGTGGGTAGACATTCTGTATCTGATTTGTTGGATACTTGGTATGATACAGACAGAGAATATTATACGATCGAATCTCCTTAAGGCTTTTTGTGTTTTGAATATATTATTGTTATACTGATTTTGGTCTTCAATTTATTCATTATGTATCATCACTATATGCGAAGATTCATTACTGGCCTCGGTTTCGCACTTACTTTGCTTTTGATCGGAGGAGGATGCGCGTCTGGCAACCCGACAACAGACAAAGCTCCTGCTCTTAGCAAAGCCGAACTCCCCAGTTATTTTACTGATTACAAGAGCACCGGAGGCTGGAGCATTTCTTATCCAAATACATGGAATTTGGACGAAACTTTGGCGGCTGAGGGGCAAATATATTTTAAAGTTCCCATGGCTGATACGAACGCGGGGTTTCAATCCAATCTTGGAGTTATTTTGACCCCCACTGAGTTTACTCAAGACGAAGTTGTGTTGGATGAATTGCCAGAGAGTATCAAGACGGCTTTGGAGAGCGCGGGGACTATGGAAGCGAAAGTTAGCAAAATTCAGTTTCCTTTTGGAGAGGCAATACGAGCGGAAGGTGTTCTGACACAAGGCACTCTCACACTGCGTATGACCCAAGTACAGGCTTATAGAGATTATAAAGGTTTTGTGCTTACGTTTATGGCCCTTCCCGCTGACTATGAAGCTTACAAAAGTGATTTAGACCTGACTTTACAGAGTTTTGAACCTGGTTTGTAGAAATCTGCTGTACGTTATTGCGGATCTCAGAGTAAAGAGATATCTTTTAGTTTTAGGGTGAATAAGATTAGCCTTTATAGATAATTATTGCCGGTATGCATCTTACTTTTTTCGGACATTCTTGCTTGCTTATTGAAGAAAACGGGGCTCGGCTTATGGTTGATCCCGGTTTTTGGTCAGAAGGGCACACAGAAATTTCTGGTTTAGACGCTATTTTTATAACTCATGAACATCCGGATCACTGCGATATTGAATCTCTTTCGCGTCTTCGTGAACATAATCAAAATTTTCGTATATACACCAACAAAGGAGTAGGCAAGAAGCTTGCTGGGGCAGATTTTTCCTTTGAATTGCTTGAAAACGGAGCCAGTATGACGGTCAAAGGCTTGAGTGTTGAGGCTTTTGGCCAAGATCACGCGGTGATCTATCAGTCTTTTCCTCGTTTTGACAATACCGGTTTTTTATTTGATGGGCGCTTGTTTCATCCCGGGGACGCGCTTAATGTGTATCCGGATAAGCCAGTTGAGATTCTCGCGCTTCCGGTTATCGCGCCGTGGATGCGTATGGCCGATAGCCTCGAATACGCAAAAAAGATAAAGCCACAGCTTGTGTTTCCTATTCATGACGGTATGCTCAAGCATGTTGGCCCTTTTCATAGCATTCCAAAAGATGTATTGGGAGCCGAAGGAATGCGATTTGTGGTTTTGGAAAAGGGATTGAGAACAGAGTTTTAAAGTAGAGTGGGGTGCGTTTGGTCTGTTTGAATTTTTTTAGTTTTTTAATCCTGTTTTTTTGGCGTCTAATCCATTAACTGCGAAAATTTGCAAAATTTGTATTGTTCAGGTATTCTGATAAAATCACTTTCAGTTTATTTTAACTAAGCTTGTTAACTTTTGTTGTTTGTTCCAGAAAATCGAGTCGTCTAGATTTTCATAATATTTTTTAACTATGCTTCACAATCATCGGATAGAAACCTGGTCCGGCTTTGTCTGCAAAGTCTCTTCCAAGAATCTGGGAGGTTTTTTATCTGTTTCTGAATATTGAGCACCTGTTTTTGTTCCCGCGTATTTATTAAACTAAGGAATTATCAGTATGATTCAACTTACAGAACGTTCGTTTAAAAAACTCATTATCACGCTTGCCATATATCTTACCTCTTTGTTCGCGGCCAATACTCTTGGTTTGAAGCTGATGCCATTTATTTTTGGTTCCCACTTATCGGTGGCAGTGTTTTCTTTCCCCATTGTGTTTCTAACCACTGACGTTATCGGAGAAGTATTTGGCAAGCGCGCCGCAAAGTTTTTCGTTCTTGCCGGCTTTATCAGCACGACCTTGTTCATTGCCTATTCATTTTTGTCGCTTGCCATGCCATGGTCCGATGCCAGCGAATGGGCGAGACAGGGGTACAATCAGATTTTTGGCGTTTCGGTGCGCATTGCCATTGCCTCGGTTACCGCTTTTTTGATTGCTGAGTACCAAGATGTATTGTCTTTTTTCTTTTTCCGCGAGAAATTGGGAGTAAAATTTTTTTGGCTGCGCTCGCTTCTCTCCAATCTTTGGTCACAATTACTCGACACGACAGTCTTCATGGTTATCGCCTTCGCGGGCGTTTATTCAACCCGCACGCTGATTAGTATCATTATTTCTTGGTGGCTCTACAAAGTGGTGATGGGCGCGCTTTATACTCCGCTTTCGTATCTTGGTATCCGCCTTCTTCGAGAACCCGGCAACATAAAAACGTCCGCAAGCTAAAAATATTTGTCTTGCTTTTGTTTATTTTTAGAAGATTTTTGAAGGCCGTTGACGGTCATTCTTTATTCCTTTATGATAGGGGTAATTTATTGTATCTTTATGTCGAATTTCAAAGATCTTGGAGAAGAATACTGGAAAGAGAAATTAAGTCCTGAACAGTATCAGATATTAAGGGGAAAAGGCACAGAAGCTCCTTTTACCGGGGCATATTACAAACATGGAGAAGATGGAAGCTATGCTTGCATGGCTTGCGGCCAAATTTTATTTGATTCTTCCAAGAAATATGACTCTGGAAGTGGCTGGCCGAGTTTTTACGATTTGGCCAAAGAGGGGGCGGTGACGATTAATCGCGACATAAGCCATGGTGTGGAGAGGACCGAAGTTACGTGCTCTTCCTGCGGCTCTCATTTGGGACATGTTTTTGATGACGGCCCCGGACCTACGGGCAAACGGTATTGCATCAATTCGGTCTGCCTTAATTTTAAGAAAAAGGGCGTTGAGAATTTTTAATTTCTACTCTATGCGTTTGCTCATCTTTTTCAGTACCCTTGTTCTTTTTCTGGGAGCCGGCTGTTCATCCGGATCTTCTGTTCCCGTCTCTTCGTCTGATTTGGGAGCGAAGTCTGGAGTCTCACCAATAAGTAAGGTAGATAACATTATTGATTCTTCTATGCCACAAGACAGTTTAGTTGGAACATACAACCGAGCGATTCTCAAAACCAACAAGGGCGATATCACTGTTGAATTTTACAATCAAGATTCTCCTAAAACCGTGGAAAATTTTTTGAAGCTCTCTCAGGAAGGTTTTTATAATGCTGTGAGTTTTCACAGAGTGATCAAAGATTTTATGATTCAAGGCGGCGATCCTTTAAGCAAAGATCAGAATAATCGGGCTCCGCACGGCACAGGTGGTCCTGGCTATACTTTTGAAGATGAAATAAACTCCCATCCCTTGCTTCGCGGTTCTCTGGCCATGGCCAATGCCGGGCCGAACACAAACGGGTCACAGTTTTTTATCGTAATCGCGGAAGCCACTCCTTGGCTTGACGGGAAGCATACTAATTTCGGTTTTGTCGTGGGGGGAATGGATATTGTGGATTCTATAGAAGCTGTTGAAACAGACGCGCGGGATAATCCCATTGAACCGGTGCTGATAGAATCAGTCACACTCATTACAAAAGAATAAATCCCCGATATGGTGTGGGATTTTGAGTCTGCGGCCGCTTGATGTTTAAGAGTGAAATAGTTTGCTTGCCTCGTTCATCTCAGACCCTCAGAGAGCCTTTAGTTCTTTGTCCCCAAGCGCAAGTTCGGAAGTCCTGCCATGTATAGGGCGAATATTTTTATGAAAGAATTTTTTGCTTCCGCCAAAACAGCTTTGAAAAAGCCGTCAGTTCGTTTTTTGGCGCTTGTCATTTTTTTTCTGCTTATTTTTTTTGTCGCAAAAAAACGAAGCCCGGAAGAGCTTGAGTATTCAAGCTCCCGAGTGGAGCGTCTTGATTTGATTCAGTCAGTGGAAGAGACCGGATCCCTTGTCTCGAATCTCGAGCTCAGATACGGCTGGGAAATTTCAGGAAAAGTGCTTGAGGTTTTAAAAAAAACCGGCGATCAAGTAAAAAACGGTGAAGTATTGGCGCGTCTTGACAGCGCCAAGCAGAGAGCTCGTCTTAATGAAGGATACGCCGCTCTGAGTTCGGCGCAAGCAAAACTCAATCTTGAATTGGCCGGGCCGAGTGCCGAGGCTGCCAAGAAATCCAGAGCCACCGTGGATCAGGCAAAAGCCGCTCTTCAAGAGGTTGAGGCTGAACTCGACAAGGTTAAGGCTTCCGGAGAAACAAAAATATCAAACGCTGAAAAAGCTTTGGAAACGGCAAAAAATAATTTGTCATTGGTCGAAGGAGGAGAAGACAGCAGATTGGTAAAAGACGCGTATCTGAATCTTATAGACGCCCTAAAATCTTCTCTTACGGTCTTTTCCGACGCTTTAATTGAAACCGACAAGATATTGGGGATTGACAATATACAAGCTAATGATGATTATGAGGATGTTTTGGAGCTTGATAATACCACTGTTTTGAACCAAACAAAAACTTTGTACAAGTCTTTGCATGGCACTTTGCGGGCTTTTGAATTTGATATTTTAGCGCTCAAGGAACAAAGCACCCATGCTCTTGTTGATTCTTGGACTCTTGAAATGGTTTTAGCTTTGGAGAATACTCAAAAATTATTGTCGCGCATGCAGCTTATTCTCGCGGATGCCGAACCGGGTGGGGATCTTAGCTTATCAGAGTTAAATACTTTGAAAACAGACATCAGCTCAGCGCAAGCCAGTGTGAACAGTTCTGCCAAGGATTTGAGCGCCAAGAAACAAGCAATCAGTACGGCGAGAACCTCTCTTTCTTCATATCGAATTGCGTATGACAAAGCCACGGTGGAACTCGCGAATCTTCGTAAAGAAGTGGAGGCAGACAATAATATCGCTCATGCTCAGGCTTTATTTAAAGCCGCGCAGCTAGAAGAAGCCGAAGCAGGGCATGAAGATTTAATTTCTGACCCTCGAGACGTGGACCTTGCTTCTCTGAAAGCAGAAGTGGGGCGGCAGGCCGCCAATGTGCAGGCTCTCAAGGATGATCTGGAGAAAACCGAATTAAAAGCCTTGAGCGACGGCATTCTTGCCGGTCTGGATATTGAGATAGGAGAAAATGCCCAAGCCAATCAGAGCGTGGCACATATTTTGTCTTCTGATTTGAACATAGAAGTAGATATTTCTGAATCTGATATTGTAAAAGTTCTGGCGGAGGATCCTGTCTTAATCAGCTTCGACGCATACGGAGAAGAAGTGAAATTCAAAGGGAACGTACTTTTTGTGGAGCCGGCCGAGACCGAGATTTCCGGAGTTATTTATTACAAAACCAAAATAGCTCTCGATAAAAATTATCCAAAGGAATATGAATTGCGTTCTGGCATGACGGCGAATGTCCGGATTATCACAGAAGAAAAACAAGCTGTGCTCGCCGTTTCAGAGCGCTCGATAATACGGCGGGAGGATGGATCTTCATTTGTGAGGGTGCTCATGGACGCGAAAAGCGGAATTTTTGAAGAACGTTCTGTGCTCGTGGGTCTGTCGGGAGATAGGGGACAGACTGAGATCATTTCAGGTCTTAACGAAGGAGAAGAAGTTGTCAGTTTTCTCAAAACAGAGTGATTTCGAGACTTATCTATGCCACTTATCGAAACACAAAACATACAAAAAGAATATCAAACTGATGATGTCGTAACCAAAGTATTGCATGGTATCACGCTCAAAATCGAGCGGGGTGAGTTTGTGGCCATCATGGGTCCGAGCGGTTCTGGAAAGTCTACGTTGATGCATATTTTGAGTTTTTTGGACAGCCCGAGCGCTGGCTCCTATTTTTTCGACGGACAAGACGCCGGGGGGTTTGATACAGATCGACTGGCAGAGATGCGCAACCGGCGCGTAGGTTTTGTCTTTCAGTCTTTTAATCTTTTGCCAAGGACTACGGTGAGAGAAAATATTGAACTGCCTTTGCTTTATAGTTCAAAGAATAAAAAAGAATATAAGGATCTTGTGGACAAGGCCATTGAGTCAGTTGCCTTGAGCCATCGTGGTCAACATCTTTCAAATCAGCTGTCTGGCGGCGAACGTCAGAGGGTGGCGATAGCGAGAGCTTTGGTGAATGATCCGGATGTTATTTTTGCCGATGAACCGACCGGTAATTTGGATTCAAAATCCGGTACCCAGATCATGTCCATTTTGCAGGGATTAAACAAAAAAGGCCATAGCATCATTATGGTAACTCATGAGCTTGACACGGCTCGGCATGCGAAACGTATTGTGCATCTCAAAGATGGGCTCATCGTGCGCGACGAATTGAACGCGCAGTTTCGTTCTATCTCAGATGGGGCATTGTTGAAATGAAAGACGGCCAGACGGGCTGGAATAATCTTTTTCAGAGTTTATCACGAAAACGGCTGATTCACTTTCCGTCAGGAAATGGGCGGAGAATGTAATTTTTATGAGATTTTCTCTGCTCGCCAAAATCGCCATAAAAAATTTGCGCGTAAATAGAAGAAGAACTTTATTTACCATGCTGGGTCTTGTCATAGGCATCACGGCGGTCATTTTGGTTATGTCCGTGGGTTCAGGGGCGCAGGGCCTTATCACCAATCAGATAAAAGCCAGGGGCACTGATTTGGTGGCCGTGCTTGCGGGCGCTTCGGAAGAAACCGGACCGCCCGCTTCGGCCCTTGGCATATTGGTAACGACACTCACGTATGAAGACGGTCTCGCTCTCATGGACAAGAACAACGTAGAGCACGGTAAAGAATTCGCGGCTTATATATCTGGCAATGATCTCGTGCAATGGCAGAGCACTGAACGCAATATCACATATACCGGGACCACACCAAGCTACGCTTCTCTGGAAAAGCTAAGCGTGAGAGAGGGGCGTTTTTTTGATGACATAGAATTTTCAGGCTATGAACGTGTCGTGGTATTGGGTTCTCTTATCGCGGATGAATTGTTCGGAGATGTCGATCCGGTGGGAGCATCCATAAAGATAAAAAAGAAACATTTTCGGGTGCTTGGTGTTCTGGAAGAAAAAGGCTCTGACGGCTTCGAAGATCCGGACCACGCGATTTTAATACCTCTCAGCACGGTTCAACGGGATTTGCTGGGCCTGCGTCATGTTAGTTTCCTTCGTATCCGAGTGGAAGACGAGCGTTTTATAGAACAGACAGTTCAGGAAATAAAACAGACTTTGGTCGAACGACACGGGGATGAAGATTTTTCAGTCAGAAAAATTACTGACTTGCTCGCCATTTTGACCACGATAACCAACGCACTTAAATTTTTTTTGGTCGGTATAGCTTCGGTGGCTCTTTTTGTGGGCGGCGTGGGAGTCATGAATATTATGCTTATGAGCGTGCGTGAGAAAACGCGGGAAATCGGGCTTCGAAAAGCTCTGGGAGCGCGGAGTAAGGATATTATGAGGCAATTTTTGTTTGAAACAATTTTCATTACTGCTCTCGCCGGCCTGTTCGGCATTTTTTTTGGAGTTTTACTTGCTTATATCATAGCGAGAGGAGTTCAATATACGGGTTATGATTATCATTTTATTATCAGTTTTTCTTCTATCATAGTGACTGTCGGTATATCATTGCTTGTAGGCTTGATTTTTGGCTTGCTTCCGGCGCGCAAAGCCGCGGGGCTTGACCCCATCACCGCTCTTCACTACGAATAGTATCGGTGAATTATTAATTAAGATAGGTGATTATGTATCTCGATTCTTTTTTGATCGCCCTCAAAGCACTTATCAAAAATAAAACACGGAGCCTGCTAACCGTTTTTGGAGTTATCTTGGGCATAGCAATGGTGATTATCGTATTTTCAGCAGGGCAGGGACTTAAGGGGCTTTTGCTCGAAGAATTGATCAGTTTTGGAGATGATTGGATACAGATAGAGGTCAAAATTCCCCAAACGGGCAAGACTTCGATCCAAAACGCCAGTGGGCACGCACGGGGTGTGAGTATTACCAGTCTCACATCAGAAGACGCTCAAGCTATCATTGATTTGGAAAATATAGAAAATGCCTATGCAGCGCTTACAGGCCAAGCCGTGCTGTCTTATGAAAACGAGAAAATGCGGCCTATGATTTTTGGAGTTTCGGCTTCATTTCCAGACATAGATAAGGGTACTTTAGCCGAGGGAAGATTTTTTTCTGATTCAGAAGACAAAGGAGCGCGTAATGTGGTGGTTCTCGGGAGTGAAGTAAGAGAGGCGCTATTTGGGAATAAACAGGCTCTTGAGACGAGGATCAAGATTGACAAAAAAACATATCAGGTGGTGGGGATCATGGCCGAACGTGGGGCCACCGGTTTCGTAAATATGGACCGCATGGTGTATATTCCCTTAAACACCGCACAAAAAAAACTCATGGGCGTCGATCATGTGTTGTGGATTACCGCCAAGGCAAACGATAACGGCAAAGCGGAATTTACTGCCGAGGAGATACGGGCTTTGCTTCGCGAACGCCATGATATATCTGATCCGGACAAAGACGATTTTTCGGTTACCACAATGAATGAATCTTTGGAATTGGTCGGCACGATTTTAAACGCCGTCACCTGGCTTTTGGTGGCTTTGGCCTGTATTTCTTTGCTGGTGGGCGGCGTGGGCATTATGAATGTGATGTACGTGTCAGTAGTGGAGAGAACTTTTGAAATTGGTTTGCGAAAGGCCGTCGGGGCTTCGAGTCGTATTATACAAAGACAATTTCTGATAGAATCTTTGGTCATCACTTTGTGCGGGGGTTTGTTGGGAGTATTCTTTGGTTCTTTCCTGTCTTACGCGCTTGCCTTCGTAGCCCGGCATTTGGGTTATCATTGGGTTTTTGAAATACCGCTGTTTTCGATTTTGTTGAGCACCGGGTTTTCGGCTTCAGTCGGTATACTGTTCGGTTGGCATCCTGCCCGAGCGGCCAGCACGCTTGAGCCGGTCCTAGCCATGCGCCAGGAATGATACTGTGTTATAGTGTATCGAAAAGGCATGGTATATTTGACAATTTCGGTTTTTTTTCTTAAGCTTAGGCCCAACATATTATGAAAAAAGTCATTATATACAGCACACCCACTTGTCCCTATTGCGCGCGGGCAAAAGCATTGCTCGGCTCTCTTGGCGTAGCATATGAAGAAGTGGACCTTGCTTCAAATCCCGAACTGCGCGAGCAACTGTCTGAAAAGTATCATTGGCAGAGCGTACCGATGATAGTGATTGGAGATGAGTTTGTAGGTGGCTATGATGACTTGGCAAAATTGCAGGCAGAAGCTGAGTTGGAGAAAAAATTAAGATAAGCTTTTGGAGTTAATTACGTCTGTCTTTTGACGATCTAAACGGTATTCTATGATGCAGGACGCTATTCGGACATTTAATACGCAATTCGCTTACGAGCCGCGAGTGGAAAATCGGAGTTTATTGAAAGATAAAAAAAAGTATATTGTGGCAGGCATGGGCGGTTCGCATCTTGCGGCCGATATTATCGCGTCTCTCAGGCCTGAGCTCCATATTACTGTTCACTGTGATTATGGTTTACCTTCAATTCCATCCGCCTGTATTCCCGAGACTCTCGTTATATGCAGTTCCTATTCGGGGAATACTGAAGAAGTTTTGGAAGTTTACGACCAAGCCCGGTCGGCGGGCCTCTCTGTAGCCGCAATCGCTGTTGGCGGCGAACTCATAGAAAGGGCGCAAAGAGACCAAGTACCCTATGTTCAGATGCCCGACACGGGCATTCAGCCTCGTTCCGCTTTGGGCCTTAGTCTTAGAGGTCTTTGTGCCCTTATGGGCCTTGGCACACTTTTGGAAGAGTCTTACAAACTTGCGGAGAGTCTTGATCCTTTGATGTATGAGAAAGCAGGTAAGGCTCTTGCGAATCGTCTCAAGGATCGTGTGCCTGTTGTCTATTCTTCGAGGGTAAATCGTTCCTTGGCCTACAATTGGAAAATTAAATTTAATGAGACCGGCAAAATTCCTGCTTTTTACAATTTTTTTTCAGAATTGAATCACAATGAAATGACTGGTTTTGACGTGAAAAAATCCAGCAGGCATCTCTCGGAGCGTTTTTATTTTATTTTTCTCAAAGATCTTTCAGACCATCCCAAGATTTTGAAGCGTATGGATGTTTTGAAAACTCTGTATGAAGAAAGAAAACTGGAAGTGGAGTTCTTTGAACTAAAGGGAGAGACCGCGTCTGAAAAGATATTTTCTTCATTGTTGCTTGCTGATTGGGCGGCCTTTTATTTGGCCAAACACTATGGGCTCGAGTCTGAACAAGTTCCCATGGTGGAAGAATTTAAAACATTGATAGTTTGAGATTGATCCGACGTAGCCGCAGGGCAAAACTGCTTCCGAGAGACTATCAGAAAGCAGTTTATCGCGCAAGTTTTATTTCTTGTAAATACGGATGTCTCATAGTACAATAGTATGAGGAGAATTTGTAATTTATAATTTTTAAAAAATTTTTATTCTATATAAATTTCTAATGACCGAGTCTGCTATAAGGTATCTTTCAGATAGCGGTATTTCGTTTAGATCATTAGAAATTGTATTATTATGAATTGTTTAAAAATTATAAATTACAAATTAAAAATTTCATATTATTATGAAATATATTTTCGGGATAGGAATTATAGCGCTCGGTTTTTTTATGGTGGTCAAGAGCAGCTGGTTTGTCCAAAATTTTGGGCATAGCGCCTGGGCAGAGGATCATCTGGGGGGTGGAGGCACCTATCTGATGTACAAACTTCTCGGCATAATTTTTATTGTTCTTTCTTTGTTTGGCATGACCGGGCTTCTTGGAGAAATTATTGTAGGTGTTTTTGGTCGTCTTTTTGGGCTTTAAACATTTTGCAATCAAATCTCCGCAATAATCCTACCCATAACAGAGACTGAGCGCCTGAATAGGGATGGATCATTTTTGCGACAAGCTCAGAGGGACTGCATTCGCTTATCCGATTCTATCAAAATCAAAAATTGTTTAAAAAATGAAAATTACAAATTTTTAATCAAGGGCTGCTAATAATAAGTATGTGCCGGTATGTTAGAGAGTCGTGACCATCAGCTTATCGATCCCGGGATTCTTTTCAGCAAGGTTCAGTTGCGCCCCCAAATGCATGTGGCGGATTTTGGCGTTGGGAGAACCGGCCATCTTGTATTTCCCGCGGCTCAGATGGTGGGTGAACGGGGAGTAGTATACGCGGTGGATATACTTAAAGATGTGTTGGAATCTATCAGAAAACGGGCGGAACTCGAACGTTTTGTGAATATACACACGGTGTGGGCCGACATAGAACGTTCGGGTTCGGTAGCCATACCGGCCGCCAGCCTGGACCTTATTTTTTTGGTGAATGTTATGTTTCATATTTCGGATTATGAGGCAGTTCTTAAAGAGGCTCTCCGTGTTTTGAAAGACAAAGGAAGAATTGTCGTGGTAGATTGGGTAAAAAGACTTGCCAATCTTGGCCCTGCTTTAGACAAAATGGTTGATTTTCCCAGACTCAGCGTCCTGGCTCGGACCTGTGGCTGTGTAGTGCAAGATGATTTTGATGTGGGTTCCTATCATAAGGCCTTGATTTTGTTCCGGCACTCCTAACAAATCTACCATTATGTCGAAGAGCGGAGCCCAAAATATAGGAATCTGGGGCGAGGCCCAATCCTGCGCTTTTTTAAAACGTCAGGGCTATCGGATAGCAGAAACTAATTTCAGAACGAGGAGAGGCGAAATAGATATAATTGCTTATATGGCGTCAGAGGGGAGATTCGTACTATCTTTTATTGAAGTTAAGACTCGCAGCAGTCTTTTTTCTTTGCCAGAATACGCGACCGAAGCCAAGAAAAGACAAAGAATATACAGAGCCGCTATAGAGTATTGCGCTTTGCGTGGTATTGATTTGGATTCTGTTGGTATAAGGTTTGAACATATCAGCCTGTATATTAATCGTTTGCATAGGCGTTTGCATTTTCAAAAACGATTATTGCCCATGGTCAATTGTTAAGATCCTGTTTCCTTTGAATTATAGGATTTTATTCTTTTTATTTTTTTGTCTATTGGTTTTAGTAGGAAAAGGAAATAATGATTTTCCTCATTCAAAGCGCTTCACAGGTATGAGTAGAGATGCTATACTGCTGATACCATTTTAATCTAAATTATATGACTCTTTTTGAGTTATTACGTTGGTTCGGGGTCGCGATAATTATATTTACAGTTACCTATTATTTGTTCGCCCAAAAAAGGTCTTCGGGTTTCGGATCTTTTGCTTCAAAAAGAACTTCAGGCAATACGCCGGCTCTGGCCAGTTTTTCCACCGATCTCACCCAAAACGCCCGAGATGGCCGCTTTGATCCGGTTATAGGGAGAGAAGAAGAAATTATGCGTGTCACTCAGATTTTGACCCGACGCAATAAGAATAATGTCATTTTGCTCGGTCCTCCCGGTGTAGGCAAGACGGCTATAGCTGAAGGTTTGGCCCTTAAGATTGTTACCAACGACGTTCCTCAAGTATTAAAGGATAAACGTATTTTATCTTTGCGGGTAGCGGAACTTTTGGCCGGGACCAAATACCGCGGCGAATTTGAACAGCGCATCAAAAGGGTGGTAGAAGAGATCAGCCAATCAAACCGTTCGATCATATTGTTTGTGGACGAAATTCATACCGTTATGCAGACCAAAGGTGCCGAAGGTTCGGTGAACCTTTCCGACATTCTGAAACCGGCTCTAGCTCGAGGCGATTTGCAGCTCATAGGAGCGACCACGCAAAAAGAATATGACGAATTTATAGCTCCGGACGAGACCTGGGTGCGTCGTTTCCAGCCTGTATTGGTGGATGAGCCGAGCGTGGAAGAGGCGATAACCATTCTCCAGGGCATCAAAAAGAATTACGAAGCTTATCACAAAGTGCAGTTTACCGATGAAGCCATCAAAAAAGCGGTTACTCTTTCTCATGAATATATAAAAGGCCGCCGGCTTCCGGATAAGGCGATAGATCTTATCGACGAGGCCGCCGCCATGGTAAATGTTCAGGAAGGTTCAGCCGTAGATCACGCGGGAGCTCTTTTGCACGGAGCCGCGAAACAAAAGAGTGTATTTCACTCCAATGCCGCTGGAAAAATGAAAAAAGAATTGGAAGATTTACGCTCTCAAGAACAGGGCACTGACGACGAAAAAAAATTATTCACTATCAGAAAAAAAATTGTCGAACAGGTCAAAAAAATTGAAGAAGCAGAGAGGGGAAAGGCCGCGGATGAGGTTCAAAGCACGGTGGATGTGGACGATATCAAAGAAATTGTCGCCGAGTGGGTGGGAATGAAGCGAGAAGAGATTCATTAAGTCGCGCTTAGCGAAGATTTTTCATGGTCTGTCGCGAGAGGATTGATTCTTTGGAATGATGAGACGCTGAAAGATATTGATTGCATCACCACGCAGGAATTAAAAATTAAAAATTGCAAATTAAAAATTTCTCTTTTCCTGTGCCCATAGCCACACAAATAAAAACACAGTCGGTCTCTAAGACAAAAATGGCTATAAGCGTAGCCTATTTGGGCGCCGCCGTTTTGGCTGCTTCTGCCGCTGATATTCAGGCGAATAATCCAGATCTTGTGATAGATCAGATTACGGTGAATGATTCTTCGGCTTACGCGGATTCAGAGCATGACACGGTTTCTATATATTATTCCAACGCAGGAAATACTGAAAATACAAAGGTTTTTGAGTTGGGTCTTCAATTTGACGATCCCCTCATAGGGGCGGCTCGTGTTCAGCATATGGTGGACTATAAGGCTGAGGAAGCTTCTCAAGCTCCGGCCACTTTTTTTCTTCTAAAAAAACAGCAGGCTGGCATGTTGCTTATTCCTATAAACGCCAAATTTCGTTCCGAAGGGAATACGGTTTCCGGTTTAAACGAGTATCGTCTTAAGCCTGGCGACAAGGGTGTAGCGCAGGTGCTGGTTCCTCGTTTTAGTGATTCTCTAACAGGAGAAAACCGGATGGAAATACGCGCGGTTGTGGATTTTAAAGCGGAGATTCCAGAATTGAACGAAAAAAATAATGAGCTCTCCGTATCCTATGGTCCCAAACTTTAATTATTTTTTATTATAATTTTATTTTCTATGCCACAAGAAACGACAAAAGTTCAGGCAGTGACCGGTGCCAAGCTCGCAGTGGCTTCGGCGTTTCTCGGCGCCGCGGCTTTGGCAGCTTCAGCGGCCGGTGGAGCTTTCGCAAAGCCCGACCTTGTCATTAAAGACTTGATATATCAAGTCGGTCAGGAACAAGATACGGTTTCTGTTGAATTCGCAAATATAGGAAAGACTCAGGTGAAGGGAAGATACGCTTTATTTTTGTATTCTAAACCTTCGGCAGAACTTGCAAAAAAAGTTACTACACTAAGCACTCAGCCTGGTTCTTTTCAGCTTAAGCCCGGCCAATCCGGGAAAGTGGATATTGTTCTTGAAAAGATATACCAAGAAGATGCTGCAGAAAATCAACTTATAGCCTACATTGATTATAAAGAAAAAGACCCGAAGGGTTATATCCTTGAATTGAATGAAAAAAATAATAACTACGGGGTTCCCTTTGCCAAATTCGGTTTAAGCTCCAAGCCTGTGGGACCCACAGAAAGCGGAACCATAGAAATAACAGAACCAGTTTTTAAAGACAGTAATTTTTGTTCAGTCCCCGCGGCTCTGGATCCTGGCATATGCAAAAAACGCTTAGTTTCCGCCACCAAATTGGATGAAGGAGCTATAGATACCTTGCTTCAAAATCATCAATGCGCCGGCGTATACAAAGGATTTCCCATCATTTCCGACCCTCAAGGTTATGCGGCTCTGAACGTGAATCTTTATGATAATGTCCCCGGGCCTGTGTATTTGGCCAATTGTTCTTTGGTGAATTCGAATTTCGCCAAAACGCCTGAGATCGTAAAAGCTTGTCTTGATGAGCTAACTTCAGAAATAAAAGGTAAAGATTTATATCTCGGAGAATCCACCTGCCCGGATTTGGCCGGTTTTTGTGAAGCTTCGGGTAAGGGTTTTTGCGCCAATCGTTTTAAAGCCGCAGGTCTCGAGACTCAGGCTCAATATATGCTCGATACCTACGGTTGCGAAGGTGTATACAAAGGCATGCCTATTATAAAAAATGGGGCCTTATATCAAACAGTTTCATATGATAACACGGCCGATCTTATTCTCGGCCAACAATTTTCCGGATGCAGTCTTAATCCTGATTCTTTTGCCAATGCCAAAGCTTGTGTAGACGAGCTTTCCGCTTCTCTTGAACAGAATATTTTCTTTTTGGGTCTTTCTCAATGTTACAAAGAAAAAGAATTCTGCGCCACAAGCGCCGCGAACAAGGCAGACATATGTTTTAAGCGCCTGAGCTCTGTGCAGGGTTTGTCAAAAAATTCCTGGCAAAATCTCGTCAATTCTTATGAATGCGCTGATGTGTACCGAGGAATGGTCACTTTTAAAGTAGGGCAAGACGCTTATGCCGTATTGGATTGGAATCCTTACGACAATTTCGTGAGCACTCAGACTCTTGCTGGTTGTTCTCTGACTACAAATGGCCCATACGCAGGGAGTCCAGACGCGGCGCGCACCTGCATCAACCAAATGGCAAAGTCTCTTGAAGGCAAAGATCCCATGTTTATAAACAGTGAGATATGCGCTCCCGACGCCTGCGCGCTTAAAGCCTCTGAAGCCAGCGAATCCTTTGCCTTGTGTCAAAATGAAAAATTGCCTTATGTGTGTTTTGACCAGAGCGGAAGCTTTTTTACCTGCACCAATTTCGCGATTGGCTGCGGAGACGGTCTCGCCTGCAAAGCATTTTGAGCCCGTAACCCAAGAGCCCGTAAGGATTGTTCAAAGTCTGTTCCTTGCTTGGGAAATGAGGAACTTTGTTCCGTATATTTGAACACAGAAGATTGAAGTCGGTGATTTGACAGGTTCCAAGAATTCTGCTATAGTATAAACGCAGCTTCATTATGAAGCTGCGTTTTTTATAAGTGCGGATCTCATAACCTATTTTTATATGGCATCAGAAATAACAAAATCAATTCAGATTGTCTGTGACGAAAAAGGGCTGGACCCTTCGGTGGTCATGGATGCTTTGCAATCGGCTCTGGCCGCCGCGTATCGAAAAGATTTCGGCAATCGTCAACAAAACATCAAAGTTGAGTTTGATCCTGAGACCGGAGACATGAAGGTTTGGGATGAAAAAGAAGTCGTGGAAGACATTTCCGAAGAAATTTTGGAGCAAGCTCAGGAAGAAATGACCAAGCGTCGAGAAGAAGCTCGCAAGGAACGACGGGAACTTTCGGACGAAGAAATGGAAGATTTGATCCGTTTTAATCCCAAGACTCAGATCATGGTCACTCAGGCCAAGGAATTGAAGCCCAAGGCAGAGCTTGGTGAAATTTTGAAAATAGATCTCGAAGTCCCGGGAGATTTTGGGCGCATGGCCGCTCAAACCGCCAAGCAGGTTATTATTCAAAAACTTCGCGAAGCCGAGAGAAGTACGGTATATGAAGACTTTAAGGGTCAGCTAGGAAGCATTGTCCAGGGCTTTGTGCAAAGACGGGATCGAAGCGGCGCTCTTATCATTGATTTGGGAAAAGTAACGGGTATTGTGCCGCAGAATGGCCAAGTTAGACGCGAACATTACACACCGGGCGCTCGGATGAAATTTTATTTGGTTTCAGTGGAAATGGGAAGCAGAGGCCCTGAAATTATGCTATCTCGCGCCGACAAACGCATGGTGCAAACCATATTTGAACAAGAGATACCGGAAATAGAAAGCGGGGAAGTGGAAATAAAAAATATAGCGCGTGAGGCGGGCGGCCGTTCCAAAGTTGCGGTGTCTACTGATAATGACAATATAGATCCCATCGGCTCTTGCATAGGCCAGCGTGGCAGCCGTATCAATACCATTATTGATGAATTGGGAGGTGAAAAAATTGATATTATAGAATATAGTGAAGACGCGAAAGCATATATAAAAAATGCTTTATCACCTGCCAAAATCAGCACCGTGGAACTTGACGAATCCAACAAAGAGGCGCTTGTGTACGTGGCAGAGGACCAATTTTCGCTCGCGATAGGACGTGAAGGCCAAAATGTGCGTTTGGCCTCTGAATTAACCGGCTGGACTATAAAAGTGCTGGAGCAGAAACCGCCCGCTTCTGCTGAGTCGTCTTCTTCTAACTCTGACGAGAGCGCTGAAACCGCTGTCTCAAGTTCCGAAGATCAACAGGCCCAGCCTGAAAAGCCTGATTCTGAACCTATTTCTCCTTCTGAATCTCATAACGCTGAAAACCAAAATCTTGAACAAGACGAAACCCAGGGAGCCGAATAATCATAATGGGCTCTAGCGTATTGAAAGGCGCTTTCCAGGTGAAGGCGTCTTTTAAAATTTTTAGGATGCGGGGTTAGCGCACCGGCCGTTTAAAGAACAGATTTCAGGTCTGGATACGAGGCGATGGTTTTCATCTATCATTCTGCACCGTGCACTTGAAACAAATATCTGCCGGTGATATACTCAGCTGACTCTGGGATAGGAAGTGTTATCTCGTATTCAATATTGGACGTTCTATTGTATGTAATATTTTAATTTCTATTATGCGCGCTTTTTTTCAAGCTTTGCTCTACGATCCCATTTTCAATATATTTGTCGGCCTGTACAACATCATTCCTGATTTGGGAGTTGTTATTGTTGTTTTGACCATTTTTATAAAAGTAGTCTTGTATCCGCTTACTTCCTCTTCCATAAAGGCTCAAAAATCTCTTACCGAATTGCAGCCAAAATTGAACGCGCTCAAGGTCACCTATAAAAATGATCAACAGCGTTTGGCCCAGGAGACCATGAAATTATACAAAGAGCATAAAGTAAATCCTTTGGGTTCTTGTCTCCCCATTTTGGTGCAGCTGCCGATTTTTTTGGCCTTGTTTTATGTGTTGCGCTCAGGTATCACTTCAAACAATTTTGATGCTCTCTACCCTTTTGTGTCAAACCCCGGCTCGATCAATCCCATTTCTCTTGGCTTAGTTGATTTGGGCAAGAGAAGCATTGTGCTCGCCATTTTGGCGGGAGCCGCCCAATTTTGGCAGGCAAAAATGTTTTCACACAAGAAGCCGCCCAAAGAAGCGGGGACCGGGGCCAAAGATGAGGGCATGGCCGCTATGATGAACAAGCAGATGCTCTATATGATGCCCTTTTTGACTGTTATCATTGGTTTGCAATTTCCGGCCGGTTTGTCTCTCTATTGGTTTTTGTCTACTCTCTTGACTGGTTTGCAACAGATGGTTTTGTTTAAAAAGAAAAAATCAGACTCATCTGCGGTAGAAGGTGAGCTTGTATCATAAAGGTCCATGCGTGTATCTCTCGCACAACTTAAGCGGTTACAGGTCAGAACACAATCTGGCATCTATTTGGGTAAGGTGCGAGATTTTGTTGTGGATTCTTCGGATCATTCCATTGTGCAGTATATTGTTCGTTCTCGTCGCTTGGCGTCTCGTGAATATCTCATTCATCGAAATCAGGTGCTTTCAATATCTGAGACTCAAATAACGGTGGAAGACAGCCTGGCCGCGTCGAGGCAGGTTACCGAAGAAAAATCTCCCAATCGCGCTGAACCGGTCTCTATAACGGAAGTTGAGTAATTCGGTGTATATACAAACACCAAAGGGCATCCTAAGCTTTTGGCCTCTGCTCAGACTTTGAAACAATAGTCTGTGGGCTGTGGGGCACCCATTTAATGGTGGTTATTGCTTGATGCATTCCGGAATTTTTGAACCCCGAATAGGGGTTTTTACATTCCTCTGACGATAAGCTACACTAAAACATATATGAATGAGCCGTTACGAGTTTCTATTTTAAAGACTTTGGCATTTTTTGATATATTCGATTACCCGCTCACTTCTCAAGAGTTGCATACATGGTTGTGGTCTTATGAGGATTTTATTGTTGAGCGTGATTTTTTGAAATTTCTTGACAGCCTCAAACAGAATGGCGAATTGGAGCTGGTTTCCGGGTATGTCGTTTTGCCGGGACGCGGGGCTATCGTTCATATACGTCAGCAAAAGATTTGGCTTCTTGAAAAAAAGATGGAAATCGCTCGGAAAGGGATTCGCAAACTTCGTTGGGTTCCTTTTGTAAGGGCTGTTTTTGTATGCAATACCCTGGCTTTTGCTTGGCCCAAGAAAGACAGCGACATAGATGTATTTATAGTCACGAAAGCAGGCAGACTTTGGATCAGCCGGTTTTTGGTTAGCTGTATTTTATCGCTTTTTGGATTGAGACGAGGTAAAACCAAGATACAGGATAAATTGTGTTTGAGTTTTTATGTGACCGACAATGCCCTCGACATCTCAGATTTGGTTTTGGAAGAAGCGGACATATATTTGGTGTACTGGCTCGCTCGGCTCTTGCCTGTGTATGATCCGTCTCAGGTCTATTCTCAGATTATGGATGCAAATGTCTGGATCAAAAAGTATCTGTCTCAGGCATCTTTTGGTTATAGAGTGGCGCCAGGATGGATTGTGCCAGAGGCAAAGGCGCAAAAGAGAGCAAGGCATTTTTTTGAAGTGATGTGGGAAGGGAAGTATGGGAATTTTTTGGAAGACCAAGCTCGTTCTTTGCAAAGAGCCAAGATGTCACGCAACACGAATAGCGTACAGAATGAACCGGACACCCGCGTCGTTATTAATGATTCACGGCTTAAATTCCACGAAAATGACAGACGCGCGCAATTTAAATCCGCCTGGGAGGCCAGATGCGGGGCTTTGGGAGTTTGAGTGAAATACCGTATAAACAAGATCTGGAACTTGTATGTGGATATCAAAGAAACAACGTGCGGTGGACTACTTTCTTTCTTTCTCCGTCAAAGTTTTTTTATTTTTTTTGCCATGGCAGACCGTATGGATACAGAGAGAAATTTTTGTAGACGGAGTCAAATGGCAACACGCAACTTTGCAGTTTTTTCTTTCTGAAGCCTTGCTGTGGCTTTCGATTGTGTTCTTTATGTTCTGGTATCTCAAGGAGATGAAAAAGAAGGAATCAACAATCTCTTTGGATTTTAGCCCGGACAGATTTTTTGTATTTTCCGTTTTTTTGTTCCTTGTTTATGCTTTCATGTCCGCTTTTTGGGCAAAGGATTCTGATATCGCCTTTCAGCAGTCCTTGCGTCTGCTCGCGAGTTTTTTGTTTTTTATGGCCGTTTTTTTCAGCTCCTTTGATTTTAAGAGTCTTTTGCGCTGGCTTATGTACGGAAGTTTTTTGCCGGCTCTCCTGGGCTTGGCGCAATTTTTGTTCCAAACTACCTGGGGTTCTTCGCTATTGGGACTCACGGAACATCTCGCTTCTGAACCGGGAACTTCTATTCTCTCTGCCGATCTCGTGGGGCGCTGGCTTCGCGCTTATGGAAGTTTTGGTCATCCCAATACATTTGGGTTTTATCTATTTTTGTCATTGATGGCGTCCACTCTTTTGTATGTGAATTCAAAAAAGTCTCTTTTGGCAAACAGTCTTCTTTTTTCAGTGGTCTCCCTTCAAATCATGGCCTTGTTTTTCACTTT
Source organism: Candidatus Magasanikiibacteriota bacterium (assembly GCA_016193335.1). Taxonomy (GTDB): domain Bacteria; phylum Patescibacteriota; class Patescibacteriia; order Magasanikbacterales; family UBA922; genus JACPSK01. The sequence goes on along the minus strand of JACPSK010000005.1, from coordinate 40,192 downwards.
TAGCCGGTCGGCTTGGCTGGCTTTTGTACTCTGGCTTTTTGTACTGTATTTCCACCGTTTTTTTAATTTTAATATAGAATCAGTACGCGCAAAAATGCTGTGTTTCGCCTCTCTTTCTTTTGTTTTATTGTTGCTGTGGTCCGCTTTTCCTTTGGTTCGTGTCCGTTTCGGATTTAACGCCCCTCATGAAATTCAATCCATAGAAGAACGCCTTTCTGAGTATGAACAAGCAAAGCTTTTATTTTTTCAGAAATCTGTTTTGGGACAGGGAGCCGGAAATTACACCCAAGCTCTATATGTTTCACTGAACAAGGACGAGATTTCTCATATTGAGGCCTGGCGTTTACAGCCGGCGCATAATGTCTTGCTTTTAGCATTGGTGGAATTTGGCTTATTGGGATTCGGGCTCGCGAGCATAGCTTGTCTTTCTTATCTGTTTTTTTTGCGGTCATCAGATCCTTCTTCAAAGCGTATTTATTTTAAAAAACTTTTGATTTTTGCGCCCCCTCTTCCTTTTCTTTTATTGGATCATCAGGTTTTGAGTTTGTATCCGGGGACCATATTGCTCGTTTTGTATATTGGCATTGCAACCAGGCTTTTTCTGTCTAAGCCTATCCTTTCATAATATATTTCCAAAATCTCACTGAGTCAATCCATTTCGCTTTCGCGTTTAGCCTCGGCTTTCTAAAACTAATGTCGCGCGCTGGGAGAAGTGTATCTGTCCACAAAACATCCACCTTTTGTGCACAGGGCCTCATTTTTGCTGGTTTTGGACTAGTTGACCTCGCTTTTATAGTGTGGTTTACTATAAGGATAATAAAGACCTGTTATAGGTGGTATGCGCGGAGTGTACGCCATTCTAGTTCGTGTTACTGACAGGCATCACGGACTTACATAATGGACGTCACATCGAGCTTCCCACCTATAACAGGTTTTTTGTTTGCGGAGTCTTTTTTAAGTATTTTTTAGGCTCTATTTTTAGAGGAATAAAGGCAAAGGATAAGGGGTTTGCAGGGGGGCTTGACAAGTATTTTTAATTTTTGTATTATAGTCCTTGCTATTATCACTCTAAGTATGAGAGTGATAATGTCTGATTCATTTTTAACATAAGTTTGAGTTATGAATATACAACCACTTGGAGACCGCGTTGTAATAAAACAGCTTAAGGAAGAGGAAGTAACCGCTTCCGGCATTGTGCTTCCAGACACGGTTGACAAAGAAAAGAAAACCGAGGGAGAGGTTTTGGCCGTGGGACCGGGGAAAATGCTTGAGTCCGGCGCTCGAGCTCCCATGGATGTAAAAGTGGGGCAGAAAGTTTTGTTCAAAAGTTGGGGCGGAGACGAAGTGAAATTGGGAGACAAAGAATACAAAATTTTATCCCAAGACGATATTTTGGCGATTCTTGCGTAATTATTTTCAACGCGGAATTGTTTTATTACTATTAATCATTCAAGCACTCTATGGCAAAACAAATCGTATTCGATAATCAGGCTCGCGAGGCCTTGGTCCGCGGCGTTGATGCTTTGGCCAATGTGGTTAAAGTTACTCTCGGTCCAAAGGGACGCAATGTGGTTTTGGACAAAGGATTTGGAGCTCCCACCATTACCAAAGATGGAGTTTCGGTCGCGAAAGAAATCGAATTGGAAGATAAAGTTGAAAATATCGGCGTGGAATTGGTGAAAGAAGTCGCCAGCAAAACAAATGACGTCGTGGGGGATGGCACCACCACTGCCACGGTTTTGGCCCAGGCTATTGTAAAGGAAGGCATGAAAAATGTGGCCGCAGGGGCCAACCCGGTTGCCTTAAACAGAGGTTTGCACAAAGCTTCATCCGTTATTTTGGAATATATCAAAGGAAAAATCGCGAAGCCGGTTGAAAAAGACGAAATTGCCCATGTGGCGGCCATTTCGGCCAATGATAAAGAAATCGGTGAAAAGATAGCCGAAGCCATGAACGAAGTCGGCGAGAACGGAGTAATCACCGTTGAAGAATCTCAGTCTTTTGGCATGGAAATTGAAACCGTTAAAGGAATGCGTTTTGATAAAGGGTATGTTTCTCCTTACATGGTTACCAACCCGGACCGCATGGAGGCTGAATACGAAGATCCGTACCTATTGATTACTGACAAAAAAATTTCTTCTGTTGAGAGTATTTTGCCCCTGCTCGAAAGTGTGGCTCAGGCCGGCAGAAAAGAATTGGTAATCATTTCCGAAGATGTGGAAGGCCAAGCTCTCGCCACTTTGGTGGTAAATAAATTGCGCGGTACCTTTAACGTGCTCGCGGTAAAGGCCCCTGGTTTTGGCGACCGCAGAAAAGAAATGCTGGTGGATATTGCCGCTTTGACCGGCGGAAAAGTAATTACCGAAGATTTGGGGCTTAAACTTGAAAATACCAAGCTCGAAGATTTGGGCCGGGCTCGAAAAGTTACTTCCACAAAAGAGTATACAACCATCGTGGAAGGAAAGGGCGACGAGAGCGCTGTAAAAGATCGGGTCGCTCAAATTAAAAGACTCATTGAACAGACTGATTCTGATTTTGACAAAGAAAAATTGCAAGAACGTCTTGCCAAACTCGCGGGCGGTGTGGCGGTCATCAAAGTAGGCGCGGCCACAGAAACCGAAATGAAAGAAATAAAGCATCGCATTGAAGACGCGGTAGGGGCTACCAAAGCCGCCGTGGAAGAGGGCGTGGTGCCTGGCGGCGGAGTGGCCCTTTTGAGGGCAGCCGTTGCTCTTGATTCTCTCAATTTGAATGACGAGGAATTGGTGGCAGTGAATATCTTGCGCAAGGCTGTGGAAGAACCCATGAAAATTATAGCCCGGAACGCCGGTTATGAAGGGGCTGTAGTGGTGAGTGAGGTCAAAAAACATGAAGGAAATTTCGGTTTTAACGCCGCTACGGGACAGTATGAAGATTTAGTGGTGGCAGGGATAATCGACCCGGCCAAAGTCACCCGTTCTGCGCTTGAAAACGCGGTCTCCATAGCAGGAATGTTTTTGACCACCGAAGCCGTGGTAACAGATCTTCCCAAGAAAGAGGAAGCTCCCATGATGCCTCCTATGGGTGGTGGAATGGGCGGAATGATGTAAGAAACTGAAAGCACGTAAAATCATGTAAGGCCGCGCGAGCGCGGCCTTTTTGTATTCTCGGTTTTGCCGGCGTTTATTTGCCATTTTTGTCTCGCCAAGATATTGATTTATATCATGAGCTATCGTAACATATAAGAACTTTCAATCCGGATGAAACCGGTTCGCCGCCTCTATGTTTCCTCTAGAGCCCATCTCAAAAAAGATTAAAGGAGAGGCACAGATCCCAAAATAATATTTTATGAAAGAACACGTCGAAAAATTGAGCCTTTTGAAACAAAAAGTTCAGGATACCTGGGTCTTGCTCGGCCTCGACACTATGCTTGCCGAAATGCATGTTTTAGAGAAAGAAATGCAAGTCCCTGAGTTTTGGCAGGATCAAATTCACGCAAAAGCAGTGGGCAAAAGACATGAACAGCTACGCTCTGAAGTGGAAGAGTGGCAACATTTGCGCGCCGAGGTGGAAGAGCTTTTGGATTTTTGCCATCAGCTTGAATCTAACCCTGATGAAGCTCTGGCCGAGGATCTCTCTCAGCGGATCGGGCAATTGGAGAAAGAATTTCAGAAATTGGAATTTTTTGTTTTGCTGAACGGCAAGCATGATACCAAAAACGCGATCGTGACCATACATAGCGGCAGTGGGGGCACCGAGGCTCAAGATTGGGCTGAGATGCTCCGAAGAATGATCATGAGATACGCTGAAAAGAAAGGATGGGGCATCACAATACTTGATGAATCTCGAGGTCAAGAAGCCGGCATAAAATCTTCGGTGCTTCGAATAGAAGGCAGATATGCCTACGGTTTGCTCAAATCAGAACATGGCACTCATAGGCTCGTGCGGATTTCTCCTTTTGACGCTGAATCCATGCGGCACACATCTTTCGCTCTCATTGAGGTGATACCAGAAGTGGAATCAGACAAAGAAATTTCTATAGATCCCAAAGAATTGAGGATAGATACCTTTATGTCTGGCGGAGCAGGAGGCCAGAGCGTGAATACCACATATTCTGCTGTGAGAATTGTGCATATTCCCACAGGTATTACGGTCCAATGTCAGAATGAGCGTTCTCAGCTTCAGAATAGAGAAACGGCTTTGAAAATTCTCCATTCAAAATTGCAGCAAATACAGGAAGCAAAAGAAGAAGAAGAAAAGCAGAAACTGCGCGGTGAATACAAAAGTCCGGAGTGGGGGAACCAGATTAGATCTTATGTTTTGCACCCGTACAAAATGGTTAAGGATCTGAGAACGAAATTTGAAAGCAACCAGCCTGAAGACATTTTGGATGGCAATCTGGACGCTTTCGTGGAAGCTTATCTGAAATGGATAAAAGGCGCGTAGGCTCTTTTTTTTGTGGCTTATATATGGCAAATTACTCTTGGAGCAAAAAACTTTTTTTAAAGATAAACGTTCGCTTGGGGCGCAACAGAGTCTTGGACGCTTTTATGACTTTTTGCGCTCGTTGGCTTATTGTCTTTCTTTTTGGTTTGTCTTTATTTTTTTTATCTCCCGGTTCGCTTCTTCCTTCCATTAATGTCTACGCGTTTTTTGGATTTTTGATCACCGGTCTTATGAGCGTACTGGCTTTGAATTTTTCGTTTGGTTTGGCATGGAAGCACGAGAGGCCGATTATAGAATTTCCGCATTCAAAACAATTGTGCAGGACCTGGCAGACCTGGAAATCTTTCCCTTCGGATCATACGGCTCTTTCTTTTGTTTTGGCATTTACTATTTGGACTTACAGTGCTAGATTGGGTATACCTATAATTGCTTTTGTTTTGGCTATTTTAATTTCTCTGTCCCGTGTTTATGTGGGGGTTCATTACCCCAGGGATATTCTTGGTGGCATATTCACTGCGGTTATTTGTTTTTTGCTCTCTCCCTGGCTGTATCCGGCGTTTAATGTTTTTTTTAATTGAATTTTTGGAATATCGTATATATGAATATTGTTATATTTGCCGGAGGAGTGGGATCTCGATTGTGGCCGCTGAGCCGCAAGAATGCTCCCAAGCAATTTGAATTTTTAAAAGATGGTCGTTCCACTCTCCGAATGGCCTTTGATCGGGTGGCTTCTTTCGGTTCTGAACACATATATATCTCTACCAATCAAAAGTATATTGATCTCGTAAAAAAACAAATCCCCGAGATCCCCGAAGATCATATTTTTTCTGAACCCACGAGGAGAGACTTGGCCCCGGCCGTTGCCTTGAGTCTTTTTAGGCTGAAAGAAAAAGGGCTGAATGGCAGGGTGGCTCTTTTGTGGTCAGATCATTTTATGGATCGTCCGGATGTTTTTTTGGCTGCGCTCAAAAAGGCTGATGAGCATATCAAAAATCATCCGAGACAGCTTGTTTTTTTGGGAGAAAAACCTCGCTTTGCGAATCACAATTTGGGATGGATCTCTTGCGGCGAGGAGATGGAGAAAGGATTTCGGGTTTTTAGAGCATGGCGTTATAAACCCGAGCTTGAAACATGCAAAAAAATGTTTCAGAGCGGCGACTGGCTGTGGAATCCGGGATATTTTGTGTTTGATTTGGATTTTATGCTGGAGCTCTATGCTCTTCATATGCCAGATATGCACGCCGCCCTGCTTGAGATGGCCAAAGACGAACAAAAGTTGGAGAAAGCATATCAAGCCTTGGAATCTATTTCTTTTGACCGGGCTATTATAGAGCGCATAGAGCCTGAAGAAGCTGTTGTTATAAAAGTAGATCTTGGCTGGTCTGATCCGGGCACTTTGTACGCGCTTAAAGAGGCCATGTCCGGTTCTGGTAATGAAAACCTTATACAAGGAGAAGTCCTGGAACATCGGTCTAGCGATTCTTTCATATATAATGAAGAAGAAAAGAAAATAGTTGTGGCTGTTGGCCTTCAGGGCATGATTGTCGTAAATACCAAGGACGCTCTCTTGGTTTGTCACAAAGATGCTGTTTCAGATATGACTTCTGTTTTGGATAGCATGAGTGAACCGAACAAGGAAGAGTATTTATAGGATTTTGTGGACAAATGCAAGTCTGTTCCTTCATAAGATATTTTTATAAATCCTAAGGACGAGTGCGAGAGCCAAGCGGGCTGACTCCGGAGAATTTTTAAAATATATTATGAAGAGGACAATCGCTGATAAATATTGGTAAGTCCAACTAAGCCGAAATTGCGTCAGAAGGCCGAAGGGGAACTTGATTATCTTGATTCTATGAAGCAAAAAGGGGTACTTTTATTTGTCATTTCAGTTTTGGGCCTTTGTTTTTTGGCGGGAACTTGGTTTTTTTATACTGAACTTTACACGGTCGAGGCTTGGAAAGAGGACACTACGGTCCGTTTTGAAGTGAAAGAAGGCGAAACCGCGGCCGATCTTGCTTGGCGTCTGGAAGAGCAGGGCATCATACGCCATGCCTGGCTCTTTAAGATGTATCTTCGCCGCAAAGGTTTGGATACACAGATTGCGAGAGGAAATTATGAGCTCAGTTCCCCGATTACTCTCAAACGCGTGGTCGAACAACTGAGCCATCCGAGCACGCTTGAGCGGGAAATAACCATCATACCGGGCTGGGATTTTCGGGATATAGCTTCATATTTTGAAGAAGAAAAGATAGCCACAAGAGAAGATTTTTATGCTGTCGCGGGTACCCCGGCTTTGTTGGGAGACACAAACAACCCAAGCTTGGAATTGGGCTCGGATATCGCGGTGCTATTTCAAAAGCCTGCTGGATTGAGTTTTGAAGGATATATAAGTCCAAACACCTATCGTATTTTCAAAGATGCTTTGATTCAAGATATTGTTCTGAAATTGATAAAAGCTCGTTATGATGAGCTCAATCTTGATCTGCGCCAGGATATAAAAAAGAGTGAACGCAGTTTTCATGAGATCCTTACTATGGCAAGTATCGTGGAACGAGAAGTACGGAATCCGGAAGATAGAGCCCTGGCGGCTGATATTTTTTGGCGACGCCATGACGTACATATGGGCTTGCAAGCAGATTCCGCCGTGCATTATGCCGTGGGAAAGAAGGGAGATATTTTTACCACTAAAGAAGATCGTGATTCGTCAAACTCATGGAACACATACAAGTATCCTTCATTGCCTCCGGGGCCTATATCCAATCCGAGTCTTGAGTCTATTCGAGCCGTTTTGTATCCAACGAAAAATGAGTATTGGTACTTTCTAACCACGGTTGACACCGGAGAAGTGAAATACGCTCGTACTTTGGAAGAACACAATAAAAACGCAGCGCTTTTTTTGAAACGCTAACATACCTATTCGAATATGTTCAGTTCACTCTTCGATTACCGATTGCCTCCTGAATGTATCGCGCAGAGCCCGGTTGAACCCAGGGATCATTCGAGGATGATGACCCTTGATAGGCACCGCAAGATTCTGCAGGACGAACATTTTTATGATATTACCCGCCATACCAGGCCCGGGGATTTACTGGTGTGGAATAATTCACGAGTGTTTAAGGCCCGACTTTCCGGCTTCTTGTTATCTCCAAAGGGGGAGATCCTGCGCGAACACAAAAAACCGATTGAGATTTTTTTGGTACGACCCATGGAAAATCCAGGCGTCTGGAAAGTACTGGCAAAGCCGGGCAGGCATGTAAGGCCAGACTCCCGTATTATTTTTGCCGAAGATTTTTACTGCGAAGTATTACTTAAAGAACCCGAAGGAAGTATCCTCGTGCAGTTTCCTTATGAAGAAGCCGAAGTGAGGGCCAAAGCAAATATATACGGCCAGGTGCCTTTGCCTCCGTATATAAAAGATGAAAAACATGAATTGGAAGTGTATCAGACTTGTTATTCTGATAAAGACAAAGAGGGTTCAGTGGCCGCGCCTACGGCGGGATTTCATTTTACTCCTTCACTTATAAAGAAGCTCAAATCTCAGGGAGTGGAGTTTGCCGAAGTCACTTTGCATGTGGGTCTTGGCACTTTTTTGCCGGTCAAAACCGAACGTATAGAAGATCATACCATGCATGGAGAATGGGCGGAATTAACCCAGGTGAATGCCGACAAAATCAATAAGGCGAAACAAGAAGGCCGCCGTGTCATTGCGGTTGGGAGCACCTCAACCAGGACGCTCGAAGGCATAGCAAGCCTTGCGGGCTATGCTGATAAGCGTTTTGAGGTTTTCAACGGAGATATTGATTTGTTTATAAAACCGGGATTTCAATTTAAGGTGGTAGACGCGCTTATCAGCAATTTTCACTTGCCCAAATCCACGCTCCTTATGCTCGTGGCCGCGTTTGTAGGCGACAGGGAATACATGTTATACTCATATCAAGAGGCAATACACAAAGGCTATAGATTCTATAGTTTTGGTGATGCCATGTTTATTTATTAAAGCATATTTTATGGGTGAAGAAATTTCGATTCAAGGAAGAGACGCAGTACGGGACATGGGTAAATTTTCTCCTATGCATGGAGAAGGAGACGAACAGTATCTAAAAGGGACCAGCGATAATCCGAGAACCGGAGACGGACCCGAAGTTTTGGGGCGTAAGAATAAGAGTGGCGAATATGGCACATTCGGGCCAAAAGACAGCGCAGCTTGGACAAGCACGGAGAATATACCAGATTCTGGCCTTGATCCTGAGTCAGCTCTTATCGCTCGGCAGGAGGCTTCAGCCGATGACGAAGATGGAGATTAGAAAACATTTTGTTTAATCCCGATCAAATCTGTCTGCTCTGTCTGTCCTCTCGACAGGACGTCGGTCACGCAAAAGCACCCGACCTCCCCCTGAATACGAAATTTTGGTTCTCTTACATTATCAAATTGTCTCCAAATTTGTTGTGGAGGATGTTTGTAAGGTAAGAGAATTGCGTATTTAGGATGATTTCGGGTGCTTGCGGTTCATCTTGGAAGAGTCGAGACGCAGGTGGGGGAGGGGCGAGAGGCCTCTAGGGGATGAAGGCCAGGTCATCCTCGGTCCAGCCCGAGGGTCCGAGCGGGACCGCGGGCGGTCGCTTGGACTCCACGGGCGTCTGCTCCTGGCTTCGGTCCCGTCTGCCCCGGCGGGGCAGGGGGATCTTCCGGATCGTGGGCCCCTTGCCCTCGTTCTTGCCGTGCTGGTTGTGCTGGCCGCCTGATCCATTCATCATGGTTCTGCGCATGTGCGCTCCTGTGTAGTTGAACGGCGTAGAGCATAACATAGGTTTTCTCCCTCAGTCAAGCTCCGGCGGATTTTCGTGTGGGTATTAAGGTTTAGCTTGTTTAAAAATTAGAAATTATAAATTAAAAATTCTCAGCTCCTTACCCATTCTTTTTTTAATTTTAGAAATTCATTTTTGGAAATGGCTGTTCGGATATCCTCCATTAATTTCAACAAAAAATAAAGATTATGAAGCGAAGCGATTCGATAGGCCAATAATTCTTCGCATTTAAATAGATGGTGCAGGTAGGCTCTGCTGTATTTGGCGACCGGCGAATTTTCCAGCCAGGGGTCTATGAGGTTTTGGTCATCTTTGTATATGCTGTTGGTGATATTTATTCTGTAATTTTGGTCTATTGAAGGACGCACAAAAAGAGTTCCGTTTCGGGCGGTTCTCGTGGGAGACACGCAATCGAACATATCTATGCCTCTCTCCACCACTTCAAATATATCTTTGGGGGAAAAACCCACTCCCATGGCGTAGTGTGGCTTTTCTTCAGGGATAAGAGGGTGTGTCCATTCAAGTATTTGTTTTGTAGCCTCCATGTTGAAGCCTATGCTTTCTCCGCCAATGGCTATGCCGTCAAAATCCATTCCCGAGATCGCGCGCGCGCTTTCTTCACGCCAGGTTTTGTGTTTCCCGCCTTGTATGATGCCAAACAGATATTGAGGATAACCGTGGTAGACTTGGTTTTTTTTATGGGCCGCGATACAGCGCTCTGCCCAGCGATGAGTTCTTTGCATTGCTTGTTCTGCGTAACCTTCATCCGCCTCATCGGTCGTGCATTCATCAAAGGCCATAATGATGTCCGCGCCGAGTTTGTGTTGGATTTCTATGGCTTTTTCCGGAGTGAATCGGTGAAGGCTCCCGTCTATGTGGGATCTGAAATCAACGCCGTTTTCGTCAATACACACCAGTTTTCCTTGTCCGTGGAGAGTATTTTGGTTTTTTGCGGCTTCTTTTTTTTCTTCGGGGATTTTATGCGCGTCTGATTTTTTTTTTGGAATGGCGAGGCTAAAAACTTGGAAGCCGCCGCTGTCTGTGAGCAGGGGTTTCTCCCAGTTCATGAATTTGTGCAGTCCGCCGTATTTTGCTATAAGTTCTTCTCCGGGGCGCAAATGAAGGTGGTAGGTGTTTGCCAAAATAATCTGAGCACCAATAGTGTTCAGATCATCTGAATCAAGAGACTTTACCGTGGCTTGAGTGCCTACTGGCATGAACATGGGAGTTTCTACGCTCCCATGCGCTGTGTGTATGGTACCTGTTCTGGCCTTTGTTTCAGTTTCTTTATGTTGTATTTCGAAAAACATAGGTTTAAATTTACAATTTTTAGTTTTTAATTTTTAAACAATTTGTAATGATACAATTTCTAATGATGTAAACAAAATACTGTCATCCGAAAGATACTTTCGCAGACTCAACCATTAGAAATTAAGAGAATAAATTATAAATTGTAAATTGTTTAAAAATTATAAATTACAAATTAAAAATTTAAAGTAAAGCCTTTGTCCCTTAGTTTAAGAAGTCATCTTACTCTAGCTTATTTTGCTTTATATATCAATAATCGTTACACTATTCTTATATGATCGTTTGGAGATTTAATCTGTCTTGTTTGTTTGTGGGCTTTATGTTTTTTTTGGGCATTGTCTGGCTCTGGCGCCCTTCTTTCGTCCGCACGGGCTATGTTTTTGAAGAAAAATTTTTGTCCGGCGTTTTGCTCTCTCAACCAAGACCAGGGGAAGCCATAAAGACCTCAAGTACTTTGGACAAATTAGAAAACGAAATTGCCGATGATTCTAGTCGCGAAGTTGTCCTTAACACTGGAGTTGATAAAGCCGATGAAATTGTTGAACCTGATAAAGCCGAGGCCCTTGGGTACAAACAAGAATTTTCCGTGAATAATGAATTGCAAGGAGTCATTAAGCATGTGCTCGTGAATCTTGATGTCCCTTTTACATCACAGGCTCCAGAGAAGAATTGGGAACAGCCTTGGCAGGATGCTTGTGAAGAAGCTGCCATTCTTATGCTTGAAGCGTATTATAAAGGCTATGGCTTGAGTCCTTTATTCGCCAAGGATGAGATTTTAAAAATTATAGATTGGGAAGAAGAACAAAATTGGGGGTCCAGTATTCCCATTAAGGATATAGGAGTTCTATTCGAAACATACATGACTATTAATAAGAAACCCAGACTTGTTGAGAATCCAAGTGTCTCGGATATAAAAACATTTTTAGACAAGGGCTTACCCATACTTGCGGTTGCGGACGGAACCGAACTCCCAAACAAATGGTACAGTGGGGACGGGCCGGATTATCATGCGCTTATCATTAGAGGTTACACGAGTGACGGAAAATTCATTACCAATGATCCGGGAGTGAATCGCGGCAGAAATTTTAGTTTTCCGGCGGATGATCTCATGGAAGCTTTGCATGATTGGAATGGAGGAAATGTCGCGGAGGGGAGGAAGGCTGTTTTGGTATTGGAGTAAGTTTTTTGAGAGTATATACATCATAATGTATGAGTCTGAGATGGGCTTTCAGCAAAACTTTTGAGGAGCACGCGTAAAATTCTGCTGAATTTTCGCTCAGGCTCGCGCCAGGTCGCGCTCCGCGGTCTCCTCAAAAGTTTTGCTGAAAGCTTTGTCTGACAGATTTGTTTTTGTTTAAAATTTTTTATGATTCACTTTGAAGATGAATTAAATGCTGAACAATTGAATGTGGTACGAGAGGGTGACGGCCCTTGTTTGGTATTGGCCGGAGCCGGGAGCGGCAAAACGCGAACTATCACCTATAGAGTCGCTTATCTTATTGAACAAGGAATTGATCCAAAGAACATTCTCCTCCTTACCTTTACCAATAAAGCGGCCAAAGAAATGACCGAACGCGTGAAATTGCTTCTTGGCGCTGAGCAAGGACTTCCTTGGGCCGGGACTTTTCATCATGTGGCTTATAGAATACTTCGCGTCTCTGCCCCGCTTATCGGCCTTGACCATAACTTTTCGATTTTGGATTCTGAGGATAGCTTGGATTTGATAAAGCTCTCTTTGAAACAAGAGGGGATAGATAGGACACAGCGTCGTTTTCCTTCTCCTCGCGTTGTTCATTCCATTATCAGTTATGCGCGAAACGCCGAACAAACCATTGAATCTGTGCTCAGCGATCAGCATCCCAAGTGGTTGGATTTTAGCGACCAGATCACTCGCGTGACAGAAGATTACGCCAAACGGAAACGTGAAGCGAATGTTATGGATTTTGATGATCTACTGGTCAATTTGTATCTGCTCTTGATCCGGTCGGAGAGTCTGAGGAACAGGTACGCCGCTCAATTCAAGTATATTTTAGTTGATGAATATCAGGACACCAACAAAATTCAGGCTTCAATAATCAGACTTTTTGCCTCAGTTCATGGCAATGTTTTGGTGGTGGGGGATGACGCGCAAAGCATTTATTCTTTTCGGGCGGCCGATATACAGAATATTTTGGACTTTGAACATCAGTATAAACAGGTCAAAATATTCCGTTTGGAAAAAAATTATCGTTCAACTCCCGACATACTGGATCTGGCGAATGAAGTCATTGTCCATAATGAACGCCAATATCAAAAGACCTTGCAGGCTCATGTCGAACGTTTTACGAAACCCGAGCTTCATGCTTTCGCGGATCAGAGCGAAGAGGCCGAATATATTGCCGAACGAATCTTGGAGCTTAGAGAAGAAGGGGTACCATTGAATGGAATGGCTGTTTTGTTTCGGGCGGCTTTTCATTCACAGGCTTTGGAAGTGGAACTCACCAAGCGGGATATTCTTTATGATTATCGAGGAGGCCTGCGTTTTTTTGAACGTTCTCACATAAAAGATGTTCTCGCATATTTGAGAATTTTCGCGAATCTTGACGACAGTATAGCTTGGAGCAGAGTTCTCAACATGCAAACCGGAATAGGGCCCGCAAGCGCCGGCGCTATTATACAAGGACTAAAAAATGTTCAGAATCAAGAGAGACCGATCATTTTGGATGATGAGGCTCTTGGCAAAGCGGAAGAAAGTTTGTCTGGTACGGAATTAGATGAAAAAGATCTTGCATCGCCATTCAAGAAACAGAAAGAAATCCAAAAGAATGTTCCCCGAATCAAGAGGGCGAATCTATCTCATATCGGTGCTCTCTTGCCGTCCAGGGCTCAGATCGGATGGAATGATTTTTTGCAAATTTGGGATGAGATCACCAAAAGCGATGGAAGTCCGGCAGGGTTGATGCAGGCGGTTCTGCATTCCAAATACGCGGATTATCTGGAAGCTGAGTATGATAATTACCGAGATAGAATTCAGGATATAGAACAGTTGGTTTTGTTTGCTTCGCGCCAAAATGATTTGTCTCGATTTTTGGCAGAAGCGAGTATGCAAGAAAGCTACGCAGAAGCAGGGGCGCGGGGGAGCCATTATGAAGACGAACAGGTTGTTTTGTCTACCATTCATCAAGCCAAAGGTTTGGAATGGGAAGTGGTGTTTATCTTGAATCTTTCTTCCGGACAATTCCCCAATGGACGAGCCCTTGAATCAGCTCAAGGTCTTGAGGAGGAGCGACGACTTTTGTATGTGGCGGTGACGAGGGCAAAAAAACAGTTATATGTGAGCTATCCTTTGATGAGCGGCTTTTCTTCTGTGCTCGGAGGGCCGAGCATGTTTTTGGAAGAGCTGCGTAAAGATTTATTTGATGAACACATTTTTGTTCCGGGAGCTCTGGCTTATACCGGTTCTGTGTTTTCCGATCCCAGCGATCCGGTGGATGATATAGAATATCTGCCGGAAGACGAGCCTTTTGTTTCCCGCAATCCGAAGAGGACTTTTTTGAAGAGTATAGATGAACTCTAATAAAAAAATCATGCCTTGTTCATGATTTTTTTTATTTTTGTTCCCGCGAGTTCGGCTCAATGCTAAAGTATTGGGGTTTATTCGCTGAGATTGTTCCGCTGTCTTCCGAAACTCAGATAGCTTGTCTGCCCTTTGGAAGTTTGGACAGCGGAACAGCGTCCTTCGGCTCTAGTCCGCGGAATTTGGCGGACGAACCTCAGTCTTTACAAATCGGTACTTGCAGGGTCGCCGGCTCTCCGTGTCCCTGCCTCGGCAGACTTCGGCCTTCGGAGAGTTCAAGTGTCCGCAACGCGGACAGCGCTTGTCCGCAGTCTGTCGCGTCCTTTCTCCCATCTAGTAGGCTCCGTAGCCATGGTTCCAAGGGGCGCGTCCATTGCACCAGGACCTCTCACATTTGTCTGCCCAAGTAGGGTTCTGGTAGCCGCAAGAACAAGCCCAGGGTCCCCTGGATTGGGGCACCGCGGGAGGCGCTGGAAGCGAAGTCGTGGGACTTCTTGTCGTTCCAGTCAGGCTCAGCCAGAACTTGTCCGGCCCATGGGGGCGGGATGCCCGGTTGGCCCTCTTGGCTCGCCTGCGGTGGAGCAGGCGTTCACGGTTGTCGGTCGGGTATGCAGTACTCAAAGTATTCCTCCAAGTTTGAGTCCTTGGCCATTTAAACATACGGATTCAAAAGATTCAAGTTTAGGACAATTTTTAGAAAAAATAGACAAAATTAGATCAAGTTGACATATTTTCTGTTTTTAGCTATACTCTGTGCCAATACTATATACGTATCTTATATGAAATTTGAGGGAATCAATGAAAAGACTGTTGTGATCATCAAACCGGACGGGGTCCAGCGTGGTTTGCTTGGTGAAGTCCTAAAACGTTTTGAACTCAAGGGTTTGAAGGTGGCAGGTTTAAAAATGATGTATTTGGATGAACAAAAACTCCGCGAACATTACGCCCATCATGTGGAAAAACCGTTTTACCCGGGCTTGGAATCATTTATGAAATCAAGCCCGGTAGTGGCAGTTTGTCTCGAAGGCAAAGGAGCCGTGGGAGCTGTCCGTCTTATTTCCGGGGTTACTCACGCGGGGCAGGCCGACGGTGGAACTATTCGGGGAGACTTGGCCATGGGCATGTGCAATGTGGTACATTGCTCGGATTCTGTGGAAACCGCCAAAGCGGAAGTAAAGCGTTTTTTTGGGGAAAATGAGATCTTTGATTACAACAAAACCGAATATCTGCATGTATACATGGAAGATGAGCGAGCTTGACTGTGAGCTTAAACTAAGCTAAACAAGTACTATGAAACCCGGCTCGGCCGGGTTTTTTGATCTCTGCGAGTAATTGATTTATGCGGTATTGACTGTGGATAAGGTGTGGTTGACCCCTTTTAAGAATTGTTTTATAGTTATTTCAATGTAAACATATATGAAGAGTTTAAATCGCATGTACCGCAGCTCAGTAATTAAGAACGACCTAGTCGCTATTTTTGCGTGGGCAAATCTATGTGTACTCAAAAAAGGGGTGCTATGCGTTGGCGGAGAAGAAGATGAATGCTGCGGGGGAACCTGCGGCGGGAACTGCTAAGAGCCAAAAAAACGTATATCACCCCGGACAAACGGGGTGATTTTTATTATAGTCCTTTGCCCGCGCGCTTTGGAGGATCGCGGAGAGGGGATTACACCCGTTCTTTCTCAATTTTAAGAGATGCGAAATCATGGAATATTTGAGGCGAGCCACATGGACACCAAGAGCTGTATGTGTGGCTCGCCTCAACCCTGGGGGCAGCGCTTCCTCTGATTACAGGGTAGCAACAAGGACAAACATGACTGCAGACAGCAAGAGCGATGGCCTCAGCACCGACACCACGCTTCCGGAGGGCACGGGCATGCCCGCCGCGCGTGTGGTGCGCCGCCGCCATGCGGATGCTCTTCTGGTCGTTCGCGACCTGCGCATCGGCGATGGCCTGGGCCGCATGCCCCCCGCCATGCGGCGGCAGATCGAGCAGGCCATGCTCGACCGCTACGGTCTGGACGACTGAGCCTCCTGAACCCCCCCCATAGAGAGAAGCCAAAATTCCCCCTCTCGCATCTCTCACTCCCTTTGATTATTTCTCTTTCATTGCTAAGTAATCAGAGGATCTGGAAAAAAAGTGGATAAAATGTTCTTAACTTTTCGTTGACAATATCTGCAAGTGTTTCTATACTTCCTCATGATCCTTGCTGTAGGGTGACATATCTCATTCTACATATCGTAACATAGGGACGCCAATATTGTTTCGGCTCGCGGGCCGAGATTGCGGTGACCCACCTAGTACATAGGGATGTACGATATTGTTACCCAATGGTGGGATCATAAAAGACCCTTTAAAAGGGGTTTTTTGTTTTCTCTTGCAAAAGAGTGTAAAATTCTGTAGTATCATCTCGCAAATCGGGCTATAGCGCAGTTGGCTAGCGCGCGTCGTTCGGGACGACGAGGTCGGCAGTTCGAGTCTGCCTAGCCCGACCAGCCCGCCGAAGGCGGGACTAGAATCTAGTTACTAGAGTCTAGAGTCTAGTAACTAGATTCTAGAGCCTAGTATTTTGAAACTATGTTTGATTTTGAAAAACTTATCGCCTATCAAAAAGCGAGGGATGTAAACAGAAAAATTCAGAAACTTCTGATTGGTAAATGGGCAACTAGCTCAGCTGGTTAGAGCGCTGCATTCACATTGCAGAGGTCACAGGTTCGATTCCTGTGTTGCCCACCAGAATCTGACTTTCAGAAAATTGACCGACTTTTTCGTTGGCGGCGCAAAGCGCCGCCCAAGCATTTCCCCCCGACAAATCCTCTCCGCTCGGCGCGCGCAGGCGCGCCTCGCGGTTGGCCAAGACGAGGTTCGAGTCAAAGATTTCTTTGGCAGTAACCTTTTTCGCAAAAAGGTTACTTTCCTGTGCGATTTTAGGCAGATTTTCTGCCTCTTTTATCCATTCCGCCATAGGTTCGAGCCAGCCAGTCCGCTTTTGTTCAATCCGGGCCATTTGTTCTTCCAGCGACTTCTTTTCGGAAAGTAGTTTTGCTTTTTCGGTTCGGTATATTTCGCGCTCAATATCCTGCTCTAAATATCCCTCAAGAAGTCGCTGGAGTTTCGTTTGAATGGCACGGATTTTGTCTCCGGCTTCCTGAACAAAAGCGGTTGAGGATTGGGCGGATTCTGATTTTTCTTTTTCTAACATCTCGCGCATTTCTTCCGCCCAATCCTGTCTCAAAGAAAATTTTTGTAATAGAGATGATAACTGGCGATCCAGTTCCTCTTGGCGAATACAAGGTTCGGGACATTTGAGTTTTGATTTCTTGGTGCAGTGGTAATAGACATACTCGTGAATATTGCCGTTCTTTTGCTTCTTCACCTTGTATTCGCCAGTTATCATCATTCCGCATGAGGCGCAGGAAAGCAGTCCGCAAAATGGTTGCGGTTCATTTTTCTGCTTGTGGTGAGGCCTGCCTCTTTGCTTCAACACTTCCTGCGCCTTGTCAAAAATTTTCTTTGAGACGACTGGCTGGTGCTTGCCCTCGTGAACTTCGCCGCCATAGCGAAAATGTCCATAGTAGAACGGATTGGAAAGGATAAAAGTAATTCTGTCTCGGTGGAGTCGCTTGCCGTTTCGAGAATGGATGCCGGATTGCGCCAAAAAATTTGAGATGTCTTCTAATCGTGAACTGTTTTTCGCATACATCTCAAACGCCTTGCGAATAAATGAGGCGCGCTTTTTGTCCACGATTACCGTTTTCGTCCGCACATCGTTGATATATCCGATTGGCGCAAGACAGGGATATTCTCCGCGCCTCACTTTTTGGCGCAATCCTCGTTTAGTATTCTCGGCAAGCGAATCCACATAATATTTGCTTTGCCCAAAGGCGACATTGAGCATGAACTTTCCTTGCGAGGTATTTTCACACCAAAATTGTGGAAATTTGAGATCCGCAAGTCCGCCACCGTCAAGCAGGTAGATAATTTTTCCACCGTCCACAGAATTGCGCGCCAATCTGTCCGGATGCCAAGCAAGAATAGCGTTTGCTTCGCCTCGTTCAATACGCTCAATCATTTTGTTGAATATCGGACGACCGATAATTTTGGCGGATTGTTTTTCAATAAATTCTTCGGCGATATGCAAACCCTCTTGCTTGGCAAAGGCGCGCAATTCTGTGATCTGCGCTTCAATAGATAAAACCTGCTTGTCCTCAACATCGGTGGACTTGCGGGCGTATAAAAAGAATTTGTTATTGTTCATACTCATATATTTTTTAATTGGGCAAAGCAAATCCGAGACAGAATTTCTAAATCGCACGGGAGGCGAACCTCGTCTTGGCCAACCGCGAGGCGCGCCTGCGCGCGCCGAGCGGGAAGGATTTGTCGGGGCAAAACGCATGGGCGGCGCTGTGCGCCGCCAACGAAAAAGTCGGTCAATTTTCCGAAAGTCAGATTTTGGTGTGTCTTTACAGTTTGGCTCGAACTCATTTTATCCGAAATTCTTGACCGAAACCAGACCAAGGAAGCCAGCCCGCCGCCGCTCGCTGGCACTCGCCACCCAGCAAAAAAGTTTTCTTCGCTTTTCCTGATTTGCGCGCGCCGAATTTTTTCTTCTAAAAGGAAAAGAAAACTTTTTTGCTGGGTTTTGCTCCCGACATAGCAGGCGGCGGGCTTGGCCTCTATTTTTTGCAAGAACACGGCGGAATTCCCCCCACACCCCCCTTCCGCCGTGTTCTTGCGGGGACGGACGGGATTTTTGGCGACGACTAAATACTTTTCCTTGCCCCACCACCCGTGCGCGGAAAAGGTTAAGGAACTCCCTTTGATTAAATCAAAATATTTTGGTAACATTATATTGTGTTTAGGGCTTTCAATAAGTATACTACAATTTAATGTTACTAATCTATTATGGCAGAGTCAAGTAAAACCAATATAGGCAAAACAGTAAAGAAACTGAGAGAAAAACTGGGCATATCGCAGGAAAAACTTGCGCGCCTTGCAGATGTTTCAAACAACACAGTTGTTAATATTGAGGCGGGCAAACAAGATAATCCGACAATCGAAACTTTAAAGAAGGTCGCCAATGCCCTGCAAGTCAGGGTTGATGATTTAATCAAATGACTATGGCAAACGGAAATGGTAAAAAATTCAAATTCATAGACCTATTTGCGGGCATTGGCGGCATCCGCATAGCTTTTGAGCGCGCCGGAGGAGAATGCGTTTTTACTTCTGAATGGGACGAGCCATGCCAAGTCATGTATGAAGCAAATTTTGGCGAAAAACCTTTTGGCGATATTACAAAACTCGTTGCAGATGAAGTGCCAGATCACGAAATTTTGACGGGAGGATTTCCGTGCCAAGCGTTTAGTATTATCGGCAACGGGCGTGGTTTTGCAGATACGCGAGGAACTTTATTTTTTGATGTTGAACGAATTTTGAGAGCGAAACAGCCAAAAGCGTTTTTGTTGGAGAATGTATGAAAAAACTATCTTTGCGCGAAAAATCAATACTCGCGGGGTTGTATCTTTCCAAGTTTGACACAGAAGGTTTGCGTTACCTTGACTTCGATAATTTTGCGGAAGCGTTTAATGTTATCGGGCTTGCATTAGGGGTTCAGCCAGCTTCTGTAAAAAATTATCGCGATGAATTTGATCCGCTTTTTCCAAACAACAGGAAGGGTTGGCACAAACGCCCGATACGCGATTATTGCAAAGCAATTTACGACACGTTCAATGGTTTGCGGCTTGATGAGTTTGCAAAACTATTAAAGCAGATTGTTTACAAGGAACACGATATTGACGTTTTGATGGAAGAGGTTGCCAGAAAGGAAGGGGTCGGGGAACAAACTTTTGCAAAACGGCTCATAACTGGACAAGCGGCGGAGCAATATTTCAAAACAAAATACAAAGAAATTGATCTATTCGCAGGATTTGAAATTGAGGACACCACCAAGCTCGGTTGCGGTTTTGACTTTCGGCTTATTTCACCAAGTATTTTTTATGGTGTGGAAGTAAAAGGAATGAACGAACCGAGCGGAAATATTGCGATGACAAACAAAGAGCACTCTGTCGCTTCGTTGTTGAAGAACCGATATTTTTTGTTCGTCGTTAAGAATTTTAGAGAAAATCCATTCCATGAATTTTTTCAAGACCCTCTCGGCGGAAAACTTATTTTTAATCGCGTGGAGCAAAGGACAGTTCAAATAAACTGGACAACAAAAGTATGACAACTGCACTCGAAGTAAAAAATAGAATTGGTGACTTGTTCGAAAGATCAAGCGTTTATTCTTTTCGACTCATCCGAATAGCCGAAACTTTACATCATCACAGAACTGGCGGTGATTTTGATTTATCCAAGCGCGATGATTTTGAGTCAGAATCAAAAGAATGGAGCGACGAGATTTCAAGAAAGTTTTTTGGCTATTTCCCGACCGACAAGCAAATAAATACGCGGCATCTTTTTGAAGCCAACGCCATGCCGCCCGAACTGCTTGCAAAACTTGGCGAGATAAACAAGAAAAGCAAGGGCGTTGTTGAGGCATACATTTACAAAGCGTTGGAAGCGCGCCTCTCATCCGTTCGAGAAGTTGAGGACTATATCAGAAAATCAACGCCGGACACTTTTGATCTCAAAAAATTGGTCGCTATTTTTCAAACAACGCCCGGACTTCGCAGAAGCGTGGACAAAATGTATGAAATTTTGGTTTACGCCCTTTTTACAACAATCGTCCGCGCGTTGAAAGCGCAAGTAACTTTGGAGATTGGAAATAAAGATAAGGAAATTTTGAAGGATTTTGAGCGATTTATAAAAATGGTTCTCGGCATTGACGCGAAACAAACCCGACTTGTTTCGCCTGCCGCGCTGTATCGCGTTGGCGTAACAAATGCCTCGGACAGAGGTTTGGACATCTGGGCTAACTTTGGCCCGGCAATTCAAGTTAAACACCTTACGCTTACCCCGGAACTTATGGAGGACATCGCGGACGACATAACTTCCGACAGGATTGTGATTGTTTGCATTGATACCGAGCGAGAAACGATTGAGGCATTGCTCAAACAAGTCGGGTGGAGCGAGCGAATACAGGGCGTCATTACCGTTAACGATCTGGATGATTGGTACAAACTTTGTTTGAGTAAAAAATATAGAGCTAATCTCGGCGCAAAGTTACTGCAAGATGTTGGGCGAGAATTTGCCGCAGAATTTCCGTCAAGCAAAGAAATCGCGCCATTTATGGCAAAGCGTGAATACGACAAAATCGTTATGCCTTCTGATTGGCAAATTCAAATCTAGCGCATGTATGGACACTGTTTCAAAACAAAAGCGAAGCGAAATAATGTCTCGGATAAAAAGCCAAGACAGCAAGATTGAGACATTATTTCGTAAAGAACTTTGGAAACTCGGTTTTCGCTATCGCAAAAATTCCGGCAAATACTTTGGGAAGCCGGATATTGTTTTGAAGGGGCACGAAGCAGTTATTTTTATTGACTCTTGCTTTTGGCATGGCTGTAAAAAGCACTGTCGTATTCCGACTGTCCGCAAAAGCTACTGGACACAGAAGATTGCGCGAAATGCGAAAAGGGATAATGAGGTTACTAGACACTACAAGAAACAGGGGTGGAAAATTTTTAGAATTTGGGAGCACGAACTAACAATAGGAATGACCAAAGCACTAAAAGTTATTCAGTCCGAGCTCAAATAACTTATCCCCAACGAAAAGGCCTTGACTCCACAAAGGTTGTGGAGTAGTATTGAAATATGACTAGGAATCAGGAAAATCTTATACGGTTTATAGCCGATTACAGGGTTAAGTACGGTGCCTCACCCACGCTTCAGGAAATGGTCGTGGGCATTCACGTTTCTGACCATAAATCTGTAAGCGGTATTATTTCCGCCCTTACAAAACAAGGATTTTTAGAGAAAGGGAGACAAAAAACCAGATCAATCCTCTTGACTGATAAGGCATTTGAGTTGCTTGGGATTCCGCTTTTCCGCCGTCAACAGCTGGAAGAGTTTAATTACTCCTACCGACGAATGTCGCCCGCCAGCAGTGGCGTGGTTACCTCTCCCGCTCCGGATTATGTGGGACACGGAGAACAATCTATAAAAACTGACGGGACAAACTTAACCAATGATTTACGAACCGTCGTAGGAAATACCGTAGCCAGTATTGCAACCAAAATATATGCGAATGAAGAAACGGGAGCAATTTTTAGCTGGGCATTGCTCTTGGGCGGACTAACTTGGGCAAACATCGGCATAATCGGAAACGGAACAAACGCACTTATCTGGACGGCAGTCGAAGCCGTAATAATTAAATTTTTGAATAAAAAAATAACACTATGAGTCTTGGAATTAACACAACTACACCGGAAGGAATCGTTTTAGCCGCAGATAGTCGGCAGTCCTACCGAAATCAAAAAGGGATGAGCAGAATCGGCTCCGATTCTGCGTCAAAGGTTTTTAAGATAAATGATCGGGCGGGTTTAATAGTTGCGGGGCTGGCATTTTTGCCGGAAAACGGCGTCTTGAAAAACATAAGCAGGTTTATCGAAGAATTTAAGAAAAGTATCGAAGCCGAAAAATTAACAATGCTTGAAACCGCTCAAAAGCTACAAGAATTTTTTGAAACAAAATATCAATATAAAGAGCAGTTAAAAATTCTTCCTAATCAAATAAAAGCTGATTTGGAGCGACAGGGCTGTCAAATTATTGAGATCAAGGAAGAAAAGGGCCATATTAAGTTCAAATTCAAAGACCCGAAAGGAATCCAAAAAGAAGGCGTCGCTGGTGTAGAACAGTTGCAGTTCATTGTTGCTGGTTACAATCAGGATGAATCGCATCAAGTTGCGATGGTTTATGTTCCCGGCGATGTTGAGCTCAAGAGAGATAGCGCAAAGCGAGGGCAAGAATATGGTGCCAGTTGGATAGGTCAGATTGATGTAGTATCAAGAATCGTTCTTGGTTTTGATGGACGTATTGGCAATTTGCCGGCCATGCAAAAAATGGCTTCAGATATGGGTGCGCAAGAAGTTCAGAAACAATTGAGGAGTTTAGAATACGTCATCCAATGGGGTACCATGACTTTGCAGGACGGCATTGATTTTAGCACCTTGGCAATTGGAACAACTACGGCCATTCAAAGATTTTCTGATGGTATCGCAGGCGACCCAGGCGATATGCCCGGCGTGGGTGGTTCAATTGATGTTGCCGTCATTACGCCGGAAAAGGGTTTTGTGTGGATCGCAAAGAAAAATTTGAAAGTTGGAGACAAAGAGGTAGATTTAGAAAAATAGCCGCCGCCAAAAATTCCGTCCGTCCCCGCAAGAACACGGCGGAAGGGGGGTGTGGGGGGAATTCCGCCGTGTTCTTGCAAAAAATAGAGGCCAAGCCCGCCGCCCTGCTCGTTGAGAGCAGAATCCAGCAAAAAAGTTTTCTTTTCCTTTTAGAAGAAAAAATCCGGCGCGCGCAAAATCAGAAATGCGAAGAAAACTTTTTTGCTGGGTGGCGAGTGGTAGCGAGCGGCGGCGGGCTGGCTTCCTTGGTCTGGTTTCGTTCAGGAGTTTCGGATAAAATGGGTTCTAGCCAAACTGTAAAGACACACCACTCTCAGGGGCTCATAGTAAAGTGGTATTACGCGGCATTCGCATTGCCGAGTCCCGGGTTCGACTCCCGGTGAGTCCACCAAATTTATTAGTTTCGGGCTATAGCGCAGTTGGCTAGCGCGCATGCATGGGGTGCATGAGGTCGGCAGTTCGAGTCTGCCTAGCCCGACCAGCCCGCCAAAGGCGGGACTAGATTCTAGTATTTTCCAGAGTCTAGCATTTTAAGTATATTTCTTCCCTTATGCATTCTGTATTATTATTTTATAAATTAGTCTTTATTCAAGATCCGAAATCAGAGCTTAAGCGGCACAGAGAAGTCTGCAAGGCATTGCAGTTGCTTGGCCGTATCCTCCTCGGGCATGATGGGATCAACGCCACTCTGAGCGGCTCTGAAGAAAGCCTTCGTTTGTACAGAGAATACATGAATCAACATCGTTTGTTTAAGAACACGGATTTTAAGCAAAGCCTTTCGGAGATACATCCTTTTCCCAAATTAAAAATAAAAGTCAGAGAAGAAATCATCACCACAGAAACAAGAGAATCTTTTGATCTGAATCGCAGAGGGAAACATATAGACAGAGATATCTTTCACGAATGGCTGAAGAATGGCGAGGACATGGTTCTTTTGGATATGCGCAATGATTATGAATGGGAGATCGGGAGATTTGTGAATTCCATTCGTCCGCCCATGAAATATTTTAGAGATCTCAAAGATCATATAGAATTTTATAAATTTTTCAAAGATAAAAAAATAGTTATGTTTTGTACCGGCGGCATACGCTGTGAGCCGGCTTCGGCTTTTTTTATCGCGCAGGGCTTTGACCCCAAGAATCTGTATCAGCTCGAAGGGGGGATTGTGAAATACGCGGAAAAATACGGCGATGAGGGTTTTTACGAGGGTAAATGTTTTGTCTTTGATGAAAGGATGATGATACCGGTAAACAAGTCTCCCGACGCCCGGATTATCGGGCGTTGCCTGCATTGCGAGGTTTCAAATGACATATACAGAAATTGCGCCAATAAATTTTGCAATCGCTTGTTTATTTCCTGCGATCCGTGTAATACTGTATATGAAAATACCTGTTCCAAGGATTGTAAGACCATGATAGAAAATAGAGAATATATGAGGCCGCCGCATGCCCACGATATACGGGCCTTGCATAGAAATAAATAAAAGACTATGAAAAAGAATTTTGTGTTCGTCGGAGTTTTTTTTGTGCTTATCTTTGGGTATATCGGTTTTATTTTATCAAAAGAAAAACCTATGAAACTCACCAGCGTTGCTTTTGCCAATGAAGACAGGATCCCGTCTAAATATACTTGTGACGGTGAGGATCTGAATCCGCCTTTGCAGATTTCCGAGGTTCCGAAAGACGCGAAATCGCTTGTCTTGATTGTGGATGATCCGGACGCTCCGGGCAGGACCTGGGTGCACTGGACCATGTGGGATATTGATCCTTCTCTTACAGAGTTCCCTGAATCTTTTAACCCGAGTGGAGACGCGAGAGAAGGAATCACCAGTTTTGGCAAACCCGGTTATGGCGGTCCCTGCCCTCCTTCAGGAGTTCATCATTATTTTTTCAAATTATACGCGCTCAATGTACAGCTGAACCTCCCTGCCGAAGCCCGCGCAGAGGACATAGAAGCAGCCATGCAGGGCCAGATTTTGGCAAGAGCAGAATTGTTGGGTTTATACGGCAGAGAGGGGCAGGAAACATCCCAAAAATAGAATGTGGATAAACGTACGCCTATACCTTTAGAACATATTCATTTTGAAGCTGGAGGACGAGTGCGAGAGCGGAGCGGGATGACTTCCGGAAGCTTCAAAATGAATATGTTCTAAAGGTATAGGCTAGGATAAACATTTTTTCTTACATAAAAACTCCCCTTTAGGGGAGTTTTTTACGCGGTTTGCTTTGAAGCGGTTCTGATACAGCGAGTGCAATATTTTTTGCCTTCAAATTTTTGAAGATTGGCGTATTGGCGTCGCAGTGTTTTAATTTTGGAATGGCTTCTCGTCGCAGACTTTTGTGAGCCTTTACCGCAGTGTTCGCAGACTTTTGACATAGGTGAAGCTTAGAACTTATGAGTACTATATAATTTTGGTTTTGGACTGAATCAGTCTTCTATTCTCGAATATCTCTTTTGACCTTTTCAGCCTAAAAACGTATAATAGTGCAATTAGTCTATACTATATAAAAGGAGATGTCAAGCCTTATTTTTTTAAGAGATTCTATATGGAATTTTTGCCTTTATTATTTTTTTTCTTGATTATAATACCCTCGGCCATTTTGCACGAATACGGCCATGGCTGGATGGCAGACCGTTTGGGAGACCCTACTGCTCGCTATGCCGGGCGGCTCACGCTTGACCCGAGAGCTCATATAGACAAATGGGGGACTTTGCTTATGCCCTTGATTCTCTTTCTTATTACTCAGGGAAATTTTTTGTTTGCTTACGCCAAGCCGGTGCCCTTTAATCCCTACAATTTGCGGGATCAGCGTTGGGGGCCGGTATGGGTGGCTTTGGCAGGGCCCATGTCAAATTTTTTGCTCGCATTAGTATTTGGGCTCATGGTTCGTTTTTTGCCTGTTTCAAATCTTACTTCTTTCCTATCTATTATTGTGTACGCGAACGTGCTTTTGGGAGTTTTCAATTTAGTGCCGATTCCTCCTCTTGATGGCTCTAAACTTTTGTATGCTTTATTGCCCGATTCTCTCTCGCATGTAAAAGAATCTCTCGAACGTTACGGTTTTGTTGTATTGTTGGTTTTTATTTTCTTTTTCTTTCAGCTTATCAGCCCGATTATCATCTTTTTGTATAAGTTGTTTACCGGAGGGGTGGGGTACTTCTAGAGCGCGGATGCTACTGTTCTACAGATCAACGAATAACAAACAACTATAACATCTTTTATTGCCTTTGTCAACATATTGACGTGTGGGGTGACCGTGGTAGAATGCTAATGGCCTTATTTTATTTGGTGAGGTAAAAAAGCTAGAAATAGAACAATCGTTCCATTCTGTCCGTATGGCGTATACAGACCCTCCAAGGTCTTTGGGAGAGGATCCTCTCCCTCTTCAACTTACCATGTAATAATACATACCCAAGCAATTCGAGTTTGCTTGGGTTTTTGATTTATTATCGACGTAGGCGAGTGAAATGGAAAAACGATCGTTTTTCCATTTCCGAGCCGAGGAGATAATACAGGTATTAAACTTTATAAACTATGCAGGTAGAAGCCGCGGATAATCTTAAAGGGAAAACGATTTTATTGGTAAATACCGGGACGCATAAAAAACGTTTTATTGTTCAGCGTCTAAAAAAATTGGGGCTTATTGTGGTTGTGTTGAATAAAGAAAAAAATTGGGCCGCGTCTTATGTGGACCATTGGATCCTTGCAGATACTTTTAACCATTCAGAGGCAGTAAAGGCAGTGGAATTATTTATAAAATCAAATCCTGAAGTGCACATAGATGGCGCGCTCACCTTTTGGGAAGATGATGTGCTTTTGACTTCAAAAATTGTTGATAAGTTTAATTTTGTCGGGATCCCTTACGACATCGCTCGTCAAACGAGAAATAAATATCTGTTCAGAGAGTTTTGTATCAAAAACAATATCAGGGCTCCTCGGCATCATCTTCTCAAAGGAGAAGATGATATAGACTATGTATGTGACAATCTCCGATTTCCTTTGGTGGTAAAACCGGCCTATGGGGCGAGCAGCGCCTATGTGGTGAAGGTTTACAATAGAGAAGATCTGGCCAATACTTATAAATTTTTGAAGCACAACATAAATGTGGATCTTGAATCGGCGCTGTCAGACGGTTTTGATATTTTTGTGGAAGAATATATTGACGGAGACGAAGTGGACGTGGATATTCTTATTCAAAACGGCAAGATAAAATTTTACGTGGTGTCTGACAATTTTAATAAAGATAAAGGTATTTTTTTCGTGGATAGCGGGCAGACAACGCCATCCACACTGCCGCCTCAGGATGTGCAAACTCTCATAGATATGGCGGAAGAAACCCTCGAGAAATTGGGCATACAGAACGGCTGTATTCATTATGAAGCAAAATCCACAAAAAATGGTCCTTGCCCTTTGGAAGTTAATTTGCGCATGGGCGGAGACTATGTGTATTCCTACATAAAGAACGCCTGGGGAGTGGACCTTATAGAATACGCGGTAAAGATCGCTCTCGGTCAATTTTTCAAAATTAAAGATCCGCGACCGCGCCAATATATTATCGGGTGGGATTTGCATCCGGAATCATCAGGCCTTTTGGTGGAATTGTCAGTGGACGAAAGTTTGAAAAAAGAAAAATACTTTCAGGAGATTAATTTGTATAAAGAAGTCGGAGATCCGGTTTTGTTGCCTCCCGAGGGGCAGGAGCATATAGGCTGGCTTACGGTGTCAGGGGACAATTTTTTGGATGCCCAAGATAATTTAAAAAAGACTCTTGAACGTATACATTATAAAGTGGTTGAATTTGACGAAGATTCTTTCATGGGCAAAACCCTGCGTAAAGATCGTTTTTCCGCGGCCGTGCTTAACAAGAATTTACTGCTCCGCGCCGCGAAACTTGAAAAAGTGAAACGCGTTTTTCAAGGAGATCAGAAAAAAATTCATGTGGGGATAGCCGGCAATGTTTCCGAAGCCCACAACAACACTGAACCTTTGGGAAAAACAGTGGTGAAAACCTTGCGCGCCCGCGGATACAAAGTAAGCTTCTTCGATTTCAACAATGTGTCAAAAGCTTTTAATGACCTGCATCGAAGCGAAGTGGATCTTGTATTCAATCTGTGTGAAAAGATAAGCAATTCAGAAGACCTGAAGCCAGAAGCCGCCGCCATACTTCAATCTTTGCAAATACCTTATACAGGCTCAGACAGCTTTGTGCTGTCTTTGTGCCGGGACAAAATAAAAGTTAAGAAATTGCTCAGCTATCACAATATCCCGACTCCGAAATGGGATTATGCCTATGATCTCAATGATGAAATTAAGGATGATCTCCGCTTCCCTCTCATCGTTAAGCCAAGCACCGGGGACAACCTAATGGGTATAAGCAACCAATCGGTGGTCATGAATCGTGGAGAATTGGACAAACAGCTACGCCGCATTATTCTCGATTATCATCGGCCCGTGGTTGTGGAAGAATATATTGAAGGAGACGAATACGAAGTTTTGATATTAGGCTCTGACGACGACGACTTGCGCGTACTTCCCTTATCGCGGTCTATCTTTAAAGATTTGCCGGAAGAATACAAACATATATACACTCATGCGGCTCGATGGGGGAGCGACGAGGCGTATAAACATATTGTGGTGCAACGCCCTGCCAAGAATATCGGCAAAAAATTGGAGTCTTTGATCACGGAAATAGCGTTGGATGCTTATTCTATTTTGGATTGCAGAGACTATGGACGCGTGGATATACGCGTGGATGAGCATGATAATCCCTATGTGTTGGAACTCGACCCCAATCCTTCTCTGACGCTTGGTGCCGCCTTGCCCGAGGTCGCGCGGGTCATTGGCATGGATTACGGAGATCTTCTTGAAGAAATTATAGGATTTGCTTTGCATCGGTATAAAACAAAGACCGTCTTATAAAAGATGAGCGTTTTGATGAAAAAAGTTTTTCCTCCAAAACTTAAGAAAGGGGACAAGGTTGCCGTGGTGGCTCCCTCTGTTTCGCTTTCTTATTTTTCAAAGAGCAGAGTCGCGCGTTCGGTGAAAATTTTGGAAAGTCTGGGGCTTTCTCTCGAATGGGGACAGCATGCGCGGGAAATGGATAGTGGTGATTCCTCCTCTTCAATAGATTATCGAATTGCGGATTTGCACGCCGCGTTTTTGGACCCTCAAATAAAGGGGATTATCGCGGTGGATGGCGGGTATAATTGCAATCAACTTCTTGAGTATATCGATTGGGACATTATTGTCGAGAATCCAAAAATGTTTTGCGGCTATTCTGATATTACTGCCTTGCAAAACGCTTTCTTTGCCAAGACAGGCCTGGTCAGCTATTCTGGTCCTTGTTTTATCACTTGGTCTTCCGCGGTGTATAAAGAAGAAGTTTTATTAAGATATACTCTTGATCATTTTCGTTCTGCCGTGTTTGCGAAATCAGGCAATGACTTGGTTCTGGAATCTAGTCAACTCTGGCGGGATGACTGTAGTTCGGGTCTCAGACCTCACAAAGACTGGTGGATTATCAACGAGGGCAGAGCCGGGGGCACCATCATTGGCGGGAATTTGTCCACGGTGGGCTTATTGCAGGGTACTCCTTTTTTTCCTTCATTGAAAAATTCTATCGTGTTTCTTGAAGATGATTATGAATCCCACGCCGATATATTTGATCGAGATTTGGAATCATTGTTTCAAGTTAAGGAATCCAAGTATGTTCGAGGCCTTGTTATAGGCCGTTTTGAAAAGGCAAGCAAGATGACGAAAGAGAGACTCGTGCGTATTATTCGATCTAAGAAACAATTGGAGCAGATTCCGGTGATCGCGAATGTGGATTTTGGCCATACTGTTCCTTTGTTCACTTTCCCCATAGGCGGCGAGGCCAGCTTTACTGCCCGCGGCGCGTTTTTGAAATCAATAAACATATCTGTATGAACAAAAAAAAGATATTATGCATAGGCGGCCGCATGCTGGCGAATGGGTATGATATAGAAGTAGAAGGCAGACGATTTGACGTTCAGTTTCCTTCGAAGATATGGACCAAGACGCCGCTTTCAGTTCGCAAGGCGCTGACGGACAATTTGATTTATGTGCAGTCGCATTTTCTTCCGCTTATATTGGGATATGATTCCGTACAGTACAAAACAGCCTTCCCTTTTTTGGAACCTTTTTTCTTTCGCAATCAAATTTATGATTTGCCTGATTGCGAAATAAACGACGCAATGGAAGCAGGCAGCTATATTAAGCATTTTTTTAATTTAGATCTTAGTTTTGAGGATAATCACAGTAGATTTCCGGACAAAAAAGACCTCTTGAAGTCAGCGAGTCGTCCTGATGTGGCGATTGTTCCTTTTTCTTTCGGAAAAGAGAGCTTGGCGACAGCGGCTCTGTGCAAAGAATTGGGCATAGAGCCGGTCTTGGTGTATTGTCAGGAACCTTCTCAGCCCTATGAACAAGAATCAAAGCTGAAGCGTTTGAAAAAAATGAGCAAAGAAATGGGGATAGACAGCTATTTTATTGTCAACGGTCCGGGTCTGTTTAGATATGACGTGGCTTTCGGGAAAAAACCGGGTACAGAGATTGGCTGGGGAGCTCAGATGACGATTTTGTCTCTGCTGATGCTGCCCTTTGTGTATTATTATAAGGCGCGCTATATCTTGTACGGCAGTGAATACATGAATAACCGTTCGGAATTGCATAAGGGATGGAAAGTGCATTATTCATATGATAATAGCAGTTTTTGGACCATTGAACAGGGCAACATGATTAAACTGCTGACAAACGGAGTCTGTGATGTACGTAGTTTCCTGGAACCGCTTGAAGAAGCAAGCATTATGTATCTTCTCAATCACCGGTATCCCGAGTACGCGAAGTATTATACTTCTTGTTTTGGTAAAAAACCGTACTATGGTTCTTCGTATTGGTGCCATGATTGTTACAAGTGCCATAAAATGTACTTGTTGGGAACGGCTTGCGGATTTGATCCGCGGACCATTGGGTTTGAAAAGGATCTGTTTAAAGAACCGAATTTCTTGGAAGAATATTTCAAAGGCTACCGGGATGTGGACAGCGATTTCGCTTTTTATCTTCTTTATAAAAAGGGTTTTAAGAATTCTTTTGTACAGAAGTTTGTTAGAATGAAATTGCACGGTTTGCGTTCTTGGAATTGGCATGCCTCTTTTTTTACCGGAGTAAAAGACAGCTACACCTTGCCCGATGATTATAAATCCAAGATGTATTCTATTTTTAAAAAAGAGATGCGCGGTCTCGCCGCGCATATCAAGGTATGAACATCATTGCTTCGATTAAAAGTTTTTTGTTTTACCCTTTTTCCTTTTCTCGGAAGACTCATTTTGACAGGAAATATTTTTTTTTGTCTTTCGGCGATGCCATCCTTTTTCTTTTAAAGGAAAAACATATTGCCAAAGATGATTATCTTTTGCTTCCCAATTTTTTTTGTCAACAAACATTGGAATATCTGTCTCAGTACGCGCGGCCTATTTTTTATGGGATTAATGATGACTTTACGGTTGATAAAGTGTCATTTTTCGAGCAGATAAAAACGTATAATCCGAGGATTATTATACAATATGGTCTGCTCGGTTTTCCTTTGGACAATTTTGAAAAAGAAATTCTGAAGTCTTTATGCCGGACTGGCACCATCATTATAGAAGATTTTGCTTCTCGGATTTTGCTTCCGTCTTCTTTTGAGCCGCTCAGCGACACTCATTACGCCATTGATAGCATTAGAAAACACTGTTCTATTCTCGGGAGTCATCTACTCAATTATAAAGGAGATGTAGAGAACGCGGAAGTTTTTAACTGGTATAAGCTGCAATGCCATCTGTACAAGTTTTTTCAGAATCTCTGCTATTTTTTTGCCTCTGTGCTGGGTTCAAAAAAATTATATCGCGCGGGCTATTCTTTTTTTCTCGCTTTGGACGACATTATCGGAGAGCCGTTAAAGCCGACGCGGGGATCTTTTATTTCTTATTGCTTGTATAATGTTTTGGATCTGGAAAAAATTCAAAATTATTACCGATCACTTCTCATGGAATATAACAAAAAATTTAAATCATTATCAAATGATCTTATCAAACCCTTGCCAGACGAATTGCTCAGGAATTCGGGTTTGTCGAATTATTATCCCTTGTTGGTTTCGCCCCTTGTTAGAGATGCTTTGTTGGAGGCTTTGAGAGAGCGAGCTATTTTTGCGCATCAATTATGGGAGTGGGACGCAAGAGCCGCGAACAGCGCTTTTATGAAAAAAAATTTGTATGACTCCCTGATTGTATTTCCTTTATCATACACGGTATCAAAAAGCGATATAAAAAAAATATATCAGGCGCTGGAGCATTTTTTGTTGTCTTATGACCAGAATTTATCTCAAAAATAAGTTCCGGCTCGAAACTGGCTTAACATTATTTTTGGTATAGTCTCTCATATATGATAGATATTTTTGCCAAGAAGCTGCGCATGCACTTCAAGACCACATACAAAATCGCTTACGAGACGGTGGACACAGCGGATATTGTAGTTCTAAAATTGGAAGATGAACGCGGGTTTTACGGTTTGGGAAGCGCGGCGCCTGATTTTGAAGTGACCGGAGAAAGCGTTGACTCTGTTTTAAAGATATTGCAGGAAAATATTACATCCGATTTTTTTGAGACTTCTTTTGACGCTTGGTATTGGTATCACCAAGAGATTGAGAAGGCCTGCAAGGGGAATCCTTCCGCGCAGTCCGCTCTTGAGGAAGCATACTTGAATCTGCTTTGCGCACGGATGGGGATTACGATAAAATATTTGTTTGGCGGGTATCGCAAGACCTGCCTCATTATCATGTCTATTGGTCTCAAAAATATTGATGAGACGGTGACAGAAGCAAAAGAAAAAATTGAAGCCGGCTATAGAATCATCAAATTGAAATGTGGGCATGATGTTGAGGAGGACATAGAGAAATTGACGCGGGTGAGTTCTATTTTGCCGAAAGGCCGCGTTCTTTCTCTTGACGCCAACCAAGGCTATGAGTTTGGGGACGCGGAAAAAATAATCAAAACCGCGAAAAATCTTGGGACTGTTCAATTTATTGAACAGCCGCTTTCTTCGGACGATTGGGATGCCATGAAAGCGCTCAGAAAATGGGGACTTCCCATTTATGCCGACGAATCAGTGGTTTCAGAGGACAGCTTGATGAGTTTACTCTCAGGCGACTATGTAGACGGCGTTGTTTTAAAACTTATGAAGTGCGGCGGTCCGGTCAATTTTGTGAGTATGTTTCATATCGCCAAAGCTTTTCATAAGGGAGTTATGATAGGCTGTATGTACGAATCAAATATCTCAGTCACCACAGGCGCGTATCTCGCGCTCGCTTTGCCCATTGATTTTGTGGATTTGGATACCGGGCATTTGGATTTTCTTGATGATCCTGCCTTGGGCGGAGTAGAAATCATTGGCGGTCGCATAAATAATTTTTCTCCGCTGGCTCTTCGCTGAAGATGGATTCTAGATTATAAATCAGCGCGTCGGCGATGCCGAATTATTGAGTATGCCCGGCAGTGTTGCGCATACTATGGATTCTCTGCGAATGGTTTGTTATTATATCCATATCTATAATTATAAAAATATATGATGTACAGATCAGGCGAACCGATGCCGGGGGGGGCTCACGAAGAGGAAGACAAATGGAAGAGGGAGAAACAAGAAATTTCGAATTATATTGAAAGATATAATATCAGTAGTCAACAGCTAGAGGCCGCTTATTTACTGGCTATGGGCACTCCAGAAGACGATCCTGATATATCGCCTATGTTGTCGGAAGAAGTGAGAGCCTTGGCAAAGATCATAGATCAACATACTTTGGCTGGTTTGCCTCTGAACGAAATCGCGAATCAGATTTCGTTTCGTCGTCAATTGGAGACGACAAAGAATGATTTTCAAGAGTGGCTTACTCAGCTTGAGATTAGTGAAAATGAACGGAAACTTCTGCGTTCCATCGTTGAGAAGAGGAGAATGGGCACAGTAACATTTATGGACAAACAAACAGGTAAAGATATTTTCGAGTTCAAAATTCCCGAATTAGCGCGAGATTCTTCGACCCCCACTTGGATGGTAAATTTTGAGCATTTTTTAAAGGACGCGATTGCGCGTTCTACTGGGAAGGGAATTGAAATTTGGTTTGAGGCGAGTTAATTCAAGGTAGAGTTTTTGTCTCAGAGTTATGCTCGCAGAGCTTCTTGACAGTACCATGGTATACATACGACGACACGGACGGGTGGCATTCAATCCGCTCTATTGACAGATTCAATTCTGTCTTATATACTTGTTCCACTACCCAACCAATACGGAGTAATCCCTGGACACAGGGGTGAAGCTCGGGTCTCTGGAGAGACCCAAACGTTTGGAAGCCAACATTTTCCCATGTTTGCGTACCAAACCAGAGCTTCAACACTCCGGTTTTATTTATTTTTGGTGTATGTACATTATTTAAAAATTACAAAATTGTAAATTATAAATTTATAGCAGCTATGCCAACCATGAATCAGATCTTACGTAAAGGTCGCTCTAGCAAGACGAGAAAATCAAAATCTCCTGCCTTGCAGTTTACCTACGACAGTCTGCACCGCAAAAAGACTGAGCTCAGCAAAGGAAGCCCATACAAACGGGGGGTTTGCACCAAGGTATACACTGCCACGCCAAAGAAACCGAACTCAGCGCTCCGCAAAGTCGCCAAAGTTCGGCTTTCCAATGGAATGGAAGTAATTGCCTATATACCGGGAGAAAAACATAATTTGCAAGAGCACTCTATTGTGCTTATCCGTGGTGGCCGTGTGAAAGACTTGCCCGGTGTGCGCTATCATATTGTTCGAGGCGTGTATGACACGCAAGGCGTGGATGGTCGAAGACGCAGCAGATCCAAGTATGGAGCCAAGCGCCCTAAAAAATAATTACTGACGAGCCTCGCCTTGTTCCCTTGAGTGAGGCCTCTTAATAAACATTATATGCCACGAGGAAGAAAAATTTTAAAACGGAGTATCAGCCCAGACCCCAAATACAACAGTGTTTTGCTTTCCAAATTCATAAATTTTGTTATGAAAGACGGCAAAAAATCAGCGGCCGAGTATGTCGTGTTGGGAGCTCTTGAAATTTTGGAGAAAAAAAAGAACGCGGACGGATTAAAAATTTTTGAACAAGCGCTTGATGTTTTGCGTCCTCAGGTTGAAGTTCGTTCCAGACGGGTGGGCGGGGCCAATTATCAAGTACCTATGCCTGTTTCAGGAGAACGTCAAAATACCTTGGCTTTTCGTTGGATTATAAGCGCGGCTTTGGCTCGAAAAGGCCAACCTATGGGTAATCGTATAGCGGCCGAACTTTTGGATGCGCTCGAAGGGACAGGCGGAGCTTTTAAGAAAAAAGAAGATGTGCACCGAATGGCCGAAGCAAACCGAGCTTTTGCCCACTTCGCCCGTTTTGGCAAACGAAAATAAGCTTTTGCCTTTTTGGGTTATAGATTTGTTTAGTTCCTCTATGAGAGGAATTCGGACCATTCATTCAGCAGTATAATTTTACATGTATGGCTAGGGAATATTCATTGGAAAAGACTCGGAATATCGGTATCATGGCCCACATTGATGCCGGGAAAACCACCACAACCGAACGGGTTTTGTTTTACACGGGCAAGAAACACAAAATAGGAGAAGTACATGAGGGGAAAGCGGAAATGGACTGGATGGAACAAGAAAAAGAACGCGGGATTACCATAACCAGCGCGGCTACCACCTGTTTTTGGAAAGATCATCGAATCAATATCATAGACACTCCGGGCCATGTGGACTTTACCATTGAGGTGGAACGGTCTCTGCGCGTACTGGACGGAGCAGTGGCGGTTTTTGACGGTTCTCAGGGCGTGGAGCCGCAATCAGAGACAGTATGGCGCCAAGCAGACAAATATCATGTTCCCCGCGTTTGTTTTGTCAACAAAATGGACAAAATGGGGGCTGATTTTTTTATGAGTTTGGAGTCCATCAAAAAACGTCTTTCACACAAAGCTTTCGCTGTACAGCTTCCCATTGGCGCTGAGTCCAGTTTCTCCGGTGTGATAGATCTTATACAAAAGAAAGCTTACAAATTTGAAGGTAACATGGGAATGGATGTTGTTGAAATGCCGATTCCGGATGACATGAAAGAAACCGTTGAAACCTATAGAGCCACCTTGTCCGAAAAGATAGCCGAGGCCAATGATGAACTCATGAATAAATATCTGAGCGGAACAGAGTTCAGCATAGACGAGATACGTCGGGCCATAAGAAGCATGGTTTTGGCAGATGAATTGTATCCTGTATTTTGCGGTTCAGCTCTGGCAAATATAGGTGTACAGCTTGTCTTGGATGGCGTAGTACTTTATTTGCCCTCACCTTTGGATGTTCCCGTTATACAGGCCACTGATGCCGAAGACGAGGAAAAAAAGTTTGAAGTGAAGCCGGATGATACTGCTTCTCTCGCCGCTCTCGCTTTTAAAATTGCTACTGATCCTTTTGTGGGGAAATTAGTATTCTTTCGAGTGTATGCCGGTGTTTTGAAAGCAGGCACCTATGTTCTTAACACCACGACAGGAAACAAAGAACGGATAGGGCGTCTCGTGCGCATGCACGCGAATTCCAGGGAAGAAATAACAGAAGCTTATTCCGGTGATATCGCCGCGGCCATAGGTTTGAGGGATGTTCGGACCGGAGATACTCTTTGTGATGAAAAAAAGCCCATGATTCTCGAAAAGATCGAGTTCCCAGAGCCGGTTATTCATGTGGCTATAGAGCCAAAGACCAAACAAGATCAAGAAAAAATGGGCACTGCTTTGCAAAAATTATCAGAAGAAGATCCATCTTTCAAAGTGCATACAGACGAAGAGACTCTTCAGACGATTATTTCTGGCATGGGAGAATTGCATTTGGAGATTATCGTTGACCGCATGAAGAGAGAATTTAAAGTAGAAGCAAATGTGGGCGCTCCACAGGTTGCTTACAAAGAGACTATTCGCAAAGAAGCTGAAGCCGAAGGTAAATACATCAAACAATCGGGCGGTCGCGGACAGTACGGACATTGTTCCTTGCGTCTTGAACCGAGAGAAAAAGGAGAAGGTTTTGAATTTACCGATGAGATAAGAGGCGGCCTTATTCCAAAGGAATATATACCAGCCATCGAAAAGGGCGTAAAAGAAGCTATGGATCGAGGCATTGTGGCCGGTTATCCTTTGGTGGATATAAAGGTAACCTGTTTTGACGGCAGTTATCATGAGGTAGACTCTTCTGAAATCGCGTTCAAAATGGCGGGGAGTCTGGCATTTCAAGAAGCAGCCAGAAGAGCAGACCCTGTCTTGCTCGAGCCTATGATGGCGGTTGAATCAACCACGCCGGAAGAATACATGGGCGATGTGGTGGGAGATTTGAGTTCGAAAAGAGGACAGATTCAGGAAATGATTGATCGAGGACAAGCAAAGGTTGTTAAAGCTCTCGTTCCCCTCGCCGAAATGTTTGGCTATTCCACCACACTTCGTTCCATGACACAGGGCAGGGCCAGCTATTCGATGGAATTTTCTCACTACGCCGAATGTCCAAAAAATGTGGAATTGTCTATTGTAAACGGAAAGAAGAAGTAACAAAAATATTTTGACTTCATAAGTATACAAAAACTTTCGGCTTGTCCGAGAGTTTTTAGTTATTCACAGTGTATTTTTTGATTGTCCATGGCTATGATATTATTATAGACGATATTCATTGATGATGTCGTTTTTTTAAGAGAGGGTCCATCATCAATTTAATTTATTATTAAGTTTATTAAGCCTTCTTTTAGGTTCTCTAATTTTTTTAGAATTTGAAAAGAAGGTATAAAATTATTCGCCTTATGGATTTAGCTCAAGCGAGCAGAAAGCTTTTTACCGGAACCATGTAGTCCCGGACAACAGCGCCGTGTATCTCATCAATGCGGAAATGAAACGCCAGTATTTCCCGAATACCGCCGTGTTTTACAGCTGGTATGCTGATTTTTCTTCAGTCAAAACTATACCAAACACCTGTATTGG
Organism: Candidatus Magasanikiibacteriota bacterium; assembly: GCA_016193335.1. Taxonomy (GTDB): domain Bacteria; phylum Patescibacteriota; class Patescibacteriia; order Magasanikbacterales; family UBA922; genus JACPSK01. The sequence goes on along the minus strand of JACPSK010000005.1, from coordinate 1,741 downwards.
AACCTTCAAAAGCGGAGGCGGTATTAATTTTAGACCTGGCTCGGTGCTCTTTAAGACCGTCATCTCTCCGGATGTCTATGCTATCGGACCGGGCAACAAGAAACTCAAGATCGGCTCTGAACAGGTAGCCAAAGACCTCTACGGAGACAATTGGGCCTCTCTTGTTCAAGACATGGCAGACGTCTTTGACGCCAACTACACCCTGGGGACGCCTCTCACCGAGAGCAAGCCGCATGATGGCATGGTGGTGAAGAAAAAAGGTGACAGCAAAGTTTATTCTGTCCAGGGGGGTAAACTTCACGAAGTAAGCGGCAATGCTGCGTCCAAATGGACTTTTGCTGTTTCTGAGTCAGTATTTTCAGCCCTTGGAATGGGAGACACCACTGTTAAGGATGATTCTTTGGTAAGTGATCCCAGCCAAAAAGGCGGTCTTGAAGTAAAGCACGAAGTTTTGCCTGGCGCTGTCGTAGAAGTTGATGTCGAGACCAAAACAGAGGTAAAGACTGAAACAAAGACTGACACGGCGACAGAAACCAAAACAGAAACTAAAACTGAGGCCAAGACTGACACAGCCACCGAGACCAAAACAGAGGTAAAGACTGAAACAAAGACTGACACGGCGACAGAAACCAAAACAGAAACTAAAACTGAGGCCAAGACTGACACCACGAGTGCCACTTCCAATGTTCCTTCTGATTGGGCTGCTCAGACTGCCGTATCAAATCTAACCGGAGTGAGCAAAGTGTACGGGCCGAGCGCCGCCTCATTCAAATCCGGCGGTATTCTTGGAGACAAGAGCTACACTTTTGACTTTGGCTTGGGTGGAATAATCATTGACCAGTCAAAAGTCTACAAATACGAAGGGGAAACCGCGAATTCTGATAAAATTTTACTTGTGGTAGACACAGATGACGGCTATTCTACGAGCGGGATGGCGGAAGCCACATACGCCGCGCTTAAATCTTCTTTAGAGACAGCGGCGTCAGGATATTGTATCGTGACCGAACCCACTTACGGCACTGCTTCAGGAGAAAAATCTTTTGCCACTTTACGTTTTGTGGCTACAAAGTGTTCTCTCGGCTTGGATGCCAAATCCTGGATAGAATACAATTACGCTTTTGCTGATGTTGGCGGAGGCAAGATGCTGAGCGTTCAGTTTTTTAATGCCATGAATGTACAGCTTCCGGGCGGCACAGGCATAGACAGTGCAAAGCGGACTTCAAGCAAATTCATGGATAAGTTCTTGTCATTGGTTGATTTCCAATAAAAAGAACCCGGATTTGTTTCAAAAGACTCCCCAAAATATGGGGAGTCTTTTTGTCAATATAATCCATCTCAAAATTATTTTTGAGATGGATTCTAAAAAGATTCGGTTTTCGCGCGCGTTGATAGCGCGGAATTTTTGGTATATACTGCTATTGTTATTCTTCGGAAGCGAACTCCATATAATGTGAGGAAGCTTCTTTTTAATCATAGGGTATTATGCAATACGCATTTCAAAAAAAGTTTTTTTTATTTTTCTCTTTTAGTTTGTTTTCTTTTACTCTGAGTTTGGGCTTGAGAGAAGAAGTTCGGGGAGAAGATTGCCCTGTGGTAGAGGCCGGTGACCTCGTCAAAGTCCCGGACAACAGCGCCGTGTATCTCATCAATGCGGAAATGAAACGCCAGTATTTCCCGAATACCGCCGTGTTTTACAGCTGGTATGCTGATTTTTCTTCAGTCAAAACTATACCAAACACCT
>JACPSK010000002.1:0-38089 GCA_016193335.1 Candidatus Magasanikiibacteriota bacterium | reverse complement strand
TTGTCGAGCCAAGGCTTCAGTACAATAAGCTTCATAATAGATCAATCGTATTGGCCTACGATTTCGAGTTGATACGACCTTCCCGTTCACATGATCTTGAACCCTATTATCCAAATCCGAAGTATACCCATAATACAATTTCTGATCCTTTTCCGAAAGAAGCACATAAAAATAGTACATAAACCTTATGACTACTTAGCAGGGAATCGCCCGACAGTGCCGGGTTGGAGACCCCTGTACTACCATTATACGACGAGCCCATGCGAAAAGCAGTGTATATGAAAAAAGACAAAATATCAAGCACGATAGACTGACTTGGATGATTAAAACATATCAAAATTATAAAAACCCTGCCTCCAGAAAAGGCAGGGTCTCAATTAGAATATCCATTCTTTAAGCCCTGTCTTCTGATTTTTGAATTTCTTCTTTCTTTTCCCCTCCTCTAAACATAACCGCCAAAGTCAAAACGAAAAACACAAAAGTATACAAAAAAGGAAAACCAATAGAAAGATACTGAGCGATTAAAAGAAGCACGGAAGGCAAGATGATGGCGCTCAAACCAAGCGTATAAATTTTTCCGAATTTCCACTCTGCTCGGCGGGCAATCTTAGCTATGATATACAGCAACAAAGACCAAACAAGAAGATACACAAGTTTTCCAATAACAGCGAAAACATAAATAACAAGAAACAGGCCGAGCACCATCAGATAGAGGGCAAAGCCTTTCCACTTGTTTAACCAGCCAAGTATATCGCTCTTGGCAAGAGATGAATCCGGCATTTCTTTGAAACTCTGAGATTGGAGACTGCCGTCCGCCGGATTGTATATTTCAAAATAATCTCGGGTAAGCAATACCACGGTTTGGCGGTCTTCTTCTTGCACGAAGGTTTTGGCGCTTAACGCTTCGTCGGTGAGCGTATCAACATAGATGAGCATGCTCTCGTTGTCATCCACCGGAATATCCAAGGTGTAAGGCTGTTCCAATTCTGTCACGCCAAGGACGCCATCTTTTATATCAGCTTGAAAATTGGGAACCTTTTCTTCAATTACTGTTTTGGCCAATTGAAAAACTTCAGGAACCCGAACTAAGAAAGGCGCGGACTTGGCAACCACCAACAAAAACATGAACAAAAAGAAATAGAGCCAGGTTTCTTTGCGTTTGTCTTTCATGTTCCTCAGCCACTCGATATCCCACAGACTGCGATACAGATGTTTAAAGAAAGTCATATTGGTTAAAATTTTTAAACAATTTATGATGGCACAATTTCTAATGATGTAAAGGAAATACCACTTTCCGAAAGATACCTTCGCAGACTCAGTCATTAAAAATTACGAATTGCAAATTGTTTAAAACTAAAAATTATAAATTACAAATTAAAATGATCCCTGTATAGGAATCATTTTATCTTATTTAGTCTCTTTGTGCAAAGCGTGTTTTTTGCAATGAACGCAAAACTTTTTCAACTCGAGCCTATCTTTCAGCGTCTTTTTATTTTTCCGGGAAAAATAATTGATCTGCTTACATTCAGTACACTCGAGCTTTATCATGTTGTCTTGTGACATACGAATGTTTATAGAACTTAGCAAAATTTTTATGGAGAATCTTGAATGCAAATAAGAATACCATATGAAAACAGATTCGTCAACACAGGAATAAAGATAGAGGAGAAACTATGGAAAATCTTAAAAAACCTTTAACTTTAGCAAAATACTTCAAAAAAAACCCTCAAGCGGCTGTTTTTCTTATGTATGGAATTCCTCTGATTCTTGACAGTAAGGCTCAAGGTTCACTATACTAAAATGGATTCTTTTGACTCATGAGCCTTGGGATATGGAAATGCAAGAAGATCAAAAAAAAAGAGAAGAGAGAGGAAAAAAGGCTGCCGCAGGCTATATGCTCTTTGAACTGGGGGCACAATTTGCCCTTATACTTGCTCTTCCACTCCTTGCCTTTGTATACTTTGGTAGATGGCTGGAACGCAAATACGATAGCCAAATTTTCATTGTAGCGGGGATTCTCCTTGCCCTATCGCTCAGTAGCTACCTCATTTACAAAAAAATCGAAGAAGTTAAAAAGATACTCAAGTAGAATGATAATAATATGCAGGAACTTCTCTTGCCGCCGTTAGCCCCTGAAACGATATTCCATATTGGAAATTTCGCTGTAAGCAATTCTTTGATAAATTCGAGCCTCACGGTGGTCCTCTTCGCCGTCTTCGCTTTGTTTCTAAACAGGGGAATCAAAAAATACTACAAACGCGACCGGGCTCCGAAAGGAATACTAAATTTTTTTGAAGCGATTCTGGAAATACTTCTCAGCTATATAGACGGCGTCACTAAAAATAGAAAAAAAAGCTTAACATTTTTACCAATCGTCGGCACGCTATTTCTGTTTATTCTTATTTCGAATTGGCTCGGACAATTCCCCGGAACCGGATCTTTTGTGCGCTATCTGCCGCATGAAGGCCGTATTGTTGGGATTCCCATTCTCCGGCCGGCCACCTCCGACCTAAATCTTACGGTTGTTATGTCTGTATTTGGAGTGGTGACAGCGCACTTTTTGGGTATTATGACTATCGGTTTTTTCAAATACGCGAATAAATTTATCAAACTCGGCGATATCTACCAAGCAGTCAAAAGCCTAAGCCCCACAAAAATACTTATCGCGGTAATTGAATTTTTTGTGGGACTCATAGAAGTATTCTCTGAAATAGCGAAAATGGTTTCTTTGTCTCTGCGTCTGTTCGGCAATATTTTTGCCGGCGAAGTGCTCATGACTGTCATGGCTTCGCTCATGGCTTTTATTGTCCCCTTGCCTTTTATGGGACTCGAGATACTTGTGGGCATCATACAAGCAATCGTATTTTCTATGCTTGTGCTTGTGTATTTAACCATAGCCACCACCGAGATACAGAGTCATGAAGATAACAAACATCATAACAAAGTTACCAAAAAATTAGAGCCTGCAGTGGAATAAGAGACAATCGTCCGGTGTTTATAAAATACCGCTCGCAGCACAAACCCGTAAAAGGAAAACAAAAAAACAGAACTCAAATTCTGTTTTTTATTTCATGAAAAAATTCATTACAAGGTCTTGACCAGCTCTGAAACCAATTTTCTGTCCGCTTTTTCGTCACATTTTTGGCCGAGCAACTTTTCCGTGGCCAATATCACCATCTCCCCTATCTCTGACTTAGCCTCTCTCAGCGCTTTATCCTTTTCTTTTTCTATCAATACTTTGGCTTGCGCGACGAGCTTTTTTTGTTCTTCTTTCGTGTCAAAAAGGGCCTGCTCTTTTGCTCCTTCAGCCTCGACTCTCGCAACAGCGATAATTTCTGCCGCCTGTTTCTTGGTTTCCACCATTTCTTGCTTTTTCCAGACGCCGAAAGATTCTTTTTCTTTGGACATGAGATCCGCGTTCTTAAGAGCTTTTTCTATCTTTTCAGTCCTTTCGGAAAGCTTGCTGGCAACCGGCTTGAAAACAAATTTCCAAAGAATAAATAAAACAATCGCAAAATTAATGAGCTGGGCGATAAAAAGTTTTAGGTCGAGTCCGAGACTGCCTGCGATGCCAGAAGGCTCGAGTTCTGCTCCTCCCCCGTATTCCGCGGCCTTTGCAGACGCTTCGCTCGCGGCATATGCAATGTCAATAAAAGTTATCATAGAGCGTGGAGCGAAAACGGAAATTTTATAAAGTAAAGGTAACTACAAGCGCGTAAATGGCTATAGCTTCTGCGAAAGCCATGCCCAAGAGAAGCGGCACAAACAATTTGTCCGCGCTTTCCGGATTGCGGCCAATGCTTTCCATGGCTTTTGATGCAATCTGACCGATAGCGAGAGCCGGCGCGAAACCACCTACCGCGATGGCCGCGGCCTTTGCCAAAAGTACCATTGTTTCTGGAGTCATAGTGTTCCTTTCTCACACCTCTTGAAAGGCTTGAAGCTTTACATATGCATGGCTCAAGCTCTTGGGTGGAATTAATGTTATGTAATAAAACGATTTGATTATAGCAAAAATAGAATTTTAGTGTCAAGATTGCTAATGGTGCCTTCCAAAGAAAAGCATTTGATCCAAAGGCGACAAGAATGAAGTTCAACATCACACTGCGCAAGCTCCTCGAGCGAATACAACCTATGGGGGTGCCCGCTAAATCTCGCCAAATCATCAACGGAATTATTTCGAGACAAAATTTATATGCCCTGAATGATGGTTGCCAAATCTTTCCGTGCCTGCTCCCAGAGATCAGGATCAGTAGGCCAGGACACATGCTCTACAGTCACATACGTAGGGTCATTCACATTGTCCACGCCGTTTTCCCAGAGTGCTTTCGGCAGAATCTTCTGAAGAATAGCTTGTGTGGCGGCCGAATTTTTCTTTTCCGCCAAAGCGAGATAATCAGTGTCCTGAATGCCTCTTCTCCAATATTTTAATCTCAAACTGGCGATAGGCCCTTTGATACCATAGGATGAATCCGGATACACGCGATCTGTCCCCGGATAAAACAAGACACCATCCCCATTGCTATAATTCCAACCTGTTTCTCCGTAATAATTATCATATCCACTATGTCCACCAAAAGTCTGGGCCTGTTTGTACAGGTCGGTTTGGCCGGTGCCACCTTGATAATTGTTGTAATACGTTGATTCCCAATAAAACCAACGGTCAATATGTTTTTTGTACTGTCCCCAAGCAAGTTCGCGGAGGGCCACTCCGTCGTCTTCCGTGACCCAAGAGCCTGAGCCAGGTCTTCCTCCGTTGTACATATAATAAGACTTGCCAGGCTTGCCCAAATAATTCTGTGAATGCGACTCCCAAACCGCGGGGTCTCCCAGATACATTCCGGAAATAGGGATATCAAGTTCCGGCGTATGGTGGACTTCTGTAAGCGGAATAGTAGCGGCCGACCTGACGGCAGAGCCTGGCCCGGGATTTTGATTGATCCACGCGGCCCAGGTATTGGTTTGATTATAATCACTGCTCTCGTCTATGAGATACAAAAAATAATCCGTGCCCGGAGAATATATTTTAAACCAATTCGCCCAAGCGTCCGTATGCTTCCACATGGCGTCTTTCCCCTGCCCTTTCCACGGCCATGAGCCATAGCTACCGATTGAATACACGCCGTTCCCGACTCCAAGGCCCGGACCCTCATAACCCATTGCCGAGGTAAACAAAGCACCGGACAATCGCGGCACCCAGGCCGAGCTCGGTTGACCCGCAGGCTCTGCGGCAGACTGTTCCGGATCAGAATCTATAAGAGAAATCTTGTGTCTATGCGCCAGCATGAAGTGACGATCTCTCAAAGATTGATATTCTTTTTGTCCCAAAGGGGTATACAATTCAGCGTCAGCAAAATACCTTTTCGCCATGTCATTGCCGAGGTAGAGCATGGTATTCACAGTCGGACGATCAGGCAAACTGAAATCCAAAACCTGAAGCTCTACCGGAACAGAACCGGCCAGTTGTCCTTTTTCATATATATTAAAATTTCCCGAATAAAGGCCAGCCGGCGCATTTTTTGGAATATACACATCAATCCAAATACTCTGGTTCTTGCCCTGTAATATTGAAAAAGTATTCTCCAGTTCCAAAGGCACCGCGATTTCAGGGTAATTTTTATTGTGATCAGGCCTTTCGGGCCAAGATGTACCCTGCCAACGATTTGGCAATTGTGAAATGCCGTTTGGATACTGCAAACCGCTCCCAATGAATTTGCTTATCCCCTGTATTTCCAGATAACGCACATAAAACAATTCGATATTGCGGCCAACCCAATTGAATAAATCGTCATTTTGTTTCAAAGATTTTGAAAAAAGAGAAAAACCGCCCGGGCCGCTGAGCTTATCAAATGTTACGCTCATAGCATCAGCGTTTTTCGTGCTTGCTTCAAGTATCAGGTTAGCATTCACCACTTCATTGCGCGCGCCAAACATCTTAATTTTCGCTCCGTCCCATGCGCTATTCTGGACTGAAAAAGCATCATGCGTGGCGCGAAGATCTTCCTGAACCACTTTGTCTTCTCCTGTGTTTGCCCATACTGCGCTTAATGAACCAAAAGACAAAGGGAGGGTGGGAATTGCTTGATCTTGGTTGTTGTCAGCAGTAAGAGGAGTTGATGTGGGAGTGGGGGCAGGGATAATAGGAGTGGAAGGAGTGGGAGTGGGAGTGGGGGTAGGCAGAGGAAGTGTCTGTCCCAGGCTTTCTTTGAAAGCAAAAACATAGGTGCTCGATTGCCTGATCTTAGTTCCAAAAGCAGCTCTCACTGTTATAAATAACTTTCTCCCATCTTTGGGTAGAGAAAAAATGGAAACACTATTATCTTTTGACGAAAGACGCGCGAGATCAGAGCCTCTTGCCTTTGAACCTAGCAAGACTTCATAGGAATCTGCTCCCACGTCTAGCCATGAGATGTAAAGAGAATCACTGGAGAGTTTTGTTTTTTTGAGAGGTTCAGAGATAAGAGGGCTCCGCGGCTTCCTATAGGTTCTAAAATGACTGTCCGTGGTAAAAACTGAACCATTCACATAAGCAAAAACCCGGATATACACCGTAGAACCGTCAAAAGGCAATTTTTTTATAAGTAATTTTGGCTTTTTTAGATTCGCATACCAGCCATAGTCCGGAAGAGCGGGGGAAGAACCCACGGCCACTTCATAATAATCGGCTTTCACGTCTGTCCATTTAATCTGTATGGCGGAAGAATTCAGCGCTGAGCTTTCAAGAGGATGGGTAATGCGCAAATCAAGAGCGAAACTTTCCGTTGGAAATAATGCAAAAGCGAATATAAAAAACAGAAATAAACTTAAGGGAAAACGAAAAAGTGATGCAAAACACTTCATATAGTTTTATAAGGAATATTGAATGTCTGTGTTCAAACCTAAGTATAGACAAAAAAACATAAAAGTCAATAATACAATCTAAACTCAAAATGGCTGAAAAGACATTTTTATTGGCTCGCACTATTGACCAAGGTATGGTATAAATGTATACTATTCTGGCAATTTAAGCGCAAGCTGTGGTTTGCTCTAGAATTTTGATACTCCAGCTTATACAATATGAGATAAACGAAAAATTTATTTAAAATGACTTATTAAACCCGCGCGCGCCTAGCTCAGTTGGTTAGAGCATCTCGTTTACACCGAGAGGGTCAGGGGTTCGAATCCCTTGGCGCGCACTGTATCCGCTAACGACCGCTTCATCGAGCTTGGTGAAGCACAGTTCATGCCGTCTTAGCTCAGCTGGTAGAGCAACGCCATGGTAAGGCGTAGGTCTCGGGTTCAATTCCCGAAGACGGCTCCAAAATTAAATGTTCTGTTTTTTGACCCAGAGATTGAATGAAATCTCCTCTGAGTGAACCGGATTGAAATGGCTTTCCAGTCATTTTTTTGTTTGTTTAGTAATTCTAAGCAAAAACAATAAATTACAACCCATAAACATGAATCCGAGCAAACTACAGGGGGCTAAAACCGAGATATATACAAAGTTTAAGCCACCAAAAATCGTCTCAATACTCAAATGAGTGACGGGGGTTTATGCCTTGACCAAGGAGCGAGCCTGTGGTAACTTGGGGCAAATACGCACCTTACAATCTAGCAAGTCTAACAGAGAGAAAATTGTCCATCTCAGGATCTAACCAACTGAGGAGAGTGACTCTCGAGGTGGGCATAGTGTCACTCTCTGTTAGGAAAAGGAAAAACTGTGAGCGACAACGAAAAAAACATTGGTTTGAGGAGGCGCGCCGAGAGCGCGCTTGACGATGTAAAACAGCTCAGTTTTTGGGTTGCCTTGACCAGCTTGAGCTATGTGTTTTGGATCTGTGGTGGCATGGAGATGGTGGAACGCCTCGCCTACTACGGGGTGAAGGCCGTTGCCGTCCTCTACGCCAAGCAGCCTGCTTCCGAGGGAGGCCTCGGGATCACCATGGATGTCTTCGGCAACATCATGCTGATCTGGGCCTTTACCCAGAGCTTTGTTCCCATCTTCTCCGGAGCTCTGAGCGACCGGTTCGGGTACAAGGAAACCATTTTCGCTTCCACGGTCGTGAAGATCGTTGGATACCTGATCATGGCTTTCTTCCCGAACTACATGGGCTTTGCCGCGGGCGCGGTGGTTTTGGCCCTCGGAACCGGCATCTTCAAGCCGGGTATCCAGGGAACCGTGGTCAACGCGACCACGCGTGACAACCGATCCATGGCCTGGGGTATCTTCTACCAGACCGTGAACATCGGCGGGTTCATCGGCCCCTTGGTCGCGGGCTACATGCGAAACTGGGACTGGGCCTACGTGTTCTACACCTGCGCGGGCATCATCAGCCTGAATTTCCTCTTCCTCCTCATGTACAAGGAGCCGGGGAAGGAGGAACGCCTGGCAAAGGAGCGCGAACGCCGGGAGCAAGGCGAGGAGCGGCCCAACCTCTTCAAGGACTCCTGGAGCGAGCTCAAGAAGCCGCACGTCTGGGTCTTCCTCGGCGTGTTCTCGCTCTTCTGGTTCATGTTCAACGCCCTGTTCGACGTCCTTCCGGCCCACATCGACGACTGGGTCGATACGAAGGTCATCGTCAGCTACTTCTTCGGCGAAAACGGAACCAAGAGCGGCTTCTGGAAGTTCATGCTCGCCATGAACGAGGACGGGACGGTCATCAAGCCCGAGGGTCTCTTGAACCTCAACGCGGCCATGATCATGACCACCTGTTTCCTTTTTGCCTGGCTGAGCGGCAAGCTGACCCAGGTGGGGAGCATGCTCTTCGGCACCTTCCTTGCCACGATCTCGTTCTTCATGTTCGGAACGGTCACCGCGGCCTTCGCCTTCGTCGGCGTGATCGCCATCTTCAGTCTGGGCGAGATGTTCTCGAGCCCCAAGTTCAACGAGTTCATGGGCAACATCGCGCCGCCGGAAAAGCGGGCCATGTACCTGGGTTTCGCGAACCTGCCTTTCGCCATCGGCTGGACCATCGAGGGGAAGCTCGGTCCCTGGCTCTACGGCCGCTTCGCCTCCAAGGACGAACTCTCGCGAGTGCGGCTCGAAGAGCTCGGCATGGATCCGGCCGAAATCGGGAAGATCCCTGTCGGCGAAGCCTTCAAGGGCCTTGTCGACTTCACCGGCCAGACGGGCGACGCGCTGACGGCGTACCTCTACGCGCACAACAGCGTGGGCCTGGTCTGGTACATCATGGGGCTGGTCGGTATCCTCTCCATGATCGGTATCTTCTGGTACGGCAAGGTCGTGCTCAAGGCGGCACGGCGGCGCTCGGCCTAGAGACGCGGACTGGTGGACAGAGAGTGACACGAACAAACACTTTATTATAAAATCGTAAATTTTTAGGAAAATTTCGATCTCTACACTAAAAACGGCCTTAGACAGGCCATTTTTTTGATATCACACCGTCAATTTACATCGGCTTACAAGTCTTGCACTTACAATTGAAAAGACTGGCCACTGCCGCGGCACCCACCAATACATAGACGAGCCATTCGAGCCAAGGCCATCCGCCCAAAAGCAAATTTACCACGTTCCAATCACTACCAAAAAATCCGCCCAAACCAACGAGCCCCCAGTTCAAGCCTCCCACAAAAAGGAGCCACCAACTGAGCTTGCTCATGGAACATCCGCCTTTTTTCATATTCTATAAAAATTAAGAATAAAAATGCGTTAAAGACAGTATAGCAGATTGTGAAAAGAATACCTATTCCAGAGCACCCACAAATACCTGCTTCATTATATCGCTATTTTTAAGCTCAGTACAGCTCCCTTCTGCCAACAATTCTCCGTGGACCAAAATAAATCCATAATCAGCCACATCTATGAGGCTTTTAATGTTATGCTCCACAATAAGTATGCTCGTGCCAAAACGCTCTTTTATTTCTTTTATATATCCAAAAACCTCACGCACCAATTTGGGAGCAAGCCCGAGCGAAGGCTCATCCAGAAGGAGGAGTTCTGGTCTGCCCATAAGGGCCCTTCCCAAAGCCAAAATTTGTTGCTGGCCTCCGGACAGGCTAAACGCATAGGCTCTTTCTTTTTCTTTAAGAACCGGAAATTGAAAATATACTTCTTCAAGACGGCGCCTGATTTCTTCTTTATTCTTTAAAAAATGAACACCCATGAGCAGATTGTCCAAAACACTCAGCGAAGCAAAATTGATATTTCCCTGAGATACAAAGGCAATCCCCAAAGCCAAAAGTTTATGCGCTGGAAATCCGGTTATATTTTTACCTTTATATAAAATATTTCCGGAATTAACGGCGGCGAGATTAAAAATTGACTTAAGGAGCGTAGACTTCCCTGCTCCGTTCGGGCCCATAAGCAAAGATATCTTGCCCTTTTGCAATTTCAAACTTAGATCTTTCAAAATATGAAGATCAGCATAGCCGGCGTTCAGATGTTGAATTTCTAGCATACTCATTGTCCTAAATACGCCTCCAGAACTTTTTTATCAGTCAAAACTTGATTCGGCTTCCCTTGCGTCAATACCACGCCGGCATCCAAAACAATGACATGGTCGGCCAAATTCCTAATAAATTCCATATCATGATCTATGAGAAGAATAGTTTCTCCTTTTTTCTTTAAATCAAGCAAAAGACTTTCTATGCGGTCCTGAATCACCTTGTTCACCCCCGCGACCGGTTCATCCAGAAGTACGAGGCGATGTTTCATGCGCAGAGCCAGAAGAATCTGAAGTAATTTTTTCTGTCCATAGCTCAGCTCTTCCACGGTGGTATTCGGATCTCTTTCAATGCCAAAATCAATCAAAATTTTCTCATAGGCATGTGTATGGTCCGTATTTTGTTTGAAACATATATTTTTTAGAAGTCTGCTGTCTTCATGATCCTCCACCATGCGCAGATGCTCAAAAATACTCAGATATTTGAACAAACGAACTTGTTGAAAACTCCGGCTTATGCCAAGTTTGGCGCGTTCGTGAGGAGAGAGAGCGGTAATATCTTTATGATCAAAAAAAACACTGCCGCTGTCTGGCTTGAGGAAACCTGAAATAATGTCAAACAAAGTAGTCTTGCCGGCTCCATTCGGGCCGATAAAAGCCGTGGTTCTCCCTCCTTCTACTGTAAAAACAGAGCCCTGCAGAGCTTCAATACCTCCGAAAGATTTTTTGATATCTCTAACTTCGAGCATACTTATTGCAAATCTATTTTTCCGAACAAGCCCCTCGGTTTATATAAAAGTATCAACAAAAGCAAGAGAGCGTATATAATCAAACGAGCGGGCCCCACAATCCCCGGAGGCAAGGGAAGAAAACGTACGGATTCGGTAAAAAAAATAAGCGAAAAGGTAGCGAGCACGCTACCTCGTAAAGATGCCAAACCCCCGACAATCACCATACTGACTATAAGTATAATATCGGAAAGAAAAAAATTGCTCGGATGAATATACGTAATATAATGCGCAAATATACTCCCCGCTATACTAGCCAAGGCCCCTGAAAGAGCCATAACCTGAACTCTGAGACGAAAAACATTTTTGCCCAAAGCCGAAAGCCCTATTTCGTCATCACGAGCCGCTTGCAGCAAAGAACCATAGCGCGAATGAACAATCCGGTACAGCAACAAAAAACACAAAAGCACCATTACAGACACAAATACAAGATAGCCGACATTCGAATGTATCTGCCACCCAAATATATTGGGTTTTTCAATTCCGGCGATACCATAAGGGCCTCTGGTAAGAAAACGAAGATTATTGATAAAACTCAGCACGACAAAACTAAAACCCAAAGTGGCGAGAGCGATATAGTCTCCTTTTAGGCGTTTGGTAAATAAAGCGACAAAAAAGCCGAACACTCCTCCCATCAATCCGGCCAAAAGAAAAGAAGCGACAAAGGGCAGGCCTGACTTTGTCAAAATGGCCGAGGTATAAGCGCCCACCGCAAAAAAAGCCACATGGCCAAGATTCAAAATGCCGGAATATCCCAAAGTCAAATTTAAACTCAAAACCAAGATAAGATAATACCCGACCGTGATTAAGATATGAATGAGATAATTGGCAAACATAGATCAAAATTTCTTTTTTATTCCCAAAATTCCCTGAGGTCTGAACAATAAAAAAATAAATAAAATTGTAAAACTAATCGCTTCTTTATATTCAGACGGCAAAAACATAGTGCCCAGATGTTCGCCAAGCCCCAGCAAAAAACTGCCAAGCACTGCTCCGGGCAATGAGTACATGCCGCCTACCACCGCGCCGGCAAAACCCTTTACAATCAAATTCGTGCCCATGAATGGGGATACATTTTGTTCAAGAGCCACAAAAACCGACGCCAAACCGGCAATCAAGGAACCTACGGCAAAACCGAGCATCCTGATTTTATGAACCGGTACGCCTGATATCATGGCAAGCTCAGGATGATCTGAAACCGCTCGTATGTATCTACCGGACTTTGTGTATTTTACAAAAAACCACACAATAAAAAGCAGGATGAGAGAGCTGACCATGATAAGAACTTGCAAAGGAGTTACCATGGCGCCCGCTATACTCATGCCCTTTTGAGCAGTCAAAAAACCGATTGATTTGACACCTGGGCCGAACACACCGAGCAATATATTTTCAATAAGAATCATAAGCGCCAAACTTGCTATAAGGAGTATGGCATTGGAGGCTTTTCTTTTTCTCAATGGAACATAGACCAAGGCATTCACCAAGATTCCTAAAAAACTTGATAGTACAAGAGTCAAAAAAACAGCTGCCACAAAAGGGAAACCAAACAAAGAAAAAAAAACGTAGAGCATGTGCGCTCCAAAAGCCAGCACCACGCCATGCGCGAAATGCACGAAACGGTTCGTGGCATAAATAAGGGAAAAACCAATAGCCACCAAAGATAGAATGGCGCCGGTTATAAGGCCATTAAAAACAAATTGGCTGATGAACATAATACCGGAAAGTATACGGTTCATCATCTTAAAAGACAAGTTCCTGACACCGATTCAAAAAATAAAGCCACTTGATCATACTCCTTAGGAATTTTTAATTTAAAATTTATAATTCTTAATTTTTAAACAAGGTGATAATGACATAATGTTACAATGATACAAACAAAATACTCTTCTCCGAAAGATATCTTTACAGACTCAGTCATTAAAAATTAAGAGGATAAAAATTGATTAAAAATCATAAATTGTAAATTAAAAATAATCGACCACCAACCCTTAGGCTGGTGGTCGATATTTTATGCTTTTGGTTTTATTCTTTCACAAAAGTGCTATTCTTTACGACATAAACTTCATAATTTCCAGATACATCACCTTTGGCGTCAAAACGCAAGCGTCCGGTGGCTCCGTCATAATCCACCACATCCAATTTCGCTTTTATCTCTTCTCCTGTGCCGGCTCCGGCCTGCACTGCCCAGGCAATAAGTTTGAAAGCGTCATAGCCCTGTGCCGCGAAAGGTCCGGGCTCTGCCGCGTATTTATTTTTATGAGCCTCTGCGAATGCCTCGTTTCCTCCGCTCACTGCAGTTACTATGAGGCCATCGGCAGCACCCTGGGCTGCTTCTACTATATCCTGATTTTTGAGACCCTCAGAGCCAAATAAAGTAACTTTTAAGCCTAATTCTTTTGCTTGTTTAAGCGCGGCCGATGCCGTGTCCGGAGAATTGCTTATAATATACAGAGAATCCGGATTCGCCACTTTAATCTTGGTCAGCTGGGTTCTGAGATCAACACTCTGTCGATCGGCCGCTTCGCTGGCTACCACTTCTCCGCCCAATTTTGGAAATTCGGCTTTTAAAACTTGATCAAAACCAACACCATAATCGTCATTGGTATAGAGAACCGCCATTTTCTTTAAACCTTTGTCAGAAGCGAGCTTGGCGCCGAAAGCTCCCTGAGAAAGATCACTGGGCACGGTGCGATAAATATATTCTCCCGCGTCACTGAAGTTTGGAGCAGTAGACGCGGGGCTGATCATAACTATTTTGTTTTGTTCTGCCACCGGAGCGGCCGCCAAACTGGCGCCTGAACAAAGTTCTCCGATGATGGCAGATACTTTGTCCACAGAAATTAATTTCTGCACCGCGGTCGCGGCGTCTTTGCCCTCGCATTTTGAATCTTCATAAACCAACTCTATAGTATCCACGCCAAGCTCTGATTTGGCGAGTTCCACCGCTTTTTTTACACTCTCTCCGTAGCTTGCGGCGTCTCCGGTAAAAGGCAGCATAACGCCAACTTTTACCTGCTTCACTTCTTGACTTTCTGAAGTTACGTTTACCGAAGTGGCAGGAACTGAGCCGGATTCAGAGGCTTTTTGACAACCTGCTCCGACCAAGAGAAGTAGGGCCGACAGGCCGAGGAAAAATCTAAAATTTTTCATATAATGCAATTAAAACAATACTGTTTGTTAAATGAATTAAATATGTTTTAGGTAAAGTACCACATAGAAAATACCCCTTCAAGGGCATGGAAATACACATGTTGATAACTTAAAAAGTATACCACAAAATTGAATTACGCAAGGACCTTGAACCGAATCGCTCATAATGGAAACTCAATAAATTAGATCGCGACAAGCTAATAAAATATCAAAGAAAATCCATTTCATACTCATCACATAGCAGAGCTATGGGGAATTGATTTCTAAGAGAGATTAAAAAAAGACCTACGAGGCCCTATTATAAAACCATTAGGTATGTTGTTCTCCGTCCGCGTTCACCGATGGACTTGAACGCGGACGGTCTGCACAAAGATCAGACGACCTGATCGGTCCATGAGATCCGGCCGATGTTAGCTGTGACCGTAGTCTCTCTCCAATCATGGCCCTCCTGCCAAAGCTGCCGGGCCACCTGCCACAAGGCATCACGCTCCAACGGGTCAGCCACGATGGCCGAAAGATCAGTCTCGGCCGCGTTAATGGCCTCTTCGCAAGAGCCGCCATGATCGGCGGCATCGTAGGCCTTGTCCAGAGCCACCTGCCCGTCCCGGACCCGAATCAACAAAACCTGAATCCGAAGATCCTCCGCACTTGGCAGACCCAAAACCATGATATGAGAAAAACGCCTGATTTCCATGCCTTTCCTCCCTTTGTCTGGCAATGGCTGTATGGGTTCTAAATCATTTAAAACCTACACAGCCACAGAAGACACAGCAAAGAAACATACTACAAGATCAAATATCTTGTCAAGATATTGCTCTACTTTCAAACATTCTATTTCGAACTATTCTCAAGCTCCACTACAACAAAAAAGAACCCATCAGGGCTCTTCTTTTGTGGTGTGGGCCGGGAGGGATTCGAACCCCCGAAGGCGTAAGCCAGCAGATTTACAGTCTGCCCCGTTTGACCGCTTCGGTACCGACCCATTTTTTATTGCTAAGAGTCAAATCGAGCCACCTGTCGGATTCGAACCGACGACCTGCGGTTTACAAAACCGATGCTCTACCAGCTGAGCTAAGGTGGCCTTTGAAAATTTTAACTTTTAAGCTCATTAATCCGCTCTCTGAAAGCAGGTAGCTTGTTGTTCTCCGGGTTAACCATTCTCAGACGCTCGTATACTTCTTCAGCGGCTTTTTTGTTTCCCAATAGTATACTGACCTCCAGTAAATTGTCAAGATATTTTGGGTTGTCCGGCTCCAGTTGCACAGCCTGGGTGGCGGCCTCGAAAGCAGTCTGGTGTTGTCCGAGTTGCATCAAAAGATCATATATTTTCGTGAAGCGAGTCGAAACGCTGTCATTGATAAGAAGAGCTTGCTGATAATAATCTACGGCCTTATCCAACTCGTGCTTGTCCTCTGCCATGCGAGCGAGCTGAAGACAGGCGTGCTCATTTCTCGGGTCAAGCTGGAGTAGAAATCCATAGGTCTGCCCCGCTTCTTCCCCTTGATTATTGTGGTAATACACATCGCCAAGGCCTTCATAGGCGGCCGTATTTTTTGGATCAAGCTTAACGGCAGCGATAAATTTCTTTTCAGCGTCGTTGTATATCCCTTGGTCCAAAGCCGTCTTGCCTTCGAGGAGAAGGGACTCAAGTTCATTTTTTCTTTGTTCTTTTTGCTCTTTGTCTTCCTTAGGTTGCTGCGCCTTTCTTTCTCGACGCATATGTTGCGCTTCTTTTCTCACCATTTGTTCCACACGCCATACGTAATTTCTAAAAGTCTTTTGGAAACCTTTGAGAAAAGCAAAAAAAGGACCAAGAACGTTCATCATCTTCCGGTGCACTTCGTCTTCTTTTTCACTGGCCCATTTGCGGAGCAAATCGTCTTTTTTTTGGTGTTCCTTGATTTCTTGTATGGAATCAAGATCCAAAAGAACCAACCGAGAAAATTTTCTGATGACGATAAAAAGAATGGTTGAGAGAGAAAGAATGATCAGTATGAGCGGTACAAAAAACATAAAAAACTAATTTTTCTCGCTTAAAGCTTCAAGAATCTTGGAAAAAGAATCAAAGCGTGTGGAGGCGCTCCCAACCAAAACTCCGTCAATCGAAGCTTGCGAGCTAAAAAATTTCACATTTTCAGCGTTCACACTGCCGCCATAAATGACCCTAATAGGCTCTCCAAGGTGTTCTTTCATTTCACGCTTAATAAATTCATGCATCGCGTTTGCCTGAGCCGGATCGCAAGGTTCCCCAAGCCCTGATTTTGAAATGGCCCAGACTGGTTCGTAAGCGATGATGGGACGTACTCTCTCAAAATGTAGTCCTTCAAAGGCTTTTAATAGCTGTTTTTTTATTCGATATTCTGTCTTTCCTTCTTCACGATCTTCAGCGGTTTCTCCCACGCAGAGTACGGGCGTCAACCCATTGTCAGCGCAAGCCTCCATTTTCTTTCGTATATCTTCGTTTGTTTCACCAAAAAGATAGCGCCGTTCAGAATGACCGACGAGAGCGTAAGAAGCGCCTGCTTCGCGGAACATAAAAGCAGAGGTGGCGCCTGTGTAAGCTCCTTGCGGCACCCACAGACAATCCTGGGCTCCGAGCTTAACGGCTTGTCCCGCCTTTTCTTTGACGCCGCTGAAAGCGAGGGTATTGGGGCAGAGCACTACTTCCACATCTTCGAAAAAATGCAAATCAGAAATGCGCTGCGCAAGCTCAAAGCTCTCTTTCATGGTCATATACATTTTCCAATTGGCGCAAAAAAACATAGCACGAAAATTTATAATTTAAAATTCATACTAAAAGTGTACATCATCTTTGTTTACAGCGCCAATGACAGCCACGCGCATACTCTGAAACTTAAAAACTTTTTTCGCCAAACACTTGACTTCATCCAAACTAACCTGTTCTATAGCTTGAAGCTGTTGTTCCGGGGTTTCTATTGATTTCATGAAAAGGGCTTGTTTGGCATACCAATTTGCCTGCACGCTCGAATCTTCCATGGATAAGGTAAGACTTCCTCTGATATGTGTTTTGGCGTCTTTGAGCTCGCGCTCTGTCACGCCCTTTTCAGCGATTTTCATCATTTCCTTTTTTATGACTTCAATGGCTTTATTTATGTTTTTTGACTCAAGACCGGCCCTCACATACATATAGCCGGAATCCCGAAACCGTTCTGTACCGCTGCTTATCATATAAGCCAAGCCTCTCCTCTCTCTGATCTGAATAAACAAACGTGAACTCATCGACCCGCCTAGAATAGTATTCATAAGACTCAAAGCCGCGTGCTCGTTTCTGCCATATTCAAAAGCCGGGAAACCAAGCATAAGCTGAGTCTGATCAGTTTGTTTGTAATCCACCACAATCCGATCCGCTTTTTTCTCTGATCCAAAATGACCAGGTTTAAAACGCAGAGCTTTAAAATGCTTGTCGCTTTGAAAAGAACCAAAGTATGTTTGCAAAATATGTCTTGTGTCTCCGGGAAGAGCGCCGGAGACCACAAGCGTCATATTTTTGGGATGGTAGTGCTGTTCTCGATAAGCCAAAACCTCAGGACGTTTAAAATCAAGGACATGCTTGTCTGTGCCGCCAATATCGCGCCCCAGAGGAGAGCCCCGGTAAAGCAGACTCTCAAAAATGCTGTCTATATTCATGAGAGGATTGTCTCTGTACATGCGGAGTTCTTCCACAATCACTGTTTTCTCCCGCTCCATTTCTTTTGCGTCAAACAAAGAATGAAACAGCATGTCAGAAAGCAAATCCACGGCTGTGGTAAAATAAGAAGCGCCCACTTTTATGTAATACCCTGTAGATTCTTTGCCGGTGAAAGCGTTGTATTCGGCGCCAAATTTATCTATCTCGCGGGTAAGCGTTTGCGTGGTTTTCCGTTTTTGAGTTCCCTTAAACATTATATGCTCTATATAATGAGAGGCTCCGCTCAATGACTCGGGTTCATAGCGAGAACCGACCGGATACATCGCCAGACTGGTGACTGATTCAGTGCCAGACTGGTGCACCAAGATAACACGCAGGCCGTTATCCAAGGTATATTCCTCAAACATAGTGCAAAGATAAAAGATAATTTATGCGCGTAACTGTTCATGTATATAACCCGCGAGTTCGGAAATCCCCACGCGTTCCTGTTTCATGCTGTCTCTGTCACGAACCGTGACACTTTTGTCTTCCACGGATTCAAAATCAACGGTCACGCAATACGGAGTGCCAATTTCGTCCTGGCGACGATACCGCTTGCCTATACTGCCGGTTTCGTCGTATTGGGTCATGAGATCGCTCCACAAAGAAGTTTGTATATCGCGAGCCATGCTTTGCAACGATTCTTTTTTTGACAGAGGCAAAATGGCGACTTTGATGGGAGCCAAGGATTTGTGAATACGAAGCACGATTTCTTTTTCATGTTTGGCGTCCTCATCTCCGCTTCTGGTTTCCACTTCTTCATACGCGTTCATCAGAAAAGCGAGAGTGGCTCGATCCGCGCCATCCGCCGTTTCCACTATGAAAGGAACAAATTTTTGGCCGCTTGCTTGGTCGGTATAATGCAGATCCTGACTGCTGTACTTCTCATGACGGGAGAGATCCCAATCCCCGCGATTGTGTATGCCCGCCAATTCTTTAAAACCAAGCTCCGGATAATTGAATTCCACGTCCTCGGCGGCCCGCGCGTAATGCGCCAGTTCATGGGATTCATGGGCGCGAAAACGGAGGGCGTTCTTTTTCATGCCAAGCCGAAGATACCAGTCCATGCGCCGCTGTTTCCATTCATCAAAAAAGGCCGGCGCTTGTTCCGGATACACAAAATACTGCATCTCCATTTGTTCGAATTCCCTTGTTCTGAAAGTGAAATGCCCCGGAGTGATTTCATTGCGAAAGGCTTTGCCCACTTGAGCTATGCCAAAAGGAAGCTTTTTTCGCATACTCTGAGCCACATTAAGAAAATTGACATAGGTCCCTTGGGCAGTTTCCGGCCGTAAATAAATTTGACTCGCGCTGTCTTCCACCGCGCCCATAAAAGTACGAAACATCAAATTGAATTTTCGAACCTCGGTAAGAGCGCCTCCGCATTCAGGACAATGTATGTCTTGCATAGTCTGGGAGCCCGGACGAAAATCGGGTTTTATGCCTTTTGCTTCCAACAAATGGTCCGCCCGCCAACGTTTTTTGCAATCTTTGCAATCTACCAAAGGATCGGTAAAACCTTCCACATGGCCGCTTGCTTCCCAGACCCGAGGATGCATCAAAATAGCCGAATCAAGTCCAACTACGTCGTCACGCTCTTGAATCATTGCCTTCCACCAAGCGCGTTTTACATTGTTTTTTAACTCGACGCCGAGAGGACCGTAATCATAGCAAGAAGACAAGCCTCCATAAATTTCAGAGGACTGAAAAATAAAACCGCGGCGCTTGGCATAAGAAACAATAGTTTCGAATGTGGGTGACATACTTTTAAAAAAATAATTTTAATTTGTAATTTACAATCCCTCAGCTTGCCTCCATAAAAAAAAGACCACTCATATGGTCTTGGGCCCCGAAATACTCGGGGGGTTCCACCCAAGCTCCCCAACTCATGTCAGGGCTCTCTTATGAAAATTGTCTCTGGCTCCCAGGATGCCAGTCCTGTTCAATGCCAGTACTTTTACCATAACGCAAAGACAGGCTACTTGTCAAATCAAACAGTAATGATCTCTTTTTCTTTTTCTTCCCCCATCACTTTTAACTTTTCATTATATTCTTTAACCATTTTTTCCAATTCTTCGGCCCATTTGAATTTTTCGTCTTCGCCGATATTCTTTTCTTTATAAGATGTCTCGATGTCTGCTTTTGCTTCCTCGCGAATTTTTCTAACGGCAATACGACCTTGCTCCAGCTTCTGATGAAGAACTTTTATAAGTTCAGAACGCCGTTCTTGAGTCAAATCCGGTAAGGCCAAACGAATGCCAGACCCGTCATTGACCGGATTAATACCAATTTGAGAATTTCGGAAGCCTGATTCTATATTCTGTAAAATGGATTTGTCCCATGGCTCAACCATAATGGTTTTGGCGTCGAGCACGCGTATAGACGCCAAAGCCTTGAGAGACTGTCTCACGCCATAGGCCTCTATGGAGAGATCCTCGACCAGAGCGGGCGTGGCCCTCCCTGTTCTCAAACCGCTGATTTCATGCTTGGTATGCTCAAGCGTTTTCTCAAATTGGATTTCGTACGCTGCGATCATAAATCAATGATATTGTTATTGGTGTTCGAGATAATAAAAATTCATTCATTATTTTGCCTGCGGTATAGTGAAACCCATATAAAGCCAGCCGGGCTGGTCCGGATGCGCCCGAAGTATGGTGGGAATCTGGTTTGAAGGGAGACGTTTGGTTACCCAATTTCTTCCTCCATCCAAAGTGCGATAAAAAGTGGATTTCACGCCAACCGTGCCGGTATAGTATATTTCCTTCTCATTACGCGGATTCACCGCGAAACCGTAAATGGATACGCCGCCCGGTGGGGTGATCAATTCAATGGCCTCCCAATCTTCCCCCGCGTTTTTGGAAACCAAAACGCCGTATTTTGAAACCCAATAGATATGATTCGCTTCTGTAGGATATACTATAAAAGATCTGTATTCAAGTGCCCCTGGAAACACACCCAATTTGTCACTCAAATCAACCCAAGTAGAGCCTCCGGTCAAAGAACGGTACAAACCTCTGTCTCTTGTGGAGATGTATAAGAGTCCTTGTCTCTTCGCGTCAAAAACAACACTCAAAGCTTTTATTTCGAGCCGAATCACGCTGTTCCAGCTCAGACCCTTATCAAGGCTCTTGATGAGATCGCCATTGTCTCCCAAAGCGTAAATATCATAGGGCGGGAATGGATCATGGGCTACGGACCGTATGACCACTTCAGGCCGCCCCTCTCTATAAATTTCTTTCCAAGAACGGCTGCAATCGATCGAACGAAAAATTTGTCTTCCATTGCTTGCGACCAAAGTACAGGGCGACTCCGGATGCACATTCAAACTATACACAAAACCGGTATTAAAAGGCTCCACGCTTTGCTGCCAAGACTTGCCGTCATCATAGCTATACAAGAGCCCGCTGTCACGAGTGAGCCAATATAAAGTTTTTGAATCATGAGGATCTTCCACCAAACGAAATACGCTCAACCCTGAAACATTGCGCACGCCAAAAACAGTAGGAACAAAAGAAACAGACTGCCAATCTTCCCCCGCGTTGGTGGATGCAAAGATACCTGCCGGTCCAGAGGTGCTTGGCCCGGAGCCACCGCCCAAAACACAGCCCTGACCTACCAGAAGCAAAGCGCTGAGAATCATCAAGACACTAATATGCGTATGTTTCATAAAAAAATAAGAGAAATATATGGAACTCAAGGAATGCGGAGCAAAACTTGATCTACCAAGAGACGCGGATGCACATTCTGTCTCACGTATTGTCTGGCTTTGAGCAAGGATTCTTCAATTCCCAAAATAAGAGAATGATCCAAAGATTTATTTTTTGTCTCAGCAAAAATCATGTCGCGCAGACCCAAATACCAAATATCAAAAACTTCCAACAGACGGCCGCGCGCCGCGACATGGTCTGTTTTGTCGCCGAACAATTCTTCAACATATTTCATCTTTTGATACAAAGGAATGTGAAATAATGAAACGAATCTTTGAAGTTCTTGTTTGTACATTTCATAGGCAAGGGGATCGGAAAGCCAGGAATGCAAGAGGCCGGGCAAGCCGTGAGCATAGCGAGCCATTTCTTTCGCCAGATCTTTGTCCAAACCATGCTCCCGAGCATGAGTTTCCAAAAGAACAGGGCTGACATGGGAAAAAAATATACCATGACACCTCGAACGAAGCGTCGCCATGATCTGATTATAATTACTGGTCAAAAGAAATAAGATGGCCCGTCTGCCCGGCTCTTCCAAAGTCTTGAGCAGAGCATTGGCCGCCCTGGCGCTTAAATAATCAGCATCATCTAAAATAAGAACCTTGTAAGCGTCCTGTTTAAAAGCGTACTGTCCAAAAAAATGTTTGGCCTTGCGTATCTGTTCTATTGATATATCTTTTTTTAGAGTTTCGGTTTTTTCATGCCGTTCGCGCATGAGATAAAGAAAATCCGGGCAAAGATACAGCCTCTCCACAGAAGTCTCCAAAAGCCATGCCGCGATTTCTCGGGCAAGGGTCAGTTTGCCCACATGCCTTGAACCTACAAAACAATACGCGTGGCTTAGAGTATTATTTTTTTGAGCACGCCTAAAAAATTCCAAAATGTACTTATGCCCGATAATATGATCTTCCATGTCTATAGATTATCATATTACAAAAAAATAAAACATACACCTCGTTCATCGGTCAAGCAAAAGATCCGCTGTCTTTCTCGCCGCCTTCCCCCAGCTAAAATCTTGAAGCCGCTGAAAACCCCGTTTCTTGTACTGCTCTCTGCGCTCAAAATCTTTCAAAAGAAGTATAAGCGCGTCAGATATATCCTCTACATTTAAAGGATCAACAGACAAGGCCGCGGAAGAAGCGATTTCCGCCGAAGCGCTATCTTTCGACACAATGGCCGGCGTGCCGGATGCGAAAGCTTCCAAAACAGGCAAACCGAATCCCTCATGTAAACTGGGAAATAAAAAGACAACAGCTTCTTTCAGGATATAAGGAAGTTCTTGTTCAGAAACCCAGCCCAGCTCTATAATGTCGGCTTTATAAGGGCTTGAATCTATTGCCCTCTTCACAGATTCATATCCATGACCAGGTTTACCCACCAGGACCAGCTGAGATTCAGATAGTTTTTTCTCGACTGTTTTTTTAATGGCGTTAAAAGCTTGAATAACACGGAGTGTATTCTTCTTTTCTTCCAGACGCCCAATCGACAAAATGTATGGTTTGCGTAATCCATATTTTGAAAAAACATCTACGGTCGAGGGATTCCTCTCATCTATATTATATCTCATATCAAAACCATGATGAATCACTGCTATAACTGCTTTCCTCAGAGAAGGTTTGGTCAAAGCGCAAAGCTCTTTGCCCGTGAATTCACTCGGTACGATAATCCGCCAGAGTCTCTTAAGCGCGTAACGCGCGGACCACAAAGAATACCAGCGTTCAAAGATATTGTAAGTTTCGGGAAAACGGAAAGCTGCAACATCATGAATCATCATGACGGTTTTTCTAGGATGCAAAAGGGGCGGGACATGGGCCGGGATAAATAATATGTCCGGCTTATGAAAAAGCATTTCAACTCCCAGGCGTATCTGTGTCCACAAACGCCGAGGAGGCCAAGACAAAACCTTTGATCTCCAATGAGACGGAAGCTCGGCAAGTTCGCCTTCCAGGGCCGTTTGGCTATACAAAATAACTTCAACATCAGAAGGCAAAACTTTTTTTAAACCTTGGATTATATTAAAAGCATACTGTTCCACTCCGGTTCTTTGTTTTGTATTGGCCCGAGACGCGTCTATGCCGAGTATCATATCTTTTTGTTATTTTTTCATTCTAACACAAAACCCAGCTGTCCATTTTTATCTTTGCTCAGTACGCCGTCAAAATCAAAAAAATGGCTTTAATCATAGTATGAAAAATAAACTGACACAGCAACTGTATTCTACTCAATAAAGGACATATATATCAATGGGGGCTTAGAGTTAAAGACAGTAAGAAACAAGCAATGTCGCTGAACTCGATCTTAGGAATCTATAGACGCGGGACAAATAAGTCTAACATAACAGCCAGCTTCGTCATAGATTGTTTGACAGACCTAAAAGAAAAAAAGAAAAGTTAAAATTCCTCACTAGATACTTTGTACTTTAAAAAAAATTAATGTGGAAAACTCACTATAGGGTCATTGGCATATTCTGTGTGCCAAAAAGCACCGACACACCTAGCGCCCGACCATCGCGGGACCTTCACAACTGAGAAAGAAACCAAAGTGCAAGCAAAATATTTTATCAAGACCGCTGCTGGTGAAGTGACAGGGGTTTCTGTCGCCCACTTGGACGATTATACTCTGGTCGCCATCCACCAAGCCGGCAAAGAAAACGCAACAGTTCAGATCCTGCTCTCTGAATTTGAATGCGGTTTGCTCACGCAAGCACTGAAGAGCCACGGAGATCTGGCCATAGGATCCAGACGGCCTTTTCGGGTATCACGTTCCCTGTCTCCCCTGCCTGTTGAGGAACCCTGAATGTCAGTCTGTCTCAGCATAGGTGAAATTTTTGCCGAAAAAATAAAAGCGGGCTTGTTTGCGGGCGTGCGCCGCAGTCTTTGGCAGCGTCATGACCAAGAAGACCGATTCCAAGAAGGACTTGCGCAAACCTGGTTTGCCTATCAACGCCATTACGAGGCAACAGGCGAATTCCTGGGAGACGCTGTATTGCTTAAGTTCTGCCGCCGCCGCGCATTGAGCCTGCGGGACCACTTTGTGCCAAGACCTCGGGGCAAATGGACACTGGACGTAGTGGAAGCCCTTTCACGCAGAGGTGAATCCAAGTATCTCATTCCTGAGGGCGATATTCCGGAACCGAACGGGAGGCAAGACCCGGAGCTTCGTCTAGACCTGGCTCGCGCTTTGGGGCTCTTGAATAATCGCGATCGCGAAATCGTTCTTGGTTTCATGGTCGGAGAAAGCACACGGGAACTGGGGAAACGCCTAGGGAGAAGTTCAAGTTCGGTCAGCCGACTCGGACAAGGCATCCAGGCAAGACTGCGTGCCATTCTTCTCAGCGCTCTTTAGTCTGAACTCTTAGGGAGTCTTGTCAAAGGCTCCCTTCATGCATTTTCGAAGATTGAAGGACAAGAGACTTCGATCTTTCCTCAGCTGTTCCAAACTGAAAAGTAAAATCTTAGACGCAAAAATTTAAAGAACAGAGTTCATCTCTTTTTATGTCTGACAGGCCATGTAAGATAAGATGTCTGGCATCGAACGCAGATCCGGAATAATATATCGAACCCCAAGTTCTTCAGCCTGTTTTTTATTCAAATGACCGGTCAAAACCACCACCGGGACACAGCCCGAGCGCTCTGCCATCAGTACATCGTTCTTCGCGTCGCCCACGACTACTGTTTCTTCTGGTTTGCTCCCAAGGCGCCGCATAAGCGCAAGCGCTGTGTAAGGATCTGGTTTTCTTTTGGAAGGGTCAGGAATATCGTATGAAGAAAGAACTTCTGAAAACACATCCGGTATATGAAAGCGCGGTATCACTCTCTTATAAAGCATGCCAGGGTGTATCCCGGTAGCCACTCCAAGCTTATAAGACAAACTAAGCGTTTTCAAAACTTCAGCAGTACCATCAAGAATAAAAAGCTCATCAACATAAGTATCACCAAACAACTCTTTCTCATATATCTCCGAAGCCCTATCCAAAAGCTGTGGTTGTTCTCTCAGCAATTCACCCAGTTCATCTCTATGCGTTTCTCCCCATTTCGCAAGAATGCGTTTTTGTTCCTCTCCAGGAGGCAAAACGACCCCAACACCTTCAAGAGCTTTATGATAACAGGCAAAGTACCCTTCTTTAGATCCGAGCGTAATGACATCATCCCAATCAAAAATAATAGTTGTTATCATACCTTAATATATGTTTACTGTGCCTCTCCATTTCGCGTCTTTGCCTAGCAAGGCAAAGGAAGTATCTTCAAATGCCAGGGTCTGATCCAAACGAGTAGAACCCCTGCCGCCTATAGCGCCTTTTGCCTCGAGGCCGCCTATAAGCATAGGGCTTGTATAAGACAAAACTTCATCAATCATATTCCGATCTTTGAGAGCGGCATCAAAAAAAGAACCAAGGACGGCAGAACCTCCTTCCACGAAAACTTTACGAATGCCTATTTTCCCGAGATATCTCAAGAGTTTTGATACTGAAACACGCTCAGCCCCGAAGGAGCGAAACGCAATGCCTTTTGATCCAAATTCCCGCATTTTTTTTTGTGAAGCTCTGTCTGTGCATGCCACAAAGAGATGCGCGTCTCTAAACACTCGGGCGCTTGTTGAAAGAGACAAATCAGGATCAATGATTACGCGCAAAAGATGTTTGGATCTATAGACCCCATGAGCCGCGAGTTCGGGGTTATCCGCTCTCACCGTGCCCGCGCCCACAATCACCGCATCGCAAAGGCTCCGTTCCAAACGGGCATCGCGGCGCGCTATTTTTCCAGTAATCCATTTTGAATCTCCAGTTCTGGTAGCGATCTTGCCATCCAGACTTGAAGCAAACTTAAAAACCACATAGGGCAGACCCCAAAGCTCATATTTTATAAAAGGCTGATTGAGTCTGCGAATTTCTTTATATAATATGGAAGATGAATTCAATTCGATTACTTGAATACCAAAATTGTTCAAAGCTCTCACTCCTTTCCCATTCACTTTCACGCTTGGGTCTCTCATACCTATATATACACGGCGTATGCCAGAAGCTCTGATAGCGTCTACACAAGGCGGAGTCTTGCCAAAGTGACAGCAAGGCTCCAAAGTTACATATAAATCAGACCCTTTTGCACTTCCCTGTCTCAATGCCTTGCTTATGGCCCCGGGCTCCGCGTGGAGAGCTCCGGCCTTCTTATGGTATGCCTCACCAAGTATTCTTTTCCCTTTCACAATCACCGCTCCAACCGCAGGGTTTGGAGAAGTAAAACCCAAACCCTGTTTCGCGAGTTCATAAGCCCTCCGCATGTATATTTCATTCATACCACTCTAAAAAAACTCAAAAAATGCCGTGTAAAGTATGACCCATTTTTTCTTTCTTTGTTTTCAAATACGCGTTATTGATCCCATTCGGTGGAATTTCAATCTGAACCTGTTCTACAACCTGTATCCCATAACCGCCAATGCCTGCCATCTTTTTTGGGTTATTCGTCATGAGTCGGATATCTCCACAGCCCAAATCTTTTAAAATCTGAGCTCCCACTCCATATTCGCGCAGATCCTCCGCAAGTCCAAGAGACTTGTTGGCTTCCACCGTATCAAGGCCCTTGTGATGCTGAAGTTCATACGCCCTTATTTTATTGGCCAATCCTATGCCCCTTCCCTCCTGCTTCATATACAGCAAAACACCTGAACCTTCACGCTCGATCTGTTTCATCGCGTAGAGAAGCTGTTGTCCGCAATCACAATGTTTGGAACCCAATACGTCGCCCGTAAAACACTCTGAGTGGACTCGAACCAGACAAGGGCCGTCCGCCGCAAGCTTGCCCTTAACTAAAGCCACATGATCCGTATCTTTAAGTAAGTCTTTATAAATTTTAATTCGCCAATTTCCTGTTTCTGTCTTAAGGTCGCTTTCTGATTCCAAACGTATAAATGATTCGGTTTTATGCCGATACGCTATAAGTTCAGCCACTGAAATGATAAGAAGATCATGAATCTTCGCAAACTCGTCAAGCCCTCCCAGTCGCATCATTGTTCCGTCTTCATGCATAAGTTCGCTGATAACCGCGCCCTGACGCAAACCGGCAAGCTTGCACAAATCGACTGAAGCTTCGGTATGGCCAGCCCGCCATAAGACTCCCCCGTCCTGAGCTCGAAGAGGAAACACATGACCAGGTCTGAGCAAATCTTCTGGTTTCGCACCAGGATCTATGGCCGTGAGAATTGTTTTGCTTCTGTCTTCCGCTGAAATTCCCGTACTGGTTCCCTTGGCTGCCTCTATGCTAATGGTGTAGGGCGTGGTCCTTTTTGAAGTATTTTTTTGAACCATGAATGGCAGATCCAAACGGTCGGCTATTTCATTATTCAAAGCCAGACAAAGAACCCCACCCGTGTGGCGTATGATAAACGCAATTTTTTCCGGTGTCGCGTATTCGGCGGCCAACACCAAATCACCCTCGTTCTCGCGATTTTCATCATCAACAACAATAATCATGCGGCCATTTTTGAGAGCTTCAAGAGCCTGCTCAATTGCCTGAGGCATAGGGTGGAATACGGAATTATGCGCTTTATCTCGTAGATAAAACGCTCCTTTTGTAATTTTCCAAATTTTCGAGCGCCACGCCCGTGCCTTTGGCCACGCACAAGAGAGGCTCATCAGCCACATAGCAAGGCACGCCCGTGGCCTCTGCAAAGAGTTCATCCAAATTTCTAAGCTGGCTCGAGCCACCGGACATGATGATGCCCTTGTCCATAACATCCGCGGACAACTCGGGAGGAGTTTGTTGCAAAACTTCTTTCACCGCTTCGATAAGTCCTTCCAAATCATGTTGGAGAGCTTCGGTGGTATCGTCAGAAGTCACCGTAATGGTCCGAGGCAGGCCGCTTATCATATCTCGACCTTTCACTTCCATAGAAAGAGGCTTATCCATGAACATGGCAGAACCAATTTTAATTTTAACATCTTCTGAACTTCTTTCTCCGATCGCCAACCCATGTTTGCGTCGTATATATTCGGAAATGGACATATCAAATTTGTTCCCCCCGATTCTAACCGAGCCGCAGGAAACAATGCCTCCAAGCGATATAACGGCTATCTCAGCCGTGCCCCCGCCGATATCTATAATCATATGCCCGGAAGCGCTCCCTATGGGGATATCGGCGCCTATGGCCGCCACGATAGGTTCTTTTATAATATAAGCGGCTCTGGCTCCGGCCGCCATGGCCGCGTCTATCACTGCTCTTCGTTCGGTGGAAGTGATGCCGGCAGGCACGGCCACCATCACTTCAGGACGGAAAAGACGAAAACCTCCCAATGCCTTATTGATAAAATAACGAAGCATGGCTTCGGTGGTTTTGTAGCTGGCGATAACCCCATCTTTGAGGGGCCTATCGGCAATGATAGTGTCCGGCGTGCGTCCTATCATTTCTTTGGCCTCAACACCCACGGCGAGGATTTTGCCGTCTTCGGTGGACAGAGCCACCACCGAGGGTTCATTAATCACAATACCGCGCTTGGGCAAATAGACCAGCACGTTTGTGGTTCCCAAATCTATGGCTACTTTTTTAATCCACATAGTGAGCGTGAAAAAACATTTCTATTTGTTTGCTAGTGCCCCGGCTTAAAAATAATTTTGAGCCCGGGTTCTAGTCAAAATCGCACTTCAAAAGCGCGATCCTCTGCCAAATTGAGATCGAGAGTATAATGGTCATCATTCCATATATCCTGCGCCTCGGCAGGTTGAGCGGCCTTGATAGTTGTATCAAAATCAAGGTCCAAAGTCAATGAATGCGCCGCCGTACCGGCTTGTTTTTGTACAACAAGTGTGTACAATCCTTTTTCTATACTATCTTGAATCTGGTCTGGCAATCCATACACAAAAGTCATCTCCTTGCTTTGTCCTGGCTCTATAGATATAAAAGCGCCAAACCATTGTTTTCCATTCTCTTCTCCCTGTTCTATCTCGTCATGAGACAAAACTCTGCCATCAGAATCATAGAGAGAAGTAACATAAGAACCAGAAGGAACAAAAATTCGAGCATAAGTTCTATAACGGCTGGTTCTCCAATCAAAAGAACCCTTATGATTATAGGTCATAGTCACCGCTGCTATGTAAGAACCCTCGTCTTGCTTTGTGAAATGGTAACTTAATTTCCGTTCAAGCGCATGATCGGTTTTCAAAGCTGCCAAATTCGCGTCGACCCATTGCAAATAGTCGCCCGTATTCGACAAAGTTTGGGCGCCGAGTCCTGCTGAAACAAATTTTTCTTGAAGAGCGGCATCCAAAGAATAAGCCATTATGTATTTTTGTTTTGCCAAAGATTCAAAGAGAGCTATAAGACCTTTCGTGTCAGAAAAAATAGAAACGCTCAATTGTTCCATAATCTTCTTCATAAGCGGCGCCATAATGTCTTTGCGATGCTCAAAGGCTATGCCTCGCTCTTTATAACCATACTCTACTTCGTATTCAAGAGTTTCCACTGCTTTGTCCGTGTTGAACTCAATACCTTCCACAGCGATCGGACCGCTCAGACGCAAAATCTCTTCCAAAACATGCGTGGTAATTCCAAATACCATATCTATATCTTCAGACGCCAATCCCCCTTCGTCTTTGTAAAGTTCAAGAGCTTTACGGGCATTTATGGAAAAATCCGGGGACCAATTACTGTCTCGAAAAAACCACTTGTCCACCCCCACATAGGTTCGTATGGGGCCGGGCGGCTCTCCCAAGAGAGCAAGCTCAGCATTTTTGTCCAAGGACTCAGAACCCTGCATAGAGAGTATCTGAGTCTTACCTTTATCAAGGCGAACAACCGCGTAGGATCCTATAAAACCTCCTCCGGGCCTTAATTCCGTGTCATTGAGGAACAAAACCAGAACAGTATGGGGTTTATCAAAACCCAGTACATAAGGAGCCAGATCAAAAAGTCCCGCGTGTTCCAAGCCAAAGCGCTTATTGATCTGTTCTCTGACTAAAGGCTGAGAAAGCAATTCTCCAGGGTCGAAGGAAAAAAACCAACGATAGGCGTACACTCCCGCACTCAAGACGCCAACCATGAAAAAAAATAAAACAAAGGGCCAAAATCTTTTTTTCTTTTTGTGGAAAAACATATTATATTGATACAAATACTTTTCTCGGCTTCACTCACCCGCCACGGGAAAACCGAGTGTGCCCGAAGAAACGTCTTTATTATTCTTACGCGCTTTCTGAGAAACGTTAAAACCCAAATATTTTCCCAGCATCAAATGCGTAACCGCGTCTATCGCAGGGATGGCGCTCACAAATATCAATGAAATCGGCAAAAGCAACCATTGCAAAAGCATAACCGCATACAAGTGACGAGGATGAGAATCCGGACGTCGAGGGAGCAAAGGCAAACTAAAAAAGGCAGACAAAAAAAGGCCAAGCATGGCAAGAGTCATGAGTATCTGCAACATGTGCGGAGCGTTAAAAAAAAGCGCGCTTTGTCTTACTGATTCAGGGGCAAACCACATGGGCAGTCTGCCGAGAATCGTAATAAGCAAGGCGACAAGACACCAGGACCACTTGCCTTCCCATTCTACGAATACCCATTTGATTTTTTTCCAAAGCGGTATCTGCTTTCCTTTTTTTCTGAATTGCCACATAAGAAAAGGGACATGCTCCACGCCCCAAGCCCAACGTCTTTGTTGTTTATACAAATTTTTCATGCTCTTCCACCAGCTGTCATCGCGTACCGTATCCATAGACACCGGTATATATAAAGGCGTAACAGAATAATCACCATTATACGCAAGCAAACACTGATAAAAAATGCGGGAATCTTCACTCACTATTCTTTTCTCGTGGAATCCGGCGTCAACCAAGGCTCGGAAACTCATAGAGTGAGAGGAAAAAGTAACCAAAGCGTCCTGTCGAGCCAGAGAAGTAAACATCCAAAAGGTGGTTCCAAAACCCATAACTCTCAAAATCGCGGGAGATTCCCACATATTGTTGTTATAAAGGGCAATCGGTTGATACGAAGTGCGGGTAGGCCGCGGATGCTTGCAATACACATAAGTAAGATAAGAAAAATACTGACGGTGCACCACGGTGTCTATGTCAAAAACCGTAACGATGATATCATCATAATTCCATTTCTTTTCATCCACATACGTCTTCATATGACGTTCGGCGTAATGAAGGTTAGACCCCTTCCCCGGTATCTCATCCGGCAAATCGGAGGGATGTAAAACGCAGACAATATCAGCGAAACGCGAAGAAAACTCAGAGGCCAATTTGGAGCTTATCATGTT
Source organism: Candidatus Magasanikiibacteriota bacterium (assembly GCA_016193335.1). Taxonomy (GTDB): domain Bacteria; phylum Patescibacteriota; class Patescibacteriia; order Magasanikbacterales; family UBA922; genus JACPSK01. Next base: position 6,131 of record JACPSK010000002.1, on the reverse strand, counting down.
GAAATTGTCTTTTCTCTGTTCTTCGCCCGCGATAACAATAATGCATTTTTCTTTGTCATATACTGAATCGGCGATGCTTTTTAATGAAGACTGAACCACAGACCAATCTTCATTAAAAAGGGTCAAAAAAATAATATGCCTTTTGTGTTCCCAGCCCGCTATTTCATGAAACAAACGATCTTTCCAGTCTACAGCTCTGGTTTTGCGATATCGGGTCCATGCCACGATGAGATAAAAAGAAAAATTCACGACTTTCAAAACCCAATACACATCAAAAACGATAATGGCATAGATCATCCACAAAGGTTTTACAAAAGATAAAACAAGGCAGGCAAATAAGGTAAGCCATACGGAGAGACCTGGCAACATTTCGTATAATCGATAACGCTGATAATCTGAAAGCACAAAAAATGTTTATATCAAAATAGCTTTGAATTATGAAGGGGAGAGGCCGACATTCGGTTCCCCACTATAGGAGGCCGAGACATAGACCCCAGCCGACTTCAAACGCAATTCTTCAATCAGATCTTGGAGCATTTGAGCTTGCCCTTCTCCAATTCCCATTACGGGAATCTTCTTCACATAAGAAAAAGCATTCGCAACGAGAGCCGAAATCCTCGTACTGGTAAAACTGCCAGACCCGAGGAAAACCATAATGCCTTGAATATCTGATGTGTTCAAACCATTTTTACGCAACATACAATCTAAAACAAAAAGGAGATCTTTGTTCTTGCCCTGTTCTCGGGCATCTATGACGCTTTTTGAATCGAAGAGAGTCACATGCACGAGATCCTGTTTTGAAAGGTCAAACAATGCATACATAGAAACTAAAACTTACAAATCCATTTTATTAACAGCCTTGATATGTCTGGATTCAAAGAGAGAAAATATAAACTTGTCCATAACATAGCGGCGTTCAATAAATTCCTGTTCAGTCATCGCCGTATAACGGATTTCAAACCCAAATTCGAGTTCATATTCCTGAATCAGTTTCACCAGACTGCGCTGTTTCAAATCACCCACCAAAAGCAGATCAGTGGGCGCTTTGCTGTCCTGAGTGAATCTGCCCGAAAGAAGCAAAAGGCGCAGAGGCCCAACTCTCCCCTCTATATCCTTGATAAATTGTTCTTCGCCCATTACTTGCTCTTTCAAAAGCAAAGCCAAAAGCTCTTGATAGACCACACACTCTGTATGCGCCTGAAAATATTTTCTGAGAGTCGCGCCGCTCTCATGAGAATCCGGGGCTTTATGATTTGTTTCTTTGATGATACCGAGCTCAAGCAATAATTCTATTTCCCTTCTTACCGCGTTGATTTGAACATCAATCATTCTCGAAAGTTGACGAACAAAGAAGGCTTGTTCGGGATCTCGAAAAAAAATACGCAATAATTTGAGCCGCGTCTTCGAACCAAATAGGTGTTCAAGCATAGAATACGGATATTACAGATGTACAGATCTACGGATGGTATATGATTGCTGGGACAATACGCGTATAGTATAATAAGGATATGTGATTCCGTCAAAGACCTGCGCAGTTCATCTTACAGCGCGGCCCCTTGCCACATGAAAATCTGACAAAGTCAAAATACGTGATTCTAACATAAAAAATGATTGTCTAAAAACTCCAAGAAAACAGTATATGGAGAATATAGTGGAAATTAAAGAATTTTTTGTTGAAGGCCAGGATTCGTCAGCTTCTCACGTTCTTATTCATATCGCCGAACCTGTTTCTAGCTCAGACAAAGAACGGGGCTACTTTTTTGTGGTTGCGGAAATAACAAACGCCTACGAAGAACAAATAGAGCATCTCCAGCAACTCATACAAAGCATAGAAGAACAGCACTACGGAGGGCCAAAATTCCGCACGCTCGAATCAATACTCCAAGACATAAACAAGCAGGGTCATCATATTTTGGAATATCAAGGAACCAGGATCCACTGCGCGGTAGGCACGCTCAATCGCCAGACACTGCATCTCGGATACCATGGATCACCGCGAGCCGTTTTGTTTTATCCGTCCCAAGACTCTCTGCATTTCACCAGAATTATAGAAGAAAAAGAATACAAAGAAAGCAACCAACTTTTTTCAGAAATTATTGAAGGAAATATAAATCCCGGAGATTATCTGCTTTTATGCACGCCGGCGGTGACTGAATTTTTTCCCCATGATCGAGTAAGAAAAATTCTTGACTCACGCAACACGCGGCAAAGCGTTGCCCATATACAAAAAGTTCTGGATGAATTGAACGATAAGTATTCCTTCGGCGGCGTTGTAATGCATCTGACGGATAAAGACGACACGCCCAGAACGGGAAAAGTACCAAAGCAAATAACGGGGGGCTCTGAAGATTCTCTCAATAAATTTTTGGCTTCTACCAAAACCACAGAAGACACCATTTCCCCTTTACTTTTCAAACATTTAAAATCCCGCGTCAAAGACGCTCTGAGAAAGACCAAGAGCGAACACCAGACATCCGCCCCAACAGAACATAATCAAAAAGAAGAGCCGAAACGGCTTCAAACTCAGTACCGAATTGAAACGAACTTCAGAAAAAATAAAGAAGGAAACAAGAGCCCTTGGTCGAACAAGATGCTTATCATTTTGGGTCAGACGCTTGTATTCGCGGGTAAAGGCATATATTCGGTAGGTCACAGATTGGCCAAAGGCGCAGTGGAAATTTTTAGAATGCTATACATTTTAGCGGCGAACCCCGAAGGAAGAAGAACCCAAAAAATTGATGAATGGCGCTCTGCTTTGCTACGGAGAAAAAAATATATCCAAGAGCTTCCTCTCTCAAGCAAAATCATATTAACAGTAACGCTTGCTTTAGGCCTTTTATTTCTGGGAAGTCTTATTTTTCTCAAATTTAAAGAAAACAAAGAAGCAAAAACACAAGAGTATGGCATGCTGATCCAGGCCCTAAAAGACAAAAAAGATGCCGCGGAGGCAGCCCTTATTTATGAAGAAAAACACAAGGCTTTTGAGCTGATCGCCGAAGCAAAAAAACTCATAGAAGAGCTCCAGCCGCAAAATAAAAAACAAAAACAAGAAATTGAGGTAAGGAAGGCCGAACTGAATGCTCTCATGAATAAACTGCAAAATGTCGTTATGGTGGAACCAGAACCTATCGCAGAGCTGTCCCAAACTCAAGAAGGCTCTCTGCCAAGTTCGCTGCTCAAAATCAACAATACTTTAGTGGTCATGTTCCCAGAAGAGCAGGCACTGCGTCTTGTACATAGCGCTACAAAAGAAATCAACGAAAAAAAATATGACACGGCGAAACAACTGAGCTTCGGCGCCGTATCCAGAGAACAAGACCGTGCCGTCTTATTCAATACAAATGGAAGCCTGGCCGTTTTCGATTCTGCTTCAGGCGCGCTCGCGGCGAAAGAAATCGCTTTCCCTGGGACTGAAATCGAAATAAAGGACGCGGAACTCTACAACCGAAAATTGTACACCTTGGACAAAAAACAAGGACAAATCTACAAACACAATGAAACGCAAGTGGGTTATGACAAAGGAACTCCCTGGATCAAAGAAAAAACAAGCGATCTGGTTGACTCAATTTCCATAGCCATAGACGGGAACATCTACGTGCTGAGCAGTTCAAGCAGCATTTCAAAATTTTTGAGCGGAAAAGAAGAAGCCTTTAAAATCACCGGCATGGATCCTGTCCTAAGCCAAGCGACCCGGATATTTACAAACAGTGATACCGCGCATCTCTATGTTTTAGAGCCCAAAGAAAAAAGAATTATAATGCTCAATAAAAACGGCACTTTCGTAAAACAATTCAAAGCAGAGAAGCTCAGCAATCCAAAAGATATTTTTGTTGATGAAACGCAAAAACTCATCTATGTTCTTGACGAACGCGGCGTGTACACATTTGGCATATAAAACCGCGCTTCATACCCCGCTTCAGCAAAACACAGTGAGAAAACGCGAGTAATATAAAAATCCCGGCTTGTCGGGATTTTTATATGTATGTAATACTTACTTCAAGGCCACTTTGCCGCCCGCTTCTTCGATTATTTTCTTCAAAGCCTCAGCCTCTTCTTTTTTCAAAGCTTCCTTGATCATCTTGGGCGCTCCGTCCACCAAAGCTTTGGCGTCGGCAAGACCCAATCCGGTCGCGGCCTTCACTGCCTTGATAACCGCGATCTTATTTGCTCCCGCTTCAGTGAGCTCCACGTTAAATTCAGTCTTCTCTTCGGCAGCCGGTGCCGCGGCTCCGCCTGCCGCAACGCCTGCCATCATCATAGCCGGAGCAGAGGCGCTTACGCCAAATTTATCTTCCAAAATGGAAACCAATTCAGCCAAATCCAAGACAGACATTTTTTCGACCTCAGAAACGAGAGACGCGAACTTTTCCGGAACCATTACTTCCTTTTTTTCTTCAGACATAGGTATTAAATCTATAATTTTTAATTTACAATTTATATTTTTTAAACAATCTGCCATTCAGCAGACAGAAAGATACGATAAGCAACTTAGACCTTTGAGTCTTTGATCGCGTTCAGGACTTGGACGAGACCGCGCAAATTACCAGCCAATACATTCACGAAACCAGACACCGGCGCGTTGAGAGAACCGAGCAATTTCGCGTACAACTCGCGCTTGCTTGGCAAGGCGGAAAGTTCCGCCACTTTCGCGGCATCAATGTATGTTTTCTCCAATATGCCGCCGAAAATAGAAACGACTTCATGAGTCTTGGCGTATCCGGCTATAATCTGAGCCGGAGCCACCTCGTCTTCCAGGCCCCAAACAACCGCTACCCCGCCTTGAAAGGCTTTTGTATCTACCTGCATGCCAAGTCCTGACAAAGCTCTCCCGAGAAGAGTTTTTTTGGTTGCCATGTACCGAATCTTCTGTTCACGACATTTGGCGCGAAGCTCTTCGGACTGCGATACGGTAAGCCCCTGAAAATTCGCAAAAACCACGGACTTGGCTTCCTTGATTCCGGAAAGCAAAGTCTGCATGGCCTGCTCTTTGGCTTGTTTTGTTTTTGCCATAGCTTCAATTCCTTTTTATTGGAACTAAAAAAGTGGTTTGTTCAACCACAGATAAATCAGGTGCCGACCTTTCCCGAACAAAATAGACTTTTGCGAGTCTTACTTTGCTCTGCACACCTCGGTAGCCTATTTAATCCCGACTGAGTCGGAAAGCTACTGTCTGCGGTACTTGAAAATAGGATATCATAGTGGTGTTTTGTTGTCAATAATAACATGTATATGAACCTACTTTCGAGTAAATGTATCAAATTTTCTCTTATTTTAGGTGAAATTGTGTAAAGAAAAAACAAACAATCATATCATAATTTGGGCCTTTTGTACATACTCGTACGGACGCTACGAATATACAGGACTACGAAAGCACACGGGCGAGGCATGAGGTCTGAACTGTGATTTATCTCTCAATGTACTGACTTTGTATTATCCGTAGATCTGTAAATCCGTAGCATCCGTGTCATCTGTACTTTCGCACTTGCAAAAAAACACATTCCCATATAGAGTGCTCTCTTGTACACACAAGGGGGGCATCTTGGACGATCTGCGCAGACTAGTGGGCTTGGCCTGTATCCTGTTGTTTTACGGGGCGATAAACTCCAACATAAAGGCGGTTTCAAGCCGCTGGGCGAACACGTCCCGATCCGAAGCCTATGGACGCAGCGCCCTAGTCTACGCGGTGCTGTTTCTGGGCGCTCTACAATTGTACTTTCATTTGGAGGAATAAGCGGCCATTGGTCGCTTGCTTGCTTTTTATAGAGCAGAAGCAGACGCATAAAATCTGAGAATATCAAAAAATAGCTGTTGACCTTTCCGTATTTTTCCTATACACTGTCTGTTAATTGTGAATCTACGAATCAGTATAAGCCGCCATCGTCTAGTGGTTAGGACATCAGGTTTTCATCCTGAGAACAGGGGTTCGATTCCCCTTGGCGGTACAAAAAATCCAGCGCAAGCTGGCTTTTTTATTTTCTAAAATTATTTATGAGTTAATGGACATTTTTAGTTGCTAAAAAGTCATTTTCTCTGCTAAGATTAGAATAAATTTTAACTTTTGTGTTCATTATGACAAAAAACACTGCCCAAAATGTGGCAGTGCAGACGTTAAGAAAAATGGTCGGCAAAGT
>JACPSK010000003.1:0-96944 GCA_016193335.1 Candidatus Magasanikiibacteriota bacterium | reverse complement strand
ATAATTATCCTACATTTGAGTAAACTGTGGATAATTATCTCATGGTCAATTCAAATCGAAAAATCGTAAAAAGGATGATTTTATTGTAAATTTAGGTAAAATTTGATAGGCTAAAAAAAGTTAACGCAACACGAGTGGCCGAAACGTTAAGTGAAATAGAAAAATTTACTATACTCTATATAATAATTCATAACTCAAAAAATATGAAAGAAGGCAGAACTCCCGAGACCGCTAAGGTCCCTATGGGCGAATATCTTGTAAGAAAACAGGAACCAGGAACTATTATTCAAGTCCCCGGAGAAGATGTGTATTGGCGAATCGAAGGTAAAGGACTCAATGATAATGATGTTGAAATTATACAGATGGAGCAGAATCCGGAAACTAAGGAATGGGAGGCAATCACGGGAACAGAAGGGGTTATGAGAAGTGATATTATGGTTAATGTTATTAGGGAATAGCGACAAATTTTTCTACTTCACACAACAACGCATAACCGACTCCATAAGCCGCCTATTCTGGCGGCTTATTTCGTCCAAATAGCTCGTAGTGGCATGAGTGCTTCGCACATGATACCATGCCACTATTCGCTACTTCGGTTCATGCGTAGACGTTAGGCGAAATAATTTAAGCGGCCATTATGCCTAGACCCAAAGAAATAGATTTCGGTTTCGTTCACGAAGATTCAAAGATATGGAGATTGGATATTCCATCTGAGGAAATGTCAATCACAGAGCTTGAATCCAATCTTGATATTCACTACTTAGACAAAGAAGACACTGATGACTGGGATCTCACATTAAGAGAGTTAATTGAGTCCCCAGAGAAGGAGCCTGGACATTATGAAAAAATCAAAAATCTTCAGATGAAATATCCAATCGAAATCTATTTCTTTGGGGGTTCATGGAAAATTCTTGATGGCGTTCACCGATTTTGTAAGGCAGTTATGGAAGGGAAAAAAACAATAACCGTCAGAAAAGTTACTCCTGAAATGATCTCAAAAATTTTAAAGGAAACCGCTTAAATTACATCACTTAACACGGCGTATCCGATACACCGAAACGTTGTGTAAAATTGTTAATTTTTTACCCTTTAAATATGACATTAAGTACAAACAAACGTTGGATAATTGGTATTATCGTGTCGCTCATTGTTGGTTTCTTAGGTGAAAAAACTTACACATACCAAAAAATCACAACACTCAACAATCAAGTCACTAATCTAAACGCTCAATTAACAGAAACCAACAACGAGCTTACTGTTTGTCAAAACAGCCAAGTAAATGTTGGCCAAATGAATGTTGGCGATTGCACAGATGGAGAATGCGAAAACGTGTATGGAGCAAAATTTGGCAATTAAAAAATTAACAACATCAGCTAACAACGGGTTCGCCGATCTCCCATTTAAACAGCATACCATTTCTGGTGTGCTGTTATTATATGAACAGTGTATAGCAGTTTCAGAAAATAGCCCTTTTCAATTTTTAATAGAGGGCCTATTTTCTTCTGCCAAATTTCGCTAACTGAAAGCAGAGTTTGAAGTGTTTGTGAAAGTTTGGACTAAACTAATGTTTTATGGACTTATGAAAGGCGGCATTTCTGCTATACGCGAATCTTAGTTAAAATATTTCAAATTGATTTTTGAACTCTGTATCTATGAAAAAAATGATTGGCTCTGGCCTCCTCACTCAAAATGGAAAATATCTTTTAGTCAAAGCAAAAGTTGGTGCCCCTAAGGGGCTCTGGAACAATCCAGGAGGCCATAAGGACGAAGGTGAAACCATGGCAGAATGTGCGAGACGTGAAGTAAAGGAAGAAACAGGTTTTGATGTTGTAATCAAAAAATTGATTGGAGTATATTCTGGGAGTGTCGAAAAGAATGTGTTTGAAGCTGAGATAGTTTCAGGAAATTTGAAACTTCCCGTCGGCGAGATTGCTGATGCAAAATGGTTCACGATTGACGAAATCAAAAATCTGAAGAATATCACTTTAGGAGCACGCCAATCAATTTTTGATTATTCTGTTGGTAAATTTAACCAAAGGTATCAAACAGAAGAGATTCCTTAAATGATCGCTTCAAAAATGTATTGTTTATAGATAGATTATATAAAAGCGGATATTTGGCTACGGGCTTGTGGCTAACAAAAAATTTTGCCTATATTTGACTTATTCTTTCTTTGGAGATACAGTGACAATATAATAATTTCTGGAATATGCCCAAAATTGACTTAAAAAATGTCGTGTGGAAAGAGGGTAAATACTTCGTAGCTTGGAATCTTAACACAGGAGTCTCAAGTTTTGGTGATAGCAAAAAAGAGGCCCTGGAGTCTTTGCAGGAAGCCTTGGAGCTTCATCTTGAAAACGTTCCTCTTTCCAAAATACAGAAAGTAGAACGTCCGGCGTTGGAAGCACTTGTTTTTAAGCATGCCTAGACCAATTCCTCTCAAGTATGTCCTAAAAGTCCTGAAAGAAAAGGGCTTCTTTTTTGTTAGGCAAAAGGGGTCGCATGCCCGCTATGAGAAAGAAACGAAAGAAAAAACCTTCAAAGTAACTGTGAAAGTAAGCAAGAAAGAAATTCCACACGGGACATTTATGTCTATTTTGCTTCAATCAGGACTCCAGGAAAGTGATTTTCGAGACGAAAAATGACAGCGCGTATCACAATCTAAATCTAACAATCCCCCACCAGCAAAGCCATCTCCACCGCGCTCTTCCCCCAATCATAACCATGATTATTCTCTCCAGAGGAGCGAGTTCGGGCCTGTTCTTCGTTTAAACAAGTCAGAACGCCGAAAATAACCGGCTTCCTGCACTGTATATTCAAATCCATGATTCCTTTACTCACCGCTCCGGCGAGATACTCAAAATGCGGAGTCTCGCCTTTTATCAGACAGCCTATAGCCACCACAGCATCCACGGCTTTTGCTTCAATAAGGTATTTGGCTGCGAAAACGAGTTCATAAGAACCGGGCACTTTTTGCTCCATTATATTATCCTCATCAAGTCCTGAATCAAGGAGAGCCTGTCTGCACGATTGAAGCAATAAAGACGTGATTGCCTCATTCCAACGGCTCACCGCTATGCCGATTTTCAGTTTGGAACCGTCCATGCTTTCAAAGAAAGCTTTTTTTTCTGACATACAAAAAAATGTTCATCATTCTTTAAATCTTTCCAACGCTGAAACCACATACTTAGCAAACATATCAGATTCCACATTTAAGACATCACCTTTCTTAATTTTCCCCAAAGTGCTGTGTTCGCAAGTATCTGAAATAAGGGCTATTTCAATCAGGGAATCACGCAAAGCCGCGATTGTCAAGCTTACTCCGTCCAGAGCTACTGAGCCCTGAGGAAGCATATACGGCTGGAGCCTCTCGGGAATCTGTACCGTTAATTGTTTGTTTTCCAAAGACAAAACCAAAGCGGTGCCGTCCACATGACCATATACAAAATGTCCTCCAAGCTCTTCACCCATCCTCAAAGAAGGTTCTACATTTACCATATCCCCTTCTTTCTTTGATTCCAAATTCGTCTTTCCCAAAGTGCTTTTTGTAAGTTCAAAAGTTAAAACTCCTCCCATCACATCTAAAACAGAGAGACAAATTCCTGAGATAGAAACACTGGAACCAAGCTTCACCTTATCGGCTATTTGAGTTTTAACAGATAGCAAAAAACAAGAACCCCGCGGTTCTATCTTTGTGATGATTCCTATATCTTGTATGATGCCGGTGAACACAACGCAAATTTTTAATTTATAATTTTTAATTTATAATTGCCACTCAAAAATACTTCCCGTACCAAACGTATATCGTTGTTGATCTTCGCCAGCAACTCTTCTCTGGTCAAAAAAGACACAATGTCACTGACCCGTTTGAGCGGATCTACCGCCAGAGTTGAACCGTACAAATGAGTTCCGGAATAACCAAATAAATGTACTTCAATTTTTCTCGGCTGATCTTGAACCACGAGAACAGCCTCGTGTTCTCTGCCGTGAAGTTTTGCGTAAGCGGCATAGACTCCGGGCTGAACCAAAAAATCGTTGTCCTGTATATCCAAATTAGCGGTTGGGTATCCAAGACCTGCCGCCACTGCTCCTCCATGTATGACTTTAGCGCTTATCATAGTAATTGAACCCTGGTCGGAATCTCGCGATTTTATTGAGATTCAGCCAATAATTCAAGAGCTTTTTCTATGCCAAGATCAGTGACTTTTTCAGGATCGATTTCATCGGTATCCGCGGTTCCGGTGTCAAACATGCGCTCCAAAATAATGTCGGGAATGATACCTTGTCCATCAATCTGGCGATTGAGAGGAGTAAACCACTTCGCGACCGTAAGTTTCAAAGCCGATCCATCGGACAAAAATTCAAAATCCTGCACCGATCCCTTGCCAAAGGTCTTGACCCCGACCAGTCGCGCTCGTTTATAATCTTGTAAAGCTCCGGCAACGATTTCAGACGCCGAAGCGCTGGCCTCGTCTACCAAAACAACGGTGGGCATATCTTTGAGGCGATGCGCGCCGGCGCTTGGATACTCATTGGCGTCTTGATCGTTAAAACGTTCCCGAACAATCACGCCGTTTTCCACCCATTCGCTTGCGATACTTATCGCGGCGTCGAGATAGCCTCCCGGATTGCTCCTCAGGTCCAAAATCAGACCCTTGGGTGACGCAAGCATTATTTCTTTTATTGCTTTATCGAATTCAGTGACTGTTTTATTATTGAAATGAGCGATTCTAAGATACGCGATATCCGATGCTTTCTCTTCCCAGACCACGGTTGGGATATTGATGATGTCTCTTATCACTTCTATTTCTTTCGCAGACTCCATGCCATTACGCGCTATGGTCAATCTCACGGTCGTGCCTCTTGGACCCCTGATACTGCTGACCGCTTCGTCAAGAGACATCCCGAGGGTCTCCTTGTCATCAATCTTAAATATTTTGTCGAGAGCTCGAAGCCCGGCTTTTTCGGCCGGAGATCCGGGAAGCGGAGCGATGATGCTGAGCTGTTCACCCTTTATACCAATCTCAGCGCCGATGCCGCCAAATTCCCCTTGGAGATCCTGGGCGAATTGTCGGGCTTGTGTTGGGGGAAAATAAACAGAATGAGGATCACCGATGCCATCTACCAATCCTTTGAGAGAACCATAAAATAAATCAACATCGTTCAGAGGCTGATCCACATGCTTTTCTTTGATTCTGTCCCAAATCTCCCAATATTGATCAAAATCAACCGTATCCGAGCGAGTGCTGCTGTACAAATGCGCCACCTTGCTGATGTCAACCTGTTTATTTTCATCCAATAATTCATCCTGGACATTGTACACAACGCCAATGGACACACCCGCAAAAAAAGTCAAAATCGCCAAAAGACCTGAAATCAGAAACCACCGTTTTTTGTGCAGGTGATGCAATGCGTCGTCCATATTATGAATATGTTTTGAATGAGAAAAATAATGTATTAATCTTCAAGGCGCGTAATATGAGCTCCTATGCTCTTGAGTCTTTCGGGAATATGTTCATACCCTCGCTCAATCTGATATATATTGTCAAGTCTGGATTGTCCTTTGGCCGCGAGAAGCCCCACGAGCAACATCATTGAAGGGCGTATGGCATCAGGCCCATGGATGTCGGCCGCCTTGAGTTTTACAGGCCCTTGTATAAGGATACGGTGTATATCCAAAGCTTGGATATGAGCGCCCATTTTGTTGAATTCAAGAGCATAGACGGCTCTATTCTCATAGGCCCAATCGTGTATAAGACTGCGTCCTTTCGCCTGAGTGCAAATGGGAATAAAAAAAGGAAGATTATCAAGATTTATTCCCGGAAAAGGCATCCCGTGAATTTTATCAGGCAAAGCGGAAAGTTCCGAGGGGAAGATATGTATATCTGCAATGGCAAATTTGCCGTTTTTTGAAATCCGTTCTTTTGTCAAAGTATATAGTAATCCCATTACCGAAAGTTTTTCCAATTCCAATTCCAAAAAGCCAACCGGGCAATTGGCCACTGTCAATTCCGACTTGGTGACAGTAGCCATGGCTATAAATGCCATCGCTTCGAGCGGATCAGGCATAATATGATAACGCCTGACCGGTTTGAGCCGTTCCACCCCGGTGATTCTTAAGGTGGAGCTTCCTATGCCCTTTATTTTCGCGCCGGCCGATACCAAAAAATAACAAAGGTCCTGAACCATATAGTCGGCAGAAGCAAAACTGATCAGTGTTTCTCCGGGGGCCAAAACCGCGGCCATGATAAGATTTTCCGTGGGTGTAACTCCTGCCTCATACATCACCACTTTCGCTCCGCGTAATTTTCTGTTCGTGACCTTGAGATATTCCCCTCGAGCTTCGATGTCTATACCCATTTTTTTTAATCCCAAAACATGAGCTTCTATGCTTCTGTCGCCCAGCTTGCAGCCGCCTGATTGATACAAATGATATGTTCGCTCTCTCGCGGCGAGCGCACCCAAAAAGAGCAAAGAAGAACGCATTCGAGCGCAGGCTTGGACGTTCATACTCTTAAAATTCAAATCCTTGGAAGTATCGAGAATCAGCGTGTTGTGGCTCTGCCATTCAAAGCTCACTCCAATGCTGGACAACAGCTCAAGCATCCGATTTACTTCTTCCACACGGGGAACCTCATGCAACACCGTGCGCCCTTTAAGCATGAGAGAAGCGCAGAGCAAAGCCACAGCGGAATTTTTTGCCGTATTTACTGAAATAGATCCTTGCAATTTTTTTCCCCCCCGTATTATATATGAAGCCATAGAGAGCGACTCGAATGCGCTAAAAATTAAGTAAAAATCACCAAAGCAAATTCCCATTGAATAAGTAAGGACAATCAGTTATCATTATAAGCAATATTCCACATAAAATCAACCTCATACAGAACCTTGTGGCGCGTCATTTTGACCCTATCAATTTCAAATTAAAACGAGGGCAGCGTGTAGCTATAATGATTTCGCTTATCATAGCTTTTTTTGCGGTCTCTCCAATCCTCCTCTTGTACACCTCCGGTTACCGCTATGATTTTAATTCAAAAAAAATAAAAGAAACAGGTTCCATAAGTATCGACATAGAGCCTAAAGACGCCAACATCTATATAAATGACATCCTCGTCAAACAATCTATGCCGGTGCGTCTAAACAACAGGGCGCCCGGTACGTATAAGATACGCATAGAAAAAGAAGGATTCAAAACATGGGAGCAGAATGTGGCCGTTGAAAGCAGCCAAACGGTGTATATAAAGCAAAACAGTCTCTTGAAAGACCGCCTGCCCGAATATATTGAAGTCCCGAGTTCAACGCCTCTTTTTTTGTTTGGCTCTCAGGATCAAGAAGAAACATTCGCGCTGTTTAAAAATGAAAACGGATATGAATTCGCGAGCTTGAAGAATAATGATGGTAAGGGACTAGAAACCATAGAAGTATACGAGAAAGAGCCGAACATTTCTCTGTCCTCTTTCCACAAAACAGCCCTCATAGAAACAAAGGAAGAAGAAACGAAAAAATTAGAATTATTATCACTGAAAAACGCTACAAAAAAAACAGTGCATACAACAAGTATTGAAGCCCCTCTGGAATCCCAATGGAGCAAACGAGATGGAGAAATCTATCTAAGGCAGTCTTCCATCATCCGCAAAAAGGATATATACGGACTCGATAAAGTGTTGGGGAACGCAGAGGCCAGACTCTGGTATGTGGAATATCCGGAAACCATATGGATATTGAAAGATAAGGTTATAGAGTTGCTTAATCTTTCAAATATTTCTTATGCCGTTCCAGCGGATACGGCGGAAATAATAGATATAAATCAATATCGGATCATCACGCGAGGTTCCTCCGGATTTTCCGTCATAAACCGAATGGCAGAAGAACCTGAAACAACAAGACAGATACCGGCTGAACATATATACTTTAACGCGACGCACAACGAATGGTGGGTCTGGTCTGACTTTGAATTTTGGAAGATAACGGAAAAGGGAAAAACAGAATTGATAAGCAGATACGCAAAAAAAATTGCCCACATCAAACCGCTCAACGCCGAGGGACTCAGCTTGCTGGTGGATGAATCAGGATTAAACGCGCAAAATCCGGGGTATGCTCCTACTCAGCAGCTCTATAGTTCCGAAGAAGTAACAGAAGTGGAAGTATCGAGCCGAGACCAGATCATCTATTTCATAGGCAAACTGGGGACAAAACAAGGCCTGTTCCGACTTGAATATTAAACGCGGACGAAACCCCTTACATTGCTCAAAGACATATCAGAGATTCAAAATGCTTTTGTCTCCGAGCACAAAACTCTGAGTATCAGAATCAAGACGGCGTATCTGCACCTGTCTTCCGATAATGCTGTCCTTTATGCCGAGAGGAGCTTGAATACTCGAGTTCGCGAGGATGATGCTGTTTTGTATCCGTGGTCCCAAGAGCTCTACTCCGGGGCCAAGAGTGACATTGGGCCCAACCGAACAGTTTTCCAAAACACAATTTTCTCCTATAATCACCGGGCCAAGAATCTCTGTGTTCTGTCCGATTACAGAGCCTAAACCTATATGGACGATCCCTTTTATTTTCGCGTCCTTGTGTATATTCAAGGAGAGAGCCAGGGACTTCTCCGGCAGACAATCAAGAAGCAACTGATTGGCAAGCAATAAATCCTCCACCTTGCCCGTGTCTTTCCACCATCCGGTAATTTCTTTGTATCCCACCCGTCTTCCTGTCTTCAAAAAATGAGAATGTATGCTCGATATCTCATATTCTCCGCGAGGACTTTTTTTTATATGGTCAAAAGCTTCAAAAAAAACTTTGGGACCGTAAAGATAGATGCCGGTAACAGCAAGGTTATTCGGCGGCTTGCTTGGTTTTTCCACCACGTCAATCAATTCTTTTGATTCATTAAAATACGGTATTCCAAAACGTTCCGGATCTTCCACTCGAGAGAGCGCCAACATGCAATCAAAAGACCCTGCCCTAAAATCCTGAATAATATCTTTGAGACTCCCCAGCAAGATATTGTCGGATAAATAAAATATGAATGGATCATCACCTATAAAATCCTGGGCTTGCTTGACGACATGAGCTATGCCTTGAGGCCCGCCTTCCTGTTCAAAAAACCGTATCCGCACACCCCAGTGGCCTCCATCTCCGATATGCTTTTGGAGTTCAATTTCTCCGGGGTTGGTATTGATAAAAATATCAGTAATCCCGGCTTCCACCACTTTCTCTATGGCATGAAAAATCATGGGCTTATTGGCCAAAGGAAGCAAATGTTTATTTATAGTCGTGGTAATGGGGTAAAGGCGGGTGGCATGGCCGCCTCCGGTAAGTATTGCCTTGCGAATATTCATAAATGTCAGTTCAAATCAAAAAATACTCGATAATAAACTGCTCACCACCAGATGCATCCTCTCACCACTAGGTAATAATAAGCCTTCATAATAGGATTACCTATGAAATTCAGCATAGGATTCTCCATCTCTTTTTCCTGAAACAAAATAACCGGAACCGAATGGCGAAGCAATTCGCGATCCGAAACAACCCTTTCATTTTGAACGCGACGCCTCTTTTTGAGCCATAAAGAGAGATGTTTCAGATTAAACCAATATTGATACACTTCAAAACGTTTCAGAGCATAGCCATTTTTGATGCTGAATAGCCAAAGACCGGCTTCAAGCATCAGAGCTATGGGAGTGAGAAGCAACAAGGTGGGCCAACGAAAAAACATAAGCATCACCGCGTGGCGGTTTCGTTCCATCCAAAAAAACTTTTCAATGCTTCTGCCAAATTGATATTTGTGGTAAAAAACAGAATCTCGAGCCAAAACCACGCGATATCCCGCCGAACGAAGTCTGAGTGACCATTCCAAATCTTCATGATACAAAAATAAATCTTCATCCCAGGCGCCAAATCGTTTGACAAGATCGGCCCGAATCATAAGGGCGGCTCCGCTCGCGTAGTCTATATCTTTTATGGATGGAAGACTGAGTTCGGCCAAGAGAGTTCTATATCCATTACAAAAACCAAAACCCAAATAATGAAAAGAATTCCCCATGCTGTTTACGCGTTCGGTGTCTGGATGAAGAAGCATAAGAGACTGAGCCATACCGATGCGCTTGTCGGTCTGAAAAGCATCGATCAAAGGCTCAAGCGCGTTCGCGGCGAGGAAACCGTCATTATTATGAAAAAAAATATACTCAAACCCATGCTCTATCGCCCAGGCCGCGCCTTTATTGTTACCGCCGGCAAAACCCAAATTTTCGGTCTGGGGCAAAACAGTGACATGGGGAATTTCTTTACCCGAAAGCGGTAGAACGTTATCTTCTATATATGGCACAAAAGATCCATGCTCAGGATGAGGATTGCTTACAATAATACATTCCACTTTGTCTCTCGGATACGTCAATTTTTTTAAAGCCGAAACAGTATCCTCCACATAGGATTCATTGTGATAAAAGAGTAGATAAACGATAGCGATTTTCGGATATTCTCGCATATTTTAATCCCCGCGGTAGTAAATAAAGCTTCCTTTCCACTTCCACAAAAACGAAAACCAACTTTTTAGATGTACTCTCGCCAGTTTATTTTTTATCAAAGCCTTGAATATACCCGGCACTTGCGCCGAGCCCCTGGCGTGAGAATGTTTGATGATTATATCATGGACATAATACACCGGCCAGGCGGCATCCCACATGCGGCGACACCAGTCGGCATCTTCCAAATACATGAAATACCGCTCATCAAACCAGCCGATCTGATCTACCACTTCTTTGCGAACCACTAGAGCCGCGCCAAGCACCCAGTCCACGGGACGAGTGGATTCATGGTCAAAATCCTTCATAAGAAGGCCATCAGTGCGTCTTCTTACCCAAGAATATTTTTGATCAAAATTTATCTGTTTAAGAGGTTTGATAAGTATCGAAGGAAGGTCGAAGCGATAGCAGGAGTATTGCAAGCTGCCGTCCATATTCAGAAGTTTGGGACCCATGCAGCCGATTTTGGGGTGTTGATCCATAAAACGAACAATCCGTTCAATCACTTTGGTCCCCGATGGGATAATGGTATCTCTATTGAGTGCGAAATAATAACGGGCAGGCGCGGCTTGGAAGCCGAGCGTATTTCCTTTGCCAAAGCCCAGATTTCCTCCGCAGTCTATATAAAGCACTCCGGGGAAATGTTCCCTGAGTTCTTCTTGAATATGATCCTGATTTTCTGAATTATCCGCCACCGTGATTTGAACCTCGTAAGGACAGTCGGCTATATCATCATAAAGAGATCTGACGGCGTTTATGATATCTTCTTTCATCAAATAATTGAGGAAAACGATATGTATATCCTTAATAGAAGAAGAATGATCTTCTGGAAAAGGGCCGGATGCCCAATCCATGCGAGTTGAAAATTGAGTTTGGGTAAGCATATTCATTAAAGCCACCATGGCCGAAGATTTCTCCACGACAGGCGTCTTTTTGCCTTTATATACTTTCTTTTTTCTTGTAAAGCTCCGCGCTCTCTAAAAATCTCAGAAAATCCCTTTAAAACCTTTCTATCAAATATGAGAAGCCAAAAAAACTTCTTTAACTCATACCATAAAATCCAAAAAAAATCAAGTAAAAAATTAAAACCGTATTCGTTTTTATAAAGAGTCATCAGATGGTTTTTATAACTATGATAACGTACCCATTCGGATTGCAGCCTTTTATTTTTGGCCGCTTCCATATCCTCCATTTCACGGGGGCCGGCGCCAGAGCGATCATGATAGGCAAAAATATCGAGCAAAACCAGGGAAGACTTGCCGGCAGAAAGCAAACGGTAGGCAAGATCCACGTCTTCTTTATACGCGTGATAGCTTTCGTCGAACAAAGAGCCGTTGGCATAGAGCGATTCCTTTAAATCAGAACAACGGTACAGAGGGAAGGCTCCCGAGAGTCCAAAAACAAGGACATTATTCCCAACAAACATATGCCTTATCTCGCTCCAATTTTGACGAGTATATTGTTCTACCACTCTTCTCGATCTGAATATCTTTAGACCAAGCGCGTCAATCTGATCGGTGAAACTGCGTTTTAACAATTCCTGATCTATCCCGGCCTTGCTGTCCGCGTTTTCCAAAAGACGAAAATCCCAACGCATGAGCCGTGGGGAAACAGCCGAGATCTCAGCGTGTGTTTCAAGATACGCGAGCATGCGTTGGAGGCAATCTGGCCCAAGATACATATCCTGATTGAGCAAAAGGACATATTCGGAACAGTTCTTTTTAAACAGTCTGTTGTGGCCTCCGGCGAAGCCTTCATTGACTTTGTTTTCTATGAATTCAAAGGGAATGGAAACAGAGCTGAGTTCATGCTTGATTCGTTCCACGGTATTATCTTGTGAAGCATTATCAAGTATACTCAGTTTCCAATCAAAAAAATTCTGCTTGCGCAGAGAATCAAAAAGATAAGGAATATACGCAGCTCCGTTCCAGGTAACGAGCTGAATGCTTAGTTTCATGACACGTAAAAAAATATATCAATGAAAGGCCGGCCGAATCATAAGCGGAGATTGAATCTACACTGAATCCAGAATCATATAAAGGAAACGATCCACTTTTTATGTCAAGCAAATTCTCCGCAAGAAGCCGACCGAATTGAAACCTCGTCAAAAACCGGGATTCAAAATCAAGCCTATGGTCTGACAGGATCCTCACCTGTCAGACCACGAGAGATCCAGAAGTCTGGGGTGTAAAAACGCAGGAAAAAGTCAAAAAAGTCCCACGTTCATAGAGCACAGTAGCCTCAAAATATCTGCCGCAAAAAACCCAAGGCAAAAAATACTGGTCTCCGAGCAGAGTATCAATGGCTTCGGGCCTGTTCATATCGAACCAACGGAGATCCCCTTCTCGGCTAGAGGCCAAAACGCTCCCCTCATAATCGTAGGCTCGATACAAATCGACGACCCAATCGACGTCCTCAGACAGACCGGATACCCGCAGAGTCCCAACTCTATCGAGTCCAAGCGGGACAATGCCGCCTTCAACCGCAAGCTCCCGCCTGAGACAGATAATAGGATCTTCGCCATCTTCTGGCTCGTATTTGCCACCAAGGCCGTTCCAAAGCTGGTAATGCGGCGCGTACTTTTCGCGGCCACGGATCATAAGAACCTTTCCGTCTTTGATGACGTAGCAAAGCACCGCCCGCTTGACGCTCATGATTTGGCCCTTTCTCTTGCAATCTCTCTGTGCCAACTATAAAGGAAAAAACAAAAACTGACAAATACTCAAGCTCGCCGTTTGTTTAACCGGTGAACCATGCCGGCGATCCAGGCCAAAGCGATCCCCAAAGGCCGACATAGGGCAATCCAGATCCAAATATACCAGGGTTCCCATTTTTGAAAATAGCTAAGCATACTTCGGGTAAACATCTTCTGTTTCCATAGAGAATCTCTTTTCTTAATGCTCTGGCCCACATAATCCAAACAAGAAACAACGGGCGTGTACATTACCGTGTAGCCGAGTCTTTTGGCTTCTCTGCACAGATCAACGTCTTCGAACCAAAAAAAATATCGAGGATCAAAAGCCCAGCCGAGCTTGTCCAAAAAATCCCGCCGCACGAGCATAAAAGAACCACGCACAGAGTCAAGCTCTTGTTCTTTGTCCGGATCAAAATCTTTCATCAAATATGAATCCAATACTCGGGGAAACAGATGCGGTATTTTCAAAATCAAAGCAAGCTGATTCAACAAAGTGGGAAATCTGCGCGGTTTGGCGTCAAGATTCAGTCTTCCTGTTTCGTCAACCAGTCGCGGACTGGCGATGCCAACTTTTGGGTTCCGCCGCATCCAAGCGATGATTCTGTCGAGGCTCTTCTCTTCAAGTCGCATATCAGGATTCAGAAACAATATATATTCACCCGATGAAATGTTAAAACCCTGATTATTCGCCGCGGCAAAGCCAAAATTGCTCTTGTTTTCTATAAGAGTAAGGTGTGAAAAATTATTTTTAATCAAGGAAACAGTATTATCAGAAGAATTATTATCAACAACAATCTGCTCGCAAGAAATATCCGAAAAACCTGAAATAACGGACTGTATTTGTCCTCCGATCAATTCTGAAGAATTCCATGTTACCGTAATTACTGAAAGATCCATAAATTGCATTATCTACACGAATTTATTATACGATTCATAGTAACTACATAGACAACAAAAAGCAAGAGCAAGCGAAACGAAACAACAAAAATAGCCCGGCCAAGCCGGGCTATTTTTGTATCGCGTCGTCGTGGTACTTCCCCTCAGATTCTTTCTCACGACGAAGCATCAAACAAATCTTGTCCAACCCCCCCCCCTAATCAAATGCCAGGCGGGTGTTCCGATGATTATCTGCACCCAGGCGGTTCCTGATCGAGACATAACCGCCGGCCATAAAGTCGGACAAGGGAACTTCACTTTCCACCACGGAAGGGCGATAGATCATGTCCACCAAACGGCCCCCCTCATCGGAGAGAATCTCAATGACAGGTTGTTCATCAGCTACCGTTGTATCCTTGAGCCTCACGCAACGGCTCCAAGACTGCTCACCGATACAAATCAAGATGCGCAGTGGGGGCGTTCGAACGGTAGTGACCACTAGAAAGTCCAGTTTGGCGATCGCATCCGCGACCTTCAAACTCTGAGTAGCCATCTCGAAAATCTGAAACATCTGTGCCTCCATCGCGGCCATGCTTTGAAAGGCAAAACAGACCGTCTGCTCTGCCACAAAACAGCAAGAAGATTAACAACAACAAAAACACCTGTCAAGACAGAAATGGAATCGGGAGGATTTCTAGCGGAGAGAACCCAAGTGAACCTGTACAAAAGCTCCGGAAGCCCAACCTGTCTCCGCCCAATAAGGCATATAGCGGGGTAGGACGAGAGCTGAACCTCGATTCAATATACAAGTTCGCAGACCAAATCCGATATCAACGAGCACTCGGATGCCCCCATGGTGACAGCTCAGAATTTCATCGTAAGGTCTGTTCCCTCTGTTCAAATAGAGACGCTTATATTCCAAACGCCATTCTCTTGAAGCTCGGATCTGAAAACACAGGGCAGAGCCAATGCCCAAATTGGAATAATCCAGGAAAAAATCTCCCTCCGGCATAGCGCATTCCACAGGCTCTCGGAGCAAAGGCCCGGTACAAAGTTCTGCCTGATTTCTCATCTTAGATTCCTTTCTTTACCTAGAAATCCTCCGTCTCAAATATAAAATAGAGAAATTAAAAAAATATAAATAAAAAAGACTCAAAATAATTAAGCCCGGCTATTCCACACGATCTCAGTTTGGAAAATATCCCAGCCAAATAACCAAAGAGCGAAAGGCAAAAATACACCAGTCCTTCAGCAGGACAATAGATGCTCAGAATCTTTGCCTTCCTTTTTTGCTTGGGCGTATTTAAGCATAGTATCTCGTAAAGCTTCATGCACCTCTCTCATGGAAATACCGATCTGCGCGAGATGTTCTGATTTCAAAAAATTATTCGATCTCCCTTTGGTGGCCAATCCTTGTTTTACCAAATCATCATTACTAATCCATTCATTGCTGTGTTCCGAGTCCACGAGCTCTTCATACAAAGTCACTATCTCCCGGTGCGTCAGGATACCCGGGTTGATAACATGAAAAATCCCTTCTGCTTTCAGATCCAATAATTTCTTGAATACTTCCACCATATCATCCACAATAGTGACGCTGTTTTTTACATCTATAACTTTCGGATATGTTGTCAGTTTGTCTATCATGTTCTGCGGTGAAGGAATCCAATCTACAGGCATACGTATTCTGGCGATGCCAGTATTCGGCAAAGTAGAGAGCACCAAATCCGCGGCCCATTTGGCTCGGGAATATACCGGCGCCGGATTGCCGAAATCATACTCCCGCCAATATGTATCCGGATGCGGCGAATCTCCATAAAAAATACAGCCTGAACCTATATGAAGTAAATATACTCCCCTCTCCTCACAAGCTTCGGCGAGAAGTATGGGCAGTTTGGTATTTCCAGAAATAGTCTCCATCTGATGATCCTCGCACCAATCCACGTTTGGCGTGCCGCGGACACCCGCGGCGTTCAAGACCGCGGTTGGTTTGTGAAGGTCTATCAATGACAGCATGTCTTCTTTGGTATTGATGCGCGTATCAGCAAGCACGGCGTCTTTCCAAGCAGATCTGCAACGTCTGCCGATATAGCCATTGCCAATAATAAGTATGGACATAGATTTTATATAGTATTAATGCGAAGAATGCCTTCCTTGCCCATAATACCACCTGTCATAATATTCTCTGTACGCCCCGCTCTTACAGCGAGCCACCCAGTCGCCGTGTTCGGCATACCAGCCTACCATTGCGGCGAGACCTTCGTCAAAATCTATCCGAGGCTCCCAGCCCAATTCTTTTTTTGCCTTGGAAAAATCAATAGCATAACGACGGTCATGTCCCGGACGATCACGGACAAATTCTATGCTTGTTTCGTCTTTGCCCATGAGAGCAATAAGTTTTTTCGTCAATTCAAGATTGCTCATTTCGTGCGCTCCGCCCAAACAATAGGTTTCTCCGATTTTTCCTCTCTCAAGTATGGCTTCTATCCCGCGGCTGTGATCATCCACATGTATCCAATCCCTTATCTGTCCTCCATCGCCATACACAGGAACTTTTTTCCCTTCAGATAAATGTGAAATAAAAAGCGGAATGATTTTTTCCGGAAACATGAAAGGCCCGTAATTATTGGAGCAATTTGAAATACTTATTTCAAGGCCGTATGTATGATAATACGCTCGTACCAGATGGTCTGCGGCCGCTTTTGAAGCGGCATAAGGGCTCCGTGGAGCGTACGGTGTCTTCTCTGAAAATGGTGGGTCCTGGGGGCCCAGAGCTCCAAAGACTTCATCGGTCGATACATGATGAAAACGCTTTTTAAAAGTCTTGGCCGCTTCAAGCAAAGTCTGAGTACCTTGCACATTTGTCCGAATAAAAACAGCTGAATCCATGATGGAACGATCTACATGGCTTTCGGCCGCGAAATGTACCATCAAGTCTGCCCGTTGTGTTACATCAAAAACCTTTTCACGGTCGCAGATGTCGCCGTGCACAAATTCATAATTGGGATTTGCTTCCACATCCCGCAAATTTTCTAAATTCCCGGCATAGGTCAGAGCGTCATAATTTATAATATGGTCATCTCTGTGGCCCGAAAGCCAATACCTAATAAAATGGGAGCCGATAAACCCCGCTCCTCCAGTTACCACTAGATTCATACGTTCAACTGGTTCTTAGAATATATCTCAAAAATAATTTCAGCCCAAAGTGACCCAAAATGAAGCAAAATTTATTTTTGAGATAGATTTCAATAGCAACAAATCCCGTCTTCTTTATGTCTCCACATTTCCCATCACAACATAAGAAAAATAATCAGTCTCGTCTCGTATGGGTCTGGTGCTGAAAAAAACCAAAATAGCGGTGGTCTTGCCTATATTTTTTGTCGCCAGAGAAACCATGGGCGGGACGTGCACCACTTGTTCGCCCGGTTTAAGATGAAATTCTTTGCGTTCTTTCGATTGCGCATGTTCGCAAACAGAAAAAACATTCCCGCTCTCCACATAAAACATGAGCATGTTTTTCTTCCTAAAATAATTTCCTGTGATAATCCCCGGCTTTATAGTAAGCCTGGACATATACACATCCCCGATTTTTACGCTGGACAAAAGACGGCCCTCTTTGGTCTTGTCGTGCTTAAAATGAAACACCTGCACAAATGGATTGTGTTTGGGTTTTTTTTGTTTAGCCGGCATATGACATAGGTAAGTAAAAGATAAAGTTTACTGCTCGTCGATAAAATAATGTCTGACCAAAGACCAAGAGGCCATGCTTTGTCCATCCCAGATATCGTTGCGGCGTATCATGTCCTCTATTTCGTCCGGCCTTCTATACAAAAGCTCTATTTCTTCAGTGTCATCAAGTTCTTGAATTCCCTGAGAAACAACCTTTGCCACGAATACATGAGTCTCGTCGCGGATAAACCCGTTCGAAGGTTGGAAAGAACCTATTTTGGTAAATTCTCGAGCAAGACATCCTGTCTCCTCTTTGAGCTCTCTTTGGACTGATTCGAGCAAACCCATCCCTTGCAAAATACCACCGGCGGGAAATTCAATGCTTTGCTTATCTTCGAGGTAACGATATTGAAGCGTAAGAAGAATACTGCCGTCTTCCATCACCGGGACAATCATCACAACACCTTCGGTGGATCCGTACCAATAATCTCCTATCTGGCCATCAGGTTTTTCATATCTGTCGTGTTTGTAGGACCACCACGGATTTTGATGAATCAATTCTTCTTCTATTTTTTTTAGCCGTTTGACCATATGAAAGCGGCCGGCTAAGAAAAAAGCTGGGCAAGCTCTGCAGGAGATCGCTTGTCCACTTTATGTACTATAGAATGCATACTGCCCCCGCCGTCTCCGCGGTAACGGGGAAGAATATGAAAATGCATATGCGGAACAGCCTGGCCCGCGATTTCAGCGTCATTCCAGCCCACATTGTAGCCGTCTGGATTCAAAACACGTTCTATGCGTTCCATGGTTTTTTGCACTCCGGGCAAAACATGTTTCAAAAGCTCTTCGTTCAGATCAAAAAAACGCTCCGCGTGCAGTTTTGGTATAAGCACCGTATGACCAAGAGCCTGAGGATGTATGTCGAGAAATGCCAAAACATGATCGTCTTCATAGACCTTGTAGTTTGGAATCTCCCCTCTAACTATTTTACAAAAAACACAATCAAGCATAGAAAGGTCTCTTAATTTTAATTTGTCCAGGCCTTAGGGGCCAAATTAAGCTTTCCAATCCGGCCGGGCCTTTACTAAGGGATACGGACCTCGAAAGACGCGATAGCAAGGTCTTGACCGAAATTGGCCATCCGTATGTCTATATACTAGCGCAGGCCAGTATTTTTTTCAATACGTCTAAGTTCAAGATCCTGAACAGACCAGAGAGGAGCCAAAAGGCCAAACCCATATCTCTGCATATTCTCACCCAAGACCCGATCATCTGTATTAAGCTTCAAATCATAATAAAAAACCTGCTTATTATTATCCAAAAGCGCTTGTACAGCTTGGAAACTCATATCAGAAGTTAACCCAGGGATTATATCTCTATGAGGAAACAGATACTTATCCGCGTACTGCGTAACAATTACAGCGCCAGGCTCCACATAAAAAAGTATCTCTTTTTGCCAATTATAATAGGAACTGACTGTTTGTTTGATATGATTCAATCCCTCAAAGGAATTAAAGACAACTCTATAAGATAATAGAGACAGCCCAAAAATCCACAAGATGCTCAAGACGAAACCTATTCTTTTAAAATATGAACTCAGCCATGAAAAAAATACACCAAAAAATGGCAATGCTCCAAGATACAAGGGCAAAAAATAACGGACATGAGAAGAAGCTACAGAGGGTTTTCCCGCCAAATTATCAAAAAAAGACCAAGAACCGTAATAAAGCAAAAGATACAGTGAAACGAAAGCAAACACAGCCAGATAGCTGTAAAGGCGTTTCGAGGAAATATCCTGACATTTTGTTGGATCCTTGCGATATAAAAAGAAAATGAGTGAAATAAGAAAAAAAACAAAGCTGAGAGACCAAGGCCAAAACAAAACGCCGAAATAATGATATACATTATAAAAGATGGCAAAAGGATGCCAACCAAAAGGCGCCACCAAAGCCTGCAAAAATGGAATTCCTTGCGGACCGCTTGTTATCAGGCCTGCCAAACCATTACGAGGGACTACATAGCCGCTCCCCAGAGGGTGGCCATAATACAGGTATTGAGTGGCGAAAAACAAAACAAGGACCAACAAAACTCCCAGACTGGCGTAAAAATATTTTTTGAAATTCCAAAATTTTCGACTTAGAAAACAAAGCGCCCCGGCCAAAACGAAGAGCCACAAAACCTCTGAAGAACGAATATACACACAAAGAGACAAAAACAAACCCATAAAAAATATTTTAACAGAAGAAAGTTTGCCTTGTTCAAGAAAAAAACTATACATATATAAAAAAAGGATCAAGAAAAAAACAAAAATAGTATTATGCTGAAAAGGCCTGCTCGCGTAATACCACCAGGCCGGCATGATGTAGAGTAAAAGAGCGGAAAAAAAAGCCGTTTTCTCTTCAAACAAGCGTCTGAGCGAAAAAAACACAAAAAGAGGAGCCAGAGCAGCGAGGAAAGGCGTAAGAGAAATGGCGAATATATTGAAAAAACTATCTCCAAATAAAAACACCAAAATTTTAAGCAGTAAACCGCAGAGAATGATAAAGCCGGGAAACCCAATCGGCGCCAATGAATTCTCAATCACGGTGCTACTGCGCGGGTGAACCTGACTGAAGGCTATTTCTGAATATGCTTGAGGAACTCTGAAGCGAGATTCCAATACAAATGTTCTGATAAAAAAATAATTCATCGCCTCGTCCGGCTGATTTAGAATGATAAAGGGAGGAGAAATAGATAGAGACTTGCTTGAAACGAGACGGTCGAGGTCCGTATAGAGAAAAATATACACGAAAAAAAATATCAATGAACATGAAGAGAGAATAATCGTATATATTCGTTTTTCGTTGAACATAAGGAAGATTGCCAAAGAGGAACAACTATGATACAACTATCCCGCTAGGGTAGAACAAAATTGGGGGCAATACATGGATCAAGTGCTTAAAAGCGCGAGCGCGGCCGTGCGGCCGTTCAGCGGTCAGCTTATGGCCCGCGTCAAAGCATTGAACGCAAGGCTTGATGAAAAAGTAGGCCCTTGGAAACTCTGGGCTTACATCAGGCCCAATTGGGTCTCGCTGTCGCGAGTAGTCCTCGCGGTGCCCATTGCTTTCATCGCGGCGAGCGGCCGTGTATGGGAGGCTTTCGCGCTCTTCGCGGTAGCATCCCTCACCGATTGGTTTGACGGACGCTTGGCGCACTGGCGCAAGGTGTACCATAACTGCGGCGACGACGAAGTCATCGGAGCCGCGGTTGACGCCCTCTGCGACAAGGGCCTCATCATCACGGTTTTGGCCCTCTTGCCGCTCAGCGCGGCCCGATTCCAGGAGGTGAGCACACTTGGCTTGGTGATGAGCATCATCGCTCTGCCACTCGCTCTCGGCGTTGTTGCCTTGGAAATCCTCCTCACGGTCGTGAGAGTACAAGATTTAATCCGGGCAAAAGCAGGCCATTCAAGCATAAGCTTGAAAGCCCCTGGCTCGGGCAAGATCAAGATGCTCGCCGAGACCTGCGGGGTCGGGGCTCTGGTTCTTGCCATGCCAGAGCTGCACGGGTTCTTCGTTATCCTGGCGGCTTTGTTCTTTGCAGTCGCCCTTCTTTTTGGTCTTGCCAGCCTCTGGCACAAGATCAAACTCAGGAGAGCGGCACGGCGCAGAGCTCGTTTTTAAGCCCGTCCCACGAATCGTCGGACGGGTTCATTCGTTATAAAGGACTTTTATATACCATGTCTAAATAGACTTAATATAGCAAATCCGATCGCCAAACCAAAGACCCATGCCGCGACGGTCAATAAATAAGGAAAATCAATGAGTAAGGCTATCATGATCAAAGACATGGCAATAACTTGAAAAAACATTTTGAGCTTCCCCCATCGGTCGGCCATCTTTACTGTTTTAAATTTTATTTTGGCGACCAAAGCACTGACAATAAATATAATTTCAATCCCCAAAATCGCGATGCCAAGGAAAACATTCAGATAGCGAAACACCAAAAGCAAAACCATGGACCCGATCAAAAGTTTATCGGCCAAAGGATCAAAAAGCATGCCAAAACGAGTTATTTTATTTCGGGTACGGGCCAAAGAGCCATCAATGGCGTCCGTAAAAGCGGTCAGTAAAAATAAAATAACTCCGAAACGATAATGGCCATACAAAGTTACCAAAAAAACAAAAGGAGTAAGACAAATTCTCAGAATGGTGATCCCGTTCGGGGTGCTGCGAGCAGGCAAAAAACGAAGGACAAAACGATCCATGAAATAATCATGAGGAAAAACTTCCTTTGCAGGAAGATATTCAAAAAGAGCAGGATGTTTATCTTTTAACGCTGAGAGTCTATTGAATAAGCGCATGGCTTTGTCTACAATGAATGAGGAGACGAAAATACAGACAGCAAAGAAGAATATGATTCACTCTGTTTAGATGTCGTTACTTTATTAGAGCAGCTCTCAAAAATAATTTTGAGACGAGCTCTATTGATCCTCATTTTTTCAAGTGCTGGCTTAGTCTGAATATGACTGCGATGCAGTTCATTCGTTTCATGCTACAAAGCCCATTATACTCCACAAAATCGAAAAAAACCAATTATGAAAATACGGATTAGTAAAAAATTTATTTTCTACGGCGCCCTCTGCTCTTGCGGCGTTCTCGTCTTGAATACCTTATACATAAAAAATGTTTTCTTGGGATTCCCTCTTACGGTTTTTTATTTTGGGTGTCTTTGCAGCGCGCTCGGCCATTGGTTCAGCAAAGAAAAAAAATCCTCAGCAATCTGGGATCTTCTCACTTTGTTGAGTGTGCTTTTTATTGTAGGAACGGCGCTCTATTATATTTTTGGCATCACAAAAATAAGCTCAGTATTATTGCTCGCTGTCCCCCTTTTGATCTTCTTTAAAAAAACCAAAATCGAAGAAGGCTTTATAAGCACGGAATGGAAGAAACAAAAAAACTCTTGGCTTACCATGTACCTCTTCGTCTGTTTGGAAATGGCTTTATTTTCTATTCTGCTGTCTCATCCAATAACGAACGGGGCAAACTCTCCCTGGCTCAAGCTAGGGCCATTTTTTTTCATCGGGTATGGCATCAGTACGGCTTTTCTCCTGTATCTCGTTTCTGAAACATCTTCCAAAATGACACGCTACGCGGCCACGATACTGCATATATTTTTCACCTACTCAATCGCTCTGGTGATGTATCCTCTCGGATTTGGTTTCGACGGGCTCATACATAGAGCTACCGAACTCTTAATTCAAAGTAATGGTTTTATACTTCCGAGACAGCCAATTTATATCGGCCAGTATAGTTTTGTGGTCTGGCTTTCCAATATCAG
Organism: Candidatus Magasanikiibacteriota bacterium; assembly: GCA_016193335.1. Lineage (GTDB taxonomy): Bacteria > Patescibacteriota > Patescibacteriia > Magasanikbacterales > UBA922 > JACPSK01. Next base: position 73,862 of record JACPSK010000003.1, on the reverse strand, counting down.
CGCTCTGCCTCTCCAATATATAGACATAATGCTTTTGCCTGTTTTATCGGCTCTCAGCCTTCCTCTCATCATTTCCGATACTCTAAAAAAAACATGGAATATACCCGAATCCGCGTCAGTCAATCTGGTATGGTTCATCCCTTTTATATTTTTTCTTTCTTTGCATCTCAGTACCCCGCACAATCTGCTTATTCTCCTCAGTATATTGATCGTATGCGGAGTTCTGTCTTGCCAAGAAAAACACAGATCCTGGTTTAGGGTAGGAATACTCGCTTTGGCAGGGCTTATGATTCATCCACTTTTAGGAGCACCCGCTGTTTTGTTCGTTTTGACAGCCCGCTTGTTGGAAGCCAGCGAATATAAAACAAAAATCTCAACCGGACTGCTCGCCTTGATAGGCACCGGGCTCGCGTTTTTGTTTCCCGCGATGTTCACGCTCTATATCTTGTTGAACGGCTTCGAAATGCCTCATTTTATAAATCCTTTTGATAAAATAAATCTTTTCCTGGAACTATTCAAAAGGCCCTATTGGTATTCAAAGGAGTCTCCGCTCCTGTTTGAGCTACTTTACGGCTGGCAAACTTTAATAACTCCTGTCGTTTTAGGTTTCTCCATCTATGGTTTTACCAAGTGGCAAAACAAAAAAATAAAATACTATATCTACCCAGCCGCGGCGCTGGGGTTTATCATTGGGGCCTTTCTCTTGAGAAGCTGGATTGTATTCCCCAATGTGGGGGCTTTTGAACAGGGCGGATACCCCACGAGACTATTGACTTCAAGCGTCATATTTCTCCTTCCTTTTGCCATGTATGGATTCTATAACGTGATAACACAAATCGAAAGCTGGTTTGAATCAAAACGAATAAGGGCACTTTATTGTCACAAAAAAATGATAAAAATTATCGTCTGCGGTTTGGGAGGATTCGTTCTGACACTTTCATTATATCTGAGTTACCCTCAGGAAAATCCGAAAGTTCATTTCCCCGGCTACCATGTAAGCGAGTCCGATTTCAAAGCCGTGCAATGGATACACGAGGATAATGCCGATTACCGCTACATGGTTCTCTCAAATCCTGTCACCGCGGCGGCCGCAATCACAGAATATAGTTTCGCGAAATATTTTGACACAAACGAGGGGCCGATGTTTTACTATTCCATTCCCACGGGAGCCTATGCCTTTCAGGTCTATCAGCGTATGTTGTATGAAGGACAAAAAAGAGAATACATGGAAGACATCATGAAAAAAACCGGCGCAGAGAAAGCTTATTTTGTGCTGAGTTCCTTCTGGAAAAAATTTGATGAGATAGCCGAAGGGGCAAAGCTCAGCGCGGATAACTGGACCTCGATTGATAATGGAACTCTTGTAATATTTACTTATCAAGCCCGATCGGCTCAGGATTAAAAGGCACATTTCAGCCCGCTTCGCTCTCGCGTTCGTTCTTAGGATTTCTAAAATATGTTGTAAAGGGATAGGCTTACATCGATCCACAAATAATTCCGGCGAAACAGCCGTGTTAAGGAGTGTACAAAGACATAAGTGTGCCTATGTATTCTCCCTCCAATAAGCCCTTGAGCGAACGTCTTGTTTTTTTGCCCATTTCAAAAATTTCTTTTTTGTTGAAAACACAGTAGGCAATTTTTTCTTCCAAAGATGCCTGATCACCCGGTTCAAAAGTCAAACCATTGGCTCCTTCTTCTATAAGCTCGGCTATTCCTTCGCTATCACTGGCAAGAACCGGCACACCAAAAGCAAAACTTTCAAAAATAACCGTGGGAGAATTTTCATAACAGAGGGAAGGCACCACAGTCATATCCATAATTCGGAATAAATCGGGGATTGCGGCCCGGTCCTTTTTTCCATATATATGCACAAAAGAATAAGAAGCCGCCAGAGATTTGAGCGTATCCAGCAAAGAACCGTCCCCCACCACATGCAAGTCTGCTCGAAGTCCGTATTTTTTGACGGCCTCCACAAAAGCTCGCATCAAAAGCAAAACGCCTTTGTGATATTCAATTTGGCCGAGATACAAAAAATTAAAAGCTCTATCTTCGTGTTTTATTTCTGAGCGAATTTCAGAACTGATCGGAAAAGTAACCGGATTGCGCACTATTTCAAATCGAGAATGAGAAAAAAAACCCCGAGATCCATAAAAATCTTTCAAAAACTGAGAAGGAGAAACGACTACAGACGGAGAACCCATGAGTCCTTTCATGATCCAAGTATAAAATCTGGTTGGCAATCCATTATATCTCCACGAAGATTCCTTGGCTTTAAAAATCATGGCGCTCGGCTCTACCAGCTGCACATCGTGCACATGATGCACATGTCTCAAACCCAGAGAACGAATAATTTTGGGTATCAAAAAACTCAACCCCATCAAGTTGTGGGTATGCACCACGTCAGGGGCTTCTTTGATCAAAATATCACGGACCCAGTTCGCGCAAAAAACATTGAAGGTATCGATGCCATGCCAAAGAAAACGGCTGGCCCACGCATGATCATGGGCTTCGGTATAAAAAAAAATATTAGGAGGACGCTTGCGATAAATTTTGAGAGCTCCATCTAATTCCAAATCCTTATCTTCAGGAGAACTCGTTATCACCACGACTTCCTGTCCCGCCTCGAGCAAGCCTTCCACGGTTTTTACCACCACTTGTTCGGCTCCTCCCCTATCGTAGGGGGGGTATATATTATTGATGATGCAAATTTTCATGCCTGCGTTATGCTTATGATTCTCGTTTGCGCGCTGTCAGAACCCAGTGCCAAGCGAGATAAGAAAACCCTGGAATTTTAAATAAAAATTCATCAAGCCGTACCAAAAACTTCTCAAACCAAAGCGGCAAGCGCAGACGTTTTGACAGCTTTAAAGCTCGAAACATAAATTCCATCACATAATGAAAGAAACCCGCGATAAACCACATGGGGCGTATCGAAAGGTCTTTCCATTCTTTTCCTTTAAACAGCAGGTCAAGCTGGCTTTTGGAAAAGCCCTCCATTTGAGCGTCTGCTTTTGAAATGTGCTCCGGGTCAGTATGCGAAAGTCTATACAAAATTCCTTTAAACCACCGGATGGGTCTAAAGTACGTTAGGTTTGGCTCAACACCGAGTATAAGGAGGCCATCGGGCTTAAGCACCCTCTCGGCTTCCGCAAGCGCGGCGATCGGGCTCTCTACATGGTGAAAGGTGGCTATCATATACATGGCTTCAAAGGAATTACTGAGAAAGGGCAGATGTTCCGCGTCAAGAGCCACATAATAAACTCGTTCATCGGATAAAAGACCAAGACGCTGTGAAAGCCGATTCAAAGTTTCCGGAGATACATCGCCGAGCACCAATTCATAGTTTCTCCCCAAAAGTTCTTTGGCGTCAAATCCACTCCCTGCGCCGACTTCCAAAATTCGCGAGCTGACAGGCATTTTTTGGAGCAGTTTCCAAATACGCCTATGATAAAACCGGTTGCGCCAAGACTCCAACTGATGGACTTCAAACGGGTCTTCATGATCATGGTCGTGGTGTTCTGCTTCAGCCTTCGCCAAATCGTTCATATCCGAAGGCCAACAGAGGAAAATCTCGGGATTCTCTTTATATATATGAGAAGAAAATTGAGGATCAAAAAAATCCGGCATAGTTTGTATGGCGCAAGTATATGACACTCCATGCCATTTTTCAAGGAGCGCACCTCATATCAACAAGTTCCCCACACTCGGCAAAATTCAGTCTTGAAGGCCTCCTGCAAATAGGCTACCATACAAACGCTCGATCTAGAGAGCCTAAAGTGAACGTATATTTTATTAGAAAGCTCTGTGCCAAGCATAACTGAAGTCGAAAAAATGCCCCCGCAAAATTTGGAAGCCGAAATGTCTTTGCTCGGCTCTGTTTTGTTGGATAAAGAAGCCATGCTAAAAATCGCCGACACTATCGGAGCCGAGGATTTTTATAAAAAAGCTCATGCCGATATCTTCGAGGCCATGCAAGAACTCTATAGAAAAAGCGAACCTATAGATATCCTCACTCTGGGAAATAGACTCGAAGAAAAAAAACAAGTCGAAACCATAGGGGGCAGAAGTTATCTCGTGAGGCTGTCCAACAATGTTCCCACCGCGGCTCATATAAAACACTATGCCGACATCGTACTACGCAAATCAACGCTCCGAAAACTTTTGCAATCGGCTCATGAAATATCAAGACTGGGATACCAAGAAGACAGCGAAGACATAGAATCCCTCCTCGACCAAGCTCAAAAACAATTGTTTAGCGTAACGCAAAAACACATAAAACAAAATTTCGTCCCCATCAGAGGCGTTTTGAGCGATGCTTTTGAACGCATAGATGAATTGCATCGGGAACGGGGCAAACTCCGGGGCTTGGCAACCGGATTTAAACGCCTGGATAATCTCCTGGCAGGACTCCAAAAATCAGACCTCATCATTCTCGCGGCCCGTCCTTCTGTTGGGAAAACCTCTCTCGCTCTAGATATCGTGCGTCATGTGGCTGTGCGCGTAAAAGCTCCGGTTGGTTTTTTTTCCTTGGAAATGAGCAAAGAACAACTGGTAGATCGCCTGCTCTGCGCCGAAGCGGGAGTGGACTTATGGAAAATGCGCACCGGCAATTTGTCGGACAGGCCGGATAGCAATGATTTTCCAAGAATCGGCCATGCCATGGGTGTACTTTCAGATGCTCAAATTTTTATAGATGACTTTCCCGGTAATAATGTGATGCAAATACGAACCAAGGCTCGGCGACTCCAGGCAGAGCACGGCCTTGGCCTCATCGTAATAGACTATTTGCAGCTCATGGAATCTCATACCAAACACGGTTCTGACAATCGAGTGCAGGAGGTGGCGGAAATGACCAGAAATCTAAAAGGTATAGCCAGAGAATTGAACGTACCGGTGCTTGCTTTGTCTCAGCTTTCTCGCGCGGTGGAACAAACAAAACCAGCCATTCCCAAGTTGTCGCACCTCAGAGAATCTGGTAGTATTGAGCAAGATGCCGATGTGGTGCTCTTTATCTATCGCAAAGCCGCGGATCGAAACTACCGCCTTGATGATATCCCGCCCGATGAACGGCATATCGCCGAACTGCACATAGCAAAGCATAGAAACGGACCCACTGGCCAAGTAAGTGTGTTCTTTGAAGAAGAACGGGCGAGCTTCAAAAATTTGGATAACCAACTTGAAGAAGCGCCACGGCCCCAGGCAAGTGTTCCGAGAGCCCAGGCTCCTGTCCCCCATTTCTAAATATCGCATAAAAGAATTAAAAATTGTTTAAAAATTATAAATTAAAAATTTCTAAGTAAGTATGTTCAACAAACTCAAACAATTCAAAGACATGAGAGACCAAGCCAAAACAATGCAGAGCGCTCTTGAAAAAGAATCAGTAACCGTAAAAAGCGCCGGAGACAAAGTAGTCTTGAGCATGGATGGCAATCTCCAGATGACAGGCCTCGCCATAGATGAAGAACTTTTGGATCCTTCGAAAAAAGAAAAACTCCAGGAAGCGATCAAAGAAGCTCACAAAGACGCACTGAAAAAAATACAGCGCATCATGGCCATGAAAATGAAAGAAATGGGCGGACTTCCCAATATCTTCGGGAAAAGCAATTAAACCAGCCTTCAAACTGAGCTCCGCAGTATTCCTCGCGCGAAAAGTTCAAATTTTTTTGTATGATACCCTCCTATCCCATAGCCATAGAATCTTTGATTAAATGCTTTGAAAAATTACCAGGCGTGGGAAGACGCAGCGCCGAACGTTTTGTATTTTTCTTCTTAAAATCAGGCAAAAAAGAAGTGGCCGAGCTCTCCCAAGCTCTCGGCAATATTATGCAGAGCATAAAAAGCTGTGAATCATGCTGGGATTTCTCAGATACTTCACCTTGCCGCCTCTGCGCTGACGGCAGTCGGGACAGATCTCTCATCTGCGTAGTGGCAGAGCCGCAAGACATGCGCGCCATAGAACGCACCGGTCAATTCAAAGGTCTCTACCATATATTGCGAGGAACTTTGGACAGCGAAGCAGAGCACCCGACAGCCCATCTGAAGTCTGCTGAATTATTCAAAAGAATATCTCAAGATAAAATTCAAGAAATCCTTCTTGCTCTCAACCCGGACCTGCCGGGTGAAACAACGATGATGTATCTGGAACAGCAAATCAAAAAATCGGAGATTCCGGTGAAACTGAGTCGTCTGGCGAGAGGCCTTCCCATGGGTAGCGATCTGCAATACGCGGATGAGATCACCTTGAGCAGCGCCTTAAAAAACAGACAACAGAGTTGAGTACATTTCCACCAGGCTAAGTGACAAAATACTTTTTATCACTTTAATGGGCGCGCCCAAAATAAAACATCCCCGCGCAAGGGATGTTTTGGTATCAAGGTAAACCGTTCTTAAGCCGTCTTCACTTTCACTTTCGTGAAATGCTGTCTGTGTCCGTGAACACGCTTATATCTTACCTTTCTTTTAAACTTGACGACTCTCAGTTTGCGGGATCTCCCCTGCTCTTCCAGGTTGGCCGATATAGAGACACCTTCAAGATACGGCGTGCCAATCTGAGCTTCAGAACCATCATCTTTCGCCAAAAGCAAAATTTTGTCAAAGATTACTTCTTCCCCGGGTTCGCCCTTAATTTTCTCGATTTTAAGCGTCTCTCCGGTCTTGACAAGATATTGTTTTCCGCCTGTTGCGATGACCGCGATCATACATGTATGAATTAAAAATTCAAAAGGAATGTGGACAGTATATAGAGACGAGAGAAAAAAGTCAAGGGCCACGTTGTGGGCTGAGACAAGCCCCTATCTCTTTATAAAAGTAAATCCTAGCGCAACAAACCCCGGCTAAGGGTCCAAAATTCTCAATTCATCACCGATCTTTAGCTCATGTTTTTGCGCCCAGGCGGCCGGAAGTTCAAGAACCATATTGGCTTCTATCCTGGGATAATACCGGCGCAAATATTTTTCAGGCGTCCCGGGTTCAGTCTGCACGTCCGGAGCAATATCCACCACCTTGGCGTCCCTCAGCCACACAATGTCTATGGGAAACATCATATCTCTCATAACGATCCCGTGTTTGGCGTAGACATCAAAAACAAAGAGCATCCCATCAAAGCGGCCCAAAGATTCTCTCTTTCCAAGGCCCCGATACTGTTGAAACAAGGTCTTGGCGTGCAAAACATGAAGATTCTCATTTTTAAGTCCAAGATCCAAGCTTGGCCAATAAAATTTCCAAAGTTGAAGAAAAACCAAAGCGGAAATGAAAAGAACAAAGACCATTTTTACGTGTTTCGGATGCTTTTTCATTTCTGATGTCCGCATAGATTATAGCAAAGCTTTCTCCCTTCGGTCGAACCAAACACCGAGCAAAATCATAAGCAACAAAAGCAAAAGTAGGGCCAATACTTTCTGAGTGCTTTGCAAAAAAAAGGCGCTCAGCCCGAAAGAAAGAGAAATGGCGTACATGAGAAGCACTGCCTGATGTTGTTTCAAACCTGAAGCCAAAAGTTTAAAATGCAAATGCTCATCATCTCCATGGAAAATGGATCTTTTTTTCTGCATCCTTCTCACGATAACCCGCAAAACATCGAGAACAGGCAAGCCCATAACCAAAAGCGTGGTCGCTATTTTACCTTCTGAAATAATGGCGAGCACCGCAAGAGCCAAACCGGTGAACAAAGAACCTCCCTCTCCCAAAAATATTTTCGCCGGATGCCAGTTCCAAACCAAAAAACCGAGGCAAGCCCCCGCGAAAATAATGGACAACAGAGCCACTTCCGGCTGACGCCATTGATCTTGAAGACTCAAAAAAAATATGAACAAAGACCCTATCATAACCAATCCCGTAACCAAACCGTCGAGCCCATCCAAAAATTTGGTTGTGAACATCATGCCCATGAGCCAGGCGAAAACCAGCAAATCCGCGAAAACTACCAAGCGTCCAAGATTGCCGACATTAATCTGTAAACCGGACAAATCAAAAGAGCCGCCAAAAGGATTGCTAAAACTGTGAGGACCTATCCCGAAGACAATAATAAGTAAAGCCGCGATAATCGAAAAAAAAAGTTGTTTCGAAGGAGACAGCCTCCACTTGTCATCAAGAAAACCGCCAAACATAAGCACTGAGCCCGCCAAAAAAAGGCCCAAGATATGTCTAAAACCCACGTAAGATCCCAGCTCCTCGGAACCGAAAAAAACAATCCAAACGATAATGAAAAAACTCAAAAAAATGGCCAAACCGCCTCCTAGAGGAATTTTTTTCTTATGAATTTTTCTTTTTTCTCCTTGGGGACTATCCACCGCCCCGACCTTATACATGGCATAATAGACGAAGGGGGTTATGAGAAGAGAAAGAAGAGAAGACACAATGAAATAACCGAGGTACATAATTCTGTAAATTTTCAATAAATAATTTCTAATGACTGAGCCTGCGCAGTATATTTCAGATAACAATATTTTGTTTATATCATTGGAAACTGTGTCATTACAAATTTAAAAATTATAAATTGAAAATTTCATATAATGACAATGTACTATAGCAAATCCCACTATCCAATAGCAATAGCCGTGATAATCTTCTTTCAGCGCCCTGATTCCACCCTTATTTCCGCCCCCTCCCCAAGCACCACCGTGTCCCGGCGCTTAAGTTTATTTTCTAGTATGAGAGAAGCCAATTTGTCTTCCACCATGTCTTGTATGGCTCTGCGCATAGGGCGGGCTCCAAACTCAGGATCATAGCCAACCGCGGCCAAGGCTTCGAGAGCGCTGTCCTCCACGCGAAGCCCCACTCCGCGCTGTTCCAAATCTTTGGCTACCCGCTTGAGCATGAAAGAAGCTATAATTTTGATTTCGTCACGGCCAAGAGGTTTAAATAAAACAATACCATCAAAACGATTGAGAAATTCCGGACGATAATATTCTTGGAGTTTATCTCGCATCAATTCTTCTTTTATTTCTTTCAAAGGAGCTCCTTCCTTGATGCGTTTTTGTACATAGGCCGTTCCCGCGTTTGAAGTGGCTATAATAATGGTATTGGTAAAATCAGCGGCTCTCCCCACGCTGTCCGTAAGCCTGCCATCGTCAAAAACTTGAAGAAACAAATTCAAAATGTTCGGATCCGCTTTTTCCAACTCATCAAAAAGCAACAAAGAGAAAGGATTCCCGCGCACAGCTTCGGTGAGAATGCCGCTCCCCTGCTCTCCGGGCTGTCCTATGAGACGATAAACCCCTGTTTTGTCTTGATATTCGCTCATGTCCACGCGGATCATGCGATTTTCTCCGCCAAAATACACGTCTGCTATCGTTTTGGCGAGCTCGGTTTTCCCAACTCCGGTAGGACCAAGAAACAAAAAATTGGCGATAGGGCGTTTTTGCGAACGAATTTGTGCTCTGGCGCGACGCAAAGCATTGGCCACCGAAATGACCGCTTCATCCTGACCCACGATCCGCTCGTGCATTTCTTGTTCCAGACGCAGTAATTTTTCTGATTCGGCCTCTGTGATGCTACTGGCCGGAATTCCGGTTTTTTGACCCACGACAGTCCCCACATCTTCGGGGTTTACCAATTGGCCCTCTCCCCTCTCGCTACGCACAAAACTCGCGACTTCACTCATAAGAGACAAAGCGCTCTCCGGAAGATTCTGATCATGAAAAAATTTATTCGACAAATCCACGCATTGTTCAAGCGCGTCATACGAAAAATACACATGCTGTTGATACTCGACAAAACCTGCTTTTGATTCCAAAACCTGTATGGCCTGATCAGTAGTCATCTCGGCCACATCCACTTTGCTAAAAACTTTGGAAATCGCCGAACGAGCCATAGAACGTTTATAAGCTTCCGGACTTGCGGTCGCGAGAGTCAAAAAACGGCCCGGGCCCAGATATTCAGCCAAGGTTTCGGAAACGTCGAGACCTTGAGACCCACCACTGTCGGAAGAACCCATCAAATCGTGGATATTGCGTACAAACAAAACGACATTCTTCGCTTTGGCCACTTCATTCATCAATTGTAATACGCGCTGTTGAGCCCCGCTTACCGTAGTGCCTGCCAAGAGAGCGGAAGTGGAAATCTGAACAAGTCGTTTTTCCTTAAGACGAACCGGAATCTCGCCGCGAAGCATGAGCTGAGCAATACCTTCCACAATACTCATTTTGCCGACCCCTTGATCGCCCACCAACAAAACACTGTTGCGACCCCCTTCTATGATTCTGAATATTTCTTGAATTTCTTTGTCCCGAGCAACGCAAGGAGAAAGATTCCCATATTTGGCCGCCAAAGTAATATCCTGGCTGATGCTGTTTAAAAAAGGAGTGGCAACGGCGGTCATGGCTCGGTCCATGCCGTACTTGCTCCAATGCGCGGCCGCTTCGCGAAATAGCCTGTGTTCTTCTGAGAGGCGTTCCCGAATTCGAACCCAAGCAATCACGTTATACAGTTTTCTTTGATCTACTTTCAGATCATACAAAAATTCCTGAACAGGTTCCGATTGGCCAACCGTGGCGGCCAAAAGCGCGCTGCCTCTCACATAGCGGTCTTTGGTTTCGAGAGCAAATTCATAGGCATGAAATAATATTTGCGCCAGATCATTGGAAAGGCGGGGAGGATCTTTTCGTTTCTTTTTTGAAAGAGCCGCGGCCACTTTTGCTTGTATGAGTTTGGCCGGAAGACCCAAACGAGCAAAAATATGTGAAACTTGAGCGTCAGAGAGAAGCGCGTAAAAAAGATGGGCTGAACCCAGCTCCTCCGCGCCCTGTTCATCCGCCAAAGCATAAGCCTGTTCCAAGGTATCTTTCGCCGAACGGGTAAAAAACTGAGAAATGTCTCGCAGATGGTCTTTATCCAATAAATTGACATCCTTCCAGTCGAGAGGCTGATGTTGAAGAAGGGCTCGAGGTTCTTCGCCATAGGTGATTTCTCCTGTATCCTCTTGACGAAGACGGGAACTCTGTTTTTGATAAAATAAATATAAAGCAGAAGCCGCTGAAATCCAAAAAAGCGCCCGAGCGGGGAACCGGTAAGCAAACCAAAACTCATACGAGAGTACATCGGCAAACAAAGCATTCGCGTAAACCTGCCAAAAAAACAAAGCGATGCCTCCGAACAAAAAAATCAGAGCTCCTATGATCTGAAATATATATAATTTCACTCTCAATTTTCTCAAAACAATATGATAACGAGTGAGAGCTTCCCCATAATACAAAAAAAAGCCGGGAGTGAAACGACCGAGGCTCCTCCCTTTGCACTCCCGACAAACTCTGGCCCCCTTATACCCAAGAGCGCCACAAGAGGAACAAACGAGCAATTGGAAACCTTCATTTTTCTTGAACAACATAGCAAGGAAGCTAAAGACTTTGAATTAGGAAATCCCATTCTCTCATTTTTTCTTATTTAGGCTCGCTGCCTTCAGTGGAGAAACAAGGTATGGAGTTTGGCAATTCAATGTCAAAAATCGATCCTACCAGAGTGAAATAATAAACATGTAACATACAAAAGGCAGAATAAAAATCCATAACACAAAAATACTTAAACACAATAAAGCCCAACAAAACAAGAGAAGACTTCTGAATATGACGTTTACCAGCCGCACAAAAAAACTGGTGATTCTGCCTTGGATGTCACGCTGGCCGTACATGGGAACAAATATATTGGCGAGCCAGAGCCCGGGGGCAAGATAGGCATTCGCGACTTTAAACAAATCAAGGCAAAATAAAAAACTTCGTTTCAAGCCGCCTCCAAACCACCAGACAGGAAAACGAAAAAAATCAATAAGCACATCAAAAGCCAAACGCCGCAAGGCAAGTAAAAACATAAAAAAAATCCTTTTTCTTTATCTTATAATGGTATCATAAAAACGAAAAAATAAAAAACTCTCCGAAGAGAGTACAAGGACTCATAGAGCTAAGCTCAGTGGATAAAGCAACATTATGAAGTCAGGCCGCTTTTCCTGATCAAAGCCCTCTCATTAAAATTCAAAGACAGAAAATAAAATACTATCAAGGCGCAAACTATCTCTGCGCCACGCTCGGTTTACTTTGGACAAGATACACAATCTTACCCGCCGGCACCAAATTCATACTCTTCAAACGCCGCTGAATGGCCTCCATGGAAGTGTTCTCTGCTATGCGGACTTCAATTTCTCTATTTTCTCGCCTTAGATCTTGGATATTTTCTTCAAGTTCGCTCATTTCATATCCTTTAGTTGAAACAGAATTTGTCTGCCAAATATAGAAAAAAGAAAAAACAAAAACACAAAACAGAATGCTTACTCTAAAAGAGACGCTATACATGAAACGCTTGAGGCGCATCTTTTTTTCACGCAAGGTAGTCTTTTTTTTCAGATAAGCATTCATAATTTTTCAGCTACTCTCAGTTTTGCCGACCTGGCAGATGGATTTCTTTCTAATTCATCTTCCGAGGCTCGGATTGGCTTTTTGTATACTATGTTTAGGGTCTTGCCCTGCTGTCTTTTGAAAAAGTGTTTCACGATCCCATCTTCCAAAGAATGAAAGCTAATAACCGCCAGACGTCCTCTTGATTCCAATCGGTCAATGGCCTGGGGCAAGACACGTTCGAGCATTGTCAACTCCTGGTTCACGGCAATGCGCAGAGCCTGAAATACTTTGGTTGCCGGATGAATCCCGCCTATCCATGGTATATCTTTTTTTGAACCCAATTTTTTTTTATAAACCCGGCCAATAATGTCAACAAGTTCTCCAGTAAGAGCGATTTCCTTATTTCTGCGATATTCAAGCACTGCCGCGGCAATCTCTTTGTTCAAAGCTTCTTCACCATAGCTCTTAAAAATATCCGCAATTTCTTTTTCAGCCAATCGATTCAAAAGGTCGGCCGCGGTAGGGCAAGACATGCCATAAAATTCTTCAGTGGATTGCTTGTCGTATCTCATGTCCAAAGCTTCATCCTTTTCAAAGCTGAAACCCCTGCCGCGTTCTTTAAACTGCTGTGTAGACCAGCCAAGATCCAAAAGCACGGCATGCACCGGGCCAAATTTTTCTTCATCGAGTATAGAAGAGAATTTTGAGAAATTACTACGTACAAGCGTTACCCTATGGCCATACTCATAGAGGAACTGCTTGGCACGGAGTAGGCTCTCAGGATCTGCGTCTATACCGAGCAGGCTCCCATGTGGAGCCGTGACTTTCAAAATTCCTTCGGCGTGCCCCGCATCACCTATGGTACAGTCCACCACGTTCATGCCAGGCTTGAGCTCCAAGGAAAAAATAATCTCATCAAGTAAAACCGGGATATGCTTCATAGCTCAGGATAAAAATTCTCCTCTTCAATTAAACACCCAACTCAGACATCTGCTCAGCGATCTTTGAGCTTTCTTGCTCGGTTTTCTTGGTATATTCAGACCAGGCTTTGGAATCCCAAATTTCCAAACGATTATACAACCCGGCGACAATGGTTTCTTTGGAAAGAGCCGCAAAATTTCTTAAATATTCCGGAAGCATAATCCTCCCCTGTTTATCCGGCTTCACGTCCATGGCTCCGGCCAACATAAGCCGAGCAAAAGCTCGTGTATTTGCCTGGGCAAAAGGCAGATTCGCCAATTTATCAGCCAATTTCTTCCATTCGGCTTGGGTGTACAAAAAAAGACAATTGTCCAAACCCCTGGTAACGACCGCGCCTTTTGAGAGGATATGACGAAATTTCTTTGGCACTGCCAAACGTCCTTTTTCATCTATACTGTGGGAATACTCTCCAATAAACATAGGAAAGAAGCTGAAAAAGACTTAAGCTCTGTGCATTCACAAAGCTTGATGAATTAAGTAGAGAGACAAGCATTTTCCCCACTTTTCCCCACACAAATCCATTATATACCACTTTTATATACCAAACAACCATACTTATCCCCATCCCAAATATTTACCAACAATGAGCCCCGATGAAGATACGTAAAAAAAGACCGGCATGACCGGCTTCTTGATGGAAGAGAAAATTTGAAATGTATAATTTTTGATTTTTAGACAATGATAATATCTAAACAGAGTGTGGGGATCAGAATCAAACATTATATCTGTCTCAGCTTTCTTTGGTACTGTATGGCAAAGCGATGCGCCTCGTCCCGCACGCGAATAAGCAAAAGTTTATGAGCCGCGATCCATTTTATGAGTTCTCTATCTTTTGTTTTGATAATGAATTCATTTTTCTTCCGGTCCGGTCCTTTGGCTATGCCGATGATGGGGATACTAACTTTATTTTTTTTTAATACACGAGATGCTACATTGACTTGGGGCAGACCGCCGTCAACCAAAAATAAATGGGGCAGGGGCCATTCAGCATGGGTCAATCTCCGTTCCAGAACTTCAGCCAGACACGCAAGGTCGTTCTGCCCCGACACCCCCTTAATTTTGAATCTACGATAATCCGACCTCAAAGCATGAAGAGAATTAAAAACAACCATACTCCCCACTTTATCGACAGATCCCAAATTGGATATATCGTATCCCTCGATTCTTTCAATCGATGAAGAACCGATCTCTCCAGCGGGTTCATTGAAAAAATATGTATTCAACAAGGATATATCCTGAATACGTCTGAGAGAAACAATCTGATCCCGTATCCGAGTCGCTTCTTCAAAATCCTGTTGTCGGGCGGCGCTTCGCATTTTTTTTTCTAGAGAAAAAACGAGATATTTTTTGCGCCCCTTCAAAAAAGAGACGAGAGGACGAATCACTCTTTCCGCATACTCTTGTGATCTTATTTCCCCGGTACAGACTCCCAAACATTCTCCCATCTGATAATAGAGACAGGATTTTTGCTTTTTGTATCGCGGGGAAAACGATTTTTGGCAGTTTGAAAAACGGAACAAGCCGCGCAAAATCTTTATCGCCGCTTTGGAGTTGAGACCCGGATAAGGCCCAAACACATAAGCAAGACGCTTGAACGCCTTAGTATTCTTACTTTTGAGCAGTACGAATTCATGTTGACGCAGAGTCTCAACAAGAGGAAAGGGATCTTTTGTGATAACGATGTAATTCCAGCTTTTATCGTCTTTTCCGAGTACATTGTATCTTGGTTTATATTTTCTTATATAATTGGCCTCGAGAATCACTGCCTCAAGCACCGAATCAGTCTGCTTATGCGCGATCCGCGCCACATGATGAATGAGCTCTTCAATGGGCCGTGATGTTTTTCTCTTTCCAATAAAATAACTGTTCACCCTGTCCCGAAGCGAAGTCGCCTTTCCCACATACAACAAAATCCCTTTTGTATTATAAAAAAGATAAATCCCTGGCGCGTCAGGAAGTTTTTTTATGTGTGCCGGACGAAGAGTCATAAAAGTATCTTTTGAGATATTGTCCTGTGTAACTCTTGGCATATCTAGAAAGTTCCTCGGGAGTACCGGCTTTCAGCAATTCTCCTCCCTTGTCTCCTCCCTCAGGGCCGAGATCAATGATCCAATCGGCGCATTTGATAAGATCCAGATTATGTTCTATCACCATCACGGTGTTGCCGCGCGACACCAAGCGCTGGAGAACATCCACCAATTTGCGCACATCATCATAATGCAATCCCGTAGTGGGTTCATCAAGTAAATACAAAGTCTTGGTAGTATCTCTCTTCCCCAATTCTTTGCTGAGTTTAATGCGCTGAGCTTCACCTCCGGATAAAGTAGTGGCAGACTGTCCAAGGGTGAGATAATCCAAACCCACTTCATTGAGAACCCTGAGCTTATCATAAATCGGCGGAATATCTTTAAAAAAATCTTCCGCCTGTTCTATAGTCATGTTCAAAACGTCAAAAATATTTTTACCATTATAATGCACCTGAAGGGTCTCATGGTTGAATCTTTTACCGCGGCAAACATCACAGCTTATTTCAACACTCGGCAAAAAATGCATTTCAATCTCCAGAGAACCGCGTCCTTCGCAATTTTCGCAACGTCCGCCCGGCCTGTTGAAGCTGAATCTGCCTTTTTTGTAGCCGCGAATTCTTGCTTCCGGAGTAGCGGAGAACAGATCGCGTATAAAATCATAGGCTTTGGTATAGGTAGCCGGATTGGAACGCGGCGTGCGCCCGATGGGGCTTTGATCTATACGGATAATTTTATCTATATATTCCATGCCTTGCACGCTCAAATGTTCACCCACCCGTTTGTTTACATGGTTGAGTTTATTGGCCACTGACCGATACAAAATATCATTCATGAGCGTGGATTTTCCTGATCCGGACACACCGGTAAGGCACAAAAAACGACGCAAAGGTATGTCTACGTTTATATTCTTCAAATTGTGCTCACGAGCTCCTTTTATTTTCAAAAATGAAGTTGAACGGGCGTCAACCTTCCGCCGCTGTTTGGGAATTTCTATCTTCTTGTCCCCTCGAAGATAGCTACCGGTAAGCGATTCCTTCGCGTTCCCGGCAATCTGGCAATCAAACACCGTGGCCGGAGCCGAACGAGCATTTTTTATTTTCGTGTCTTTGTCCAGCAAGATATCCAAAGGACCTGAATATACCACTTCTCCTCCGTGAGACCCGGCGCCCGGGCCTATGTCCACAAGCCAATCGCTGACCAAAATAGTATCTTCATCATGCTCCACCACGATAATGGTGTTCCCCGCGTCGCAGAGATTGCGCAAGGTGGAGACAAGCTGGTCATTATCCCGCTGGTGCAGGCCAATGGTTGGCTCATCAAGCACATACATGGCGCCCACCAGGCGCTGGCCAACTTGGGAAGCCAGTCTGATGCGCTGAGCTTCTCCACCGGATAAGGTGCCTGCTCTTCGTTCCAAAGAAAGATAATGAAGCCCCACGTCGTGCATAAAACTCAAGCGATTGAGAATTTCTCTAAGCGCCGGCCCGGCTATTTCTTTTTCCTTCGCCGAAAGGATGACATGCAAGGTGTCAAAAAAAATCTGAGCCTCGTCTATGCTGAGATGTACCAATTCCCAGATATTTTTTTCATTAATTTTCACGCTGAGCGCGTTCTCATTAAGACGACGTCCTTCGCATCTGGGACAGATTTCTTCACTGAATAATTCCTTGGTCCCTAGTCCGGTGCACAATGCGCAATATCCGTATGGACTGTTGAAACTGAAAAGACGGGGTTCAATCTCAGGAAAACTGAAGCCATCCCGCGGGCATGAATATTCGGTGCTGTAAATATGCTCAAAGCCGTCGGGATATATGATGGAACATAAACCATTTGACAAATCCACACTCGTTTCAATGGCCTCGGCAAGCCGCGATGAATCATGAGATGCCAGATGCCCTCCGGCAAGAGGAATCTTGTCTATGACAATATCTATATTGTGTTTTTTGTGCTTTGAGAGAGTTATCCTATCTCGCAAACTTTTAAATCTACCGTCAAGGCGCACTTCCAAAAAACCACTGTTATACATGTCATACAGCATCTGATAATATTCTCCTTTGCGGCCACGCACGACCGGGGCAAACAAAATCAACTCGCGCTCAGATTTCTTTTTCACTAAACTCAGGCCATGTATTTCTATATCAGACAAAATCCGTTCTTTAATTTCATCCACAGCCATTTTCTCTATTTTTTGGCCGCATAGCGGGCAATAGGGGCGTCCGATACGGGCAAAGAGAACCCTGAGATAATCATAAATCTCCGTAATGGTGGCCACGGTGGAACGTGGATTGGCGCCGTGGGCCTTTTGATCAATGGAAATGCCCGGGGACAAACCTTCGATTTCATCCACGTCCGGTTTCTGCATATTGCCCAAAAACTGCCGAGCATAAGCCGACAAACTCTCTATGTATCTGCGCTGACCTTCGGCAAAAATGGTGTCAAAAGCCAAAGAAGATTTGCCCGAGCCAGAGAGACCGGTAAACACAATCATTTTATTGCGAGGCAATTCAAGATTGATGTTTTTAAGATTATGTTCACGGGCGCCTTTTATAATGATTTTATTTTGCATAGTATGTTACAGGGTAGAAATTACAGAATTCCAACCACCTTGACGGCATGAGTTAATAGCCCAAAAGCCCCCTAAAAAGGGGGTAATAAGGGGGGATCATACCGTTTTTCTCACTCGATGTCAATCAAGTGAGCTTAGTGTAAAGCAGACATCATCTTGCTCTAGGAACCCACGACATCAAATAAAAGAAAACAAATTAAAAATCTGTTTTGTTGGCAAATACAAGACCCCCGACAAATCCGTGCTGCTCTTATCGGTATATATCTTTCGCCTATAGTCCTTTGTCAGTATTGATATCAGGTGAACCGGATTCGGCTTGCTCGGAATTGAAGTCACTATTTGAAGAAATAGCATCCCCCAAGCGATAATTCGTAAACAGAAAATCGGGCACTACTTTTATTTTAGCGGCCCAATTCAATCCAAAAATCGATTTAGCCACTTGTTCACCATTTATCCAACGCAAAACTCCACCGCGATCAACGGCGTAGACACGAGGGTCAGTTTGAATTTTTACCAATGTGCCCGGTCTGTATGTGACATTCCCGCCAATCATGATGTTACTGAGTTCATTTGGCGAGATGGTTTTGACGGATGAAAAATCACTGTACCAGGTAAAGTATAAATCGGCATTGAAAAATACATAACGTTTGCCATCCGCGCCCAAGTAATACACGGCCGGAGAAGCACTTGATTTGATAAGGTCTTTAGTCACAGCCGTTTTGTTCTGATTTTCTTGAACATTGCTTACATTTTCTCCCTGACAAACAAGCTTTTGCCCCTTTATTGTGTTTCCTTCAAGCCAAAAAAAATGACTACGAGTTACTACCCTAAGGCTAGGCGGTACGGGAAGTGATTTTGCCAAAATGCAGGTTTTTTTATCATCCACACGATACCATTGATGAATCCCCGAACCCTTCGTCTTCTCCCAAACCAAGGAGTCTGCTCCGTACGCCTGTGCCTGTGTATAGCCGCTGTTTGAAGACTGAATTAGTGTAGTAACTAATTCAGATGTATATGGCGATTTTCTATCCAAACGATAATATGATTCAGTCCCATTTTTTTCATCCCCAGAAAGACCAAATATAAAATTGGTATACGAAAATTGATTATTTGGGGTAATAAAGCTGGTATAAAGAATTTTTTGGCTGGCAGACCCAAATTGTAGTGTGTTGGCGTTGCTTAGATTATGAATGCGGTATTCAATATACTCACCTTCTTTGGTGCCAGAATTGTCATTGCCATAACCGAACATAAGCAATTCATCTCCGTCTACGGCAACTACGGAAAAACCATAAATGTGCCCCGCGCCAAACGGTTCTCCCGCATTCAATCTAAATATCTCAAATTCATCCCCGTACGTTTTGGTGCCTTGCGCCGTATTTGCGTCAAAATCGGTTTGGCCGTAAATTTTTTTATTGGCAATATTGTAATATTTATTTTTGCTATACACAGAATCTTCAGAACCAGCCGGCAAAAGACGATACTCAAAAAATGTCGGAGACAACATCCTAAATGAACGAAGTTCAGCCTTTTTTTCCATTGTCCCTATTGCCGTTGTTGAGAGTAACTTGCTCGTTTTCTGGGTTAAAAAATCATAGCTATAAATATCCGCGCCCACAGCACCCTCTCCCCAGAATACTCCCGTGGACAGAACAGTGATACCAGCATATCCGTTCAATGAATTGTGAGTATTTATTTTTTTCTCTGTTTTTGTTTCGGCATCAAACAGATAAATATCACCGCCTTTGTCATAAGCGGCATACTGTCCGTACCCGCTTAAGGCCTGATAATACGGAAGTTTTACTTCTGCATTGGCTTCTTGGATGAAATAAAACAGTGCCAAAAAAACAAAAACTAAAATATATGGACGCAAAAAGTTTTTCATATATAAAAACCAAAATTATTTAAATTGAGGCTAGTATACACCATACGTCGATTAATGTGAACGGACTATCAATCTCAAGTAAGATCGATCCATGACCCATTTGACTAAAACATCTCCGAAATCTATACTATACATATATTATTAAGCAAATTTCTTATGAGAAAAACTTGGAAAGTCTTAGGAATATGTTCAGTACTTCTCTTGCTTGCCGGAGCCGGATGCGTTAAGGGAGGATCTAACGCAAACAATGGCGAGGAAAATAAAGCTGCCAGCAAATCGGCCGAAACAAAAACAGATCCGCTCACCACTACTATCAATACCGAAGCCGCAACCGGAGGGACAAGCAGCGCGAACGGAGATATCAGAATAACGAAGGCCGAGGCAGTGGGAAATGGGACTCTTGAAATAGAATTACTCACTGCAAAAAGTTATGATGATGACGCAGACGGCTATCGCCTGCTCTTATCAAGCGAAGCAAATCCAGAATGGCCAACCAAAGGCTATTGGTATGAACTCGGACCAACGTATAAAGAAAAAACTTGGACCGGGCTTCCCTTGGGTAAAAAATATCTCCGCGCCTGCGTGGTGATAGACAAGGAATGCGCGGCGTACAGCGAACAGATGGAAGTGGAGATAAAATAGAAAAAAGCAAAAAGGACGGAGTATCCGTCCTTTTTTATTTGATGAGCCAAATGAATGAACGGCCTGAAGTAAAAAAATGGTGTCGTAAACTCATTGCGGATGCGTAACATCATATCGAAACAGTTCGGACCAAGCCTTCACGCGAGCAAGCGCCTCACGCAGATAAGGCGTCCAAACTTCTTCATAATCTCTGAGATCAGCAGACAGGCCAATCGTGCGAACCCCAAAATGCTCGCACAAATATCGTATCCGAGGCAGATGAAAAGACTGAGAAATAGCGATCACTTCATTCAAACCGTACTCAAAACGAGCCCGTCTACAACTTTCATATGTTCTGTATCCGTGAGGATCAATGAGAATATCCTGTGGCGGCACAGCGGCGTCCAAAGCCATCTGCTTCATGGCCGAAATTTCATCTGCTCTCAGGGCGCCATCGTCTCCGGTAAACATGAGCTTTTGAATTTTTTTGGTATGATAGAGTTCAATCCCCTGTTTAACGCGATCGTATTGCATATCTGTCTGGAGGCCTTTGCCCCGCATGCCGCCTCCGAAAACCAAAGCCAATGGAGAGCTGGGACTCTTTTCTGGCTCCGCATATATGAGATCCGAATAATCGCCGAGTACACGGGCATTGGCAAAAATCACTAAAGCAACAAATAAAAAAACTGATAGAAAAAACAGCCTTTTTACGGCGGACTTTACATGAATGAAAGAAATCATAATATATTATGCACACAAAGGGGCATACTCCAATGCGAGATCAAAGTCGATAGCTCGCGTATACTCTCCATGACGATATGTCAGTTTGAAATATGTTATGAAGGGATAGGCTTGAAGATATACACAGCAACCATGTAAAAAAACCATTGACAAAATGCCGCCCCCCCTCTACACTTTGTCCGTTCGGTCCATTGAGCTGACATCGCAAAAGCGGTTCGGCGCAAAGGCTTCCGGGTTCGTAACGCAGGATAGGGAGAACACCATGGGCAAGCGTGAAAAATTGATCAGCACCCTCGTCGTCACAATCTTCGCTGTGGCCGTGCCACTTCTCGTCTACGCGCTGGCGGCTCCATAAGCCGACCGAACATACCCGTCCGGTCCCTGGACCTCTTTATAGGCCCAGGGAACACGGACGGAGAATACATCAAACTCTTACACCGCGGCTCTGCCGTTTTTTTGTTTTCAGCATCTTGGAAACTTTGCCTCTGGCTTCCAATTCGCGAATTTCATCCCGAAGAAGGGCGGCCAACTCAAACTCAAGCCCTCGGGCCGCTTCTTTCATTTTTTGCTCTTTATCTTTGATGATCTCTTTGATGTCGCGCTCGTCGCCAAGAGTATCGAGTCTGGCGATTTCCACCCTTCTTTTTTTCATTCTTTTATCTGTGCTAATCCCCTTTTCATCGCCAATGCCAAACTCCGCCAATATATTACGAATACGTTTTTCAATGGTCTTGGGACTAATCCCATGTTCTCTATTGTAGACGAGCTGAATTTCGCGACGGCGCTTCGTTTCTCCAAGAGCTCTCTCAATAGAACCGGTCATTTCGTCGGCATATAATATAACCCTCCCATTTACATTCCGCGCGGCTCTCCCTATGGTCTGGACCAGACTGGTTTCACTCCGCAAAAATCCTTCCTTATCAGCGTCTAAAATAGCCACCAGAGAAACTTCCGGAATATCCAGACCCTCGCGGAGCAAATTTACGCCCACAATAACATCTATTTCACCTTTCCTGAGCGCGTGTATAATACTGATTCTTTCTAAAGTATGTATGTCACTGTGCAAATAGGTGACTTTCAATTTCTTTTTTTTCAAATATTCGGTCAAATCTTCAGCCATCTTTTTGCTGAGAGTGGTAACCAAAACTCGTTCTTTTTTCTCTACCGTCTTTTGTATTTCCAAAATCACATCATCAACCTGCGATAGAGATTCTTTTCCCGCCGTTTTCTTGCTCTTTTCTGAAAATGAACGGCCCGTGATAGGTTTCAGCAAAACCTCTGGATCAACGAGCCCGGTGGGACGCACAATCTGTTCAACCACACGAGAACTGCTTTTGATCTCATACTCGGCCGGCGTGGCTGAAACATACAAAACCTTGGAAACCTTTGTATCAAATTCTTCAAAGGTCAAGGGACGATTGTCTCGAGCGCTGGGTAGACGGAATCCATGTTCCACCAAAGTATCCTTACGCGCTCTGTCTCCATGATACATACCTCGAATCTGCGGAATCGTAGCATGGGATTCGTCGATCACCGTCAAAAAACCGTCCCTGCCCGCCGCTCGCTCAAAATAATCCAGCAAAGTAAAAGGCGGCTCCCCTTCAGCCCTCCCTTCAAAATGTCTGGAATAATTTTCAATCCCATTGCAATAACCAAGATTTTTGATAAGTTCCAGATCATGCCGAACCCGACGTTTCAGGCGTTCATGCTCCAAAACCTTCCCCTGTTTCTTAAAATAAGATAATCGTTCATTAAGCTCTGACTCTATGCGTCCGATCGCTTCTGTTCTTGCCTTGGGACCTGCCACATAATGTTTTGCCGGAAAAAACCAAAGATCAGCAAGCGCCTTGGTTCCTGGCTGAGAAACAAGGCCTGGATCTCTTGCTTCACCGCGAGAAGAACGGAGCACTGATCTGCTTACCGGATCAATCTGTTCTATTGTTTCGATTCTGTCTGTAATTTCAAGTCGGTAGACGCGCTCTTCATTCACCGGCATAATTTCAAAAACCTGGCCACGCATTCGAAAAGTGCCGCGCTTCACTTCCAAAGTATTGCGCTCAAATTGCATTTCAACGAGCTGTTCCATCAAAGTTCGACGATCCAAGCGCTGTCCAAGTTCGAGATGAAGCACAATTTTTTCATATTCGGTTGGAGAGCCCAAGCCGTAAATGGCTGAAACCGAAGCAACAATGATAACATCGCGACGGCTCAACAAAGCTTGGGTGCACGCGTGACGGAGCCGATCTATTTCTTCATTTACCTGGGCTTCTTTCTCTATATATGTGTCAGAGCCAGGCATATAGGCCTCTGGCTGATAATAATCATAATAACTCACAAAATACTCTACCGCGTTGTCTGGAAAAAACTCTCTAAATTCATTGCAAAGCTGCGCGGCCAAAGTCTTGTTGTGCGCTATAACCAGGCTGGGTGTTTGTAGAGCTTGTATGACATTGGCCACGGTAAAGGTCTTGCCCGAACCTGTAACGCCAAGAAGAGTTTGTCTCATTTCTTGTTTAGAAAAACCTGAAATAAGGCCCACCATGGCCTTTGGTTGGTCTCCTGAGGGTTTATATGGAGCTTGTAATTTGAATTCCATTAATAAAGTACTGTTATAATTTTCAAACAAGAGCCGTCTCTCCATACTCAGGCACCAGAGCAGTGATACCGAAGACATCTCTCAATTTGTGAGCAAATGCTGTTGCCGATTCGGCTTCTCCATGGACGCAATATACTTTTCCAGGCCTTTTCCCGGCACTCGCTATCCAACTCAAAAGTTTTTCTTGGTCAGCATGGGCGGACAAGGCGCCTATGGCTTTTATGGTACAGGCAACTTTTATCTTCTTGCCAAAAATATTGACCGTGTCCGCGCCCTCGTAGAGTCTGCGTCCCAAAGTGCCGTAGGCCTGATAGCCCACAATGATAAGCGTTGAATGAGGATCTGGCAAGTATCTGAGCGCATGGTGCAAAATACGCCCCCCATTCATCATACCCGCTCCGGCAATTACCATTTTAGGACCTTTTACTGAATTGATATGTTTTGAAGCATCCACGGTAGCGGTGATTTTCAATTGAGGAAAATCAAAAAAATCATTCCCTTTCATATATTTCTTGCAGGCTTCCTCATCATAATATTCTGGATATTTTTTATAAACCGACAAAGCGTTTATCGCCATGGGACTATCCAAAAAAATAGGAATTTTAGGAAGCGTTTTTTCTTCTTCGCTCAAACGGTCCAAACGATACAAGATCTCCTGTGTGCGCTCTATGGAAAAGGCCGGCATCATAATGGTACCTCCCTTTTTACAACCCTCACGTATAAGCTCCAATAATAGGTGGTCGCGTTCTTCCACAGATTCATGATTCCGGGCTCCATAGGTGGATTCGCAAAGCAAAATATCGATAGATCCCAAGGCTTCGGTCTCACGAAGTATGGGCGCGTCTTTATTTCCAATATCGCCGGAAAAAGCTATGGTTTTCCCTTCTGAAAAAATTTCAATAAAAGCCGAACCAAAAATATGGCCCGCGTCTTTGAAAACAGCGCTTATGTCCTGGCCCACATTTACAGTCGCGCCATAGGAAACACCCTCACCATGTTCTGAAGCAGTTTCTATATCACCCATATCATACAATACGGGCAGTTGAAATTCTTCTCGATCAGAAAGCATAATATTCAAGGCGTCTTCCCACACAATCCGCGCCAATTCGAGGGTGGCCTTGGTCATGTATATTTTTCCTTTGAAACCATCATGTATCAGTCTCGGTATACGTCCGGTATGATCAAGATGCGCGTGCGTCACCAAAACGCAATCTATGGAAGAAGGATCAAAAGGAAAAGCATCATGATTTTTGCCCGCGTTGAAATCGGAACCTTGGAACATGCCACAATCTACCAAAATCTTTTTCCCGTTTGTCTCAAGCAAATAGCATGATCCGGTTACTTCGTGCGCGGCCCCGTAAAATGATAATTTCATAATTAAATGACAATAAAAATTATTAATGAGCGCTAAACGCCACCGGCAGTATCAAATTACCCAGACCCTCCACAAGCGCCTTTAGACAGGCCTGTACTCATGTGATACATAGTACAATACAGAAGCAGGCTCGGCAATAATACCTAGATTATGGCCCGGGCCGGTCAGGATACGCTATCCCAAAGTTCACATGAAGGACATATATTCTTGTCCCTACACAAATTCAAACTATTTTGCTACAATAGATTCGATAATCTCAATATGACTCCAGCATTTTCAAAAGTCGAAATAAAAGAACCGCCCATCGAACAACTCACGAAAAAAAAATCGTGTTTGCGCAGAGCCTGTGTCAGCTGCTTGGGATGTCTGGGGGTAGTGATTATTGTTTCTTTGATACTTTTAAAATTTACCCTCAGGCCCAAACCGGTGGAAATCAAAGATCTGCCAAGTCTTTTCGCCGAATTGGTGCCAACCTACGATATAGAAGGGACCAAACTCATAAAGCTCACAAAAGGGGTGGAACGTAATAAAGGAGCCGAATACGCGGCCTTTCTCCCCAAGCTGTTCATATCCCCTGTTGTCCTCATATTGGATCGAGACAATGATTTCAGCTCCACAGCGAAAAAAGACAACGGCATAACAGAACAATCCCTCAGTCTGGCCCGGCGCCTGGTGGCTTTCATGAAAGCTCCCATCGCAGATCACCGAGATGTCGTCAGCATAGAATGGGAACAGCTCGACGCCAGCGCGGACTTTTTGGAAGAATACTACAGAACAGAACTTAAAAAACGCAATTTCAAAATAGGAATAACCAGCTCAAACAAATTGACGCGCCAATTTACCTTTAGTAAAACGGGAATAGACGGCCTCATATTTATACAAGACGATCCGAGCACAGAAACAACCGACGCGTTGTTTCTGACCGTTACCACTTCTCTTGAGTAAAATCAAGAAAGCTTTCTCAATTCTATGATGATCAAAGAATTCAAAAAAAACAACATCACCTGGATAAATATAGATCAAGTAGACGCAGAGGCGATTTCTTATCTCAAAAAAAACTACAAGTTCCACCATCTTGATATTGAAGACATACAAAGTGAAAGTCAAACTCCTAAAATTGACATTTACAAAGATTATCTCTTCCTAGTCCTGCATTTTCCCGCTTGGCAGAATTTTGAAAAACAAGTAAAAACACACGAACTCAATATATTTTTGGGAGATGGATACCTTATTACCATACAAAATAAAAAAAGTAAGGAAATAAAAAATTTCTTCTACCGTTGCATGAACAACAGAAACGTCAACAAAGAATGGTTTAACGACGACGCGGCTTATCTGCTTTATAAGCTCATAGAATCTTTGTTTCACGAGGCCAGACCAATACTCAACAATATAGGAAAACATGTGTCTATATTGGAAAATGAAATATTCAGCGATGAGCCGGACACTTCCATGATCAGAGAACTCGCAGTACATAGGAGAAATATCCTTCATTTCAGAAGGATCATAGAACCGCAGCGATACCTCATGTCCAATCTCTCCAACACACGAAAAACATTCCTGGATGAACACCTGTCTCTTTATTTCGATGATTTGCGAGACTACATGGATAAACTCTGGGCTATCATCGAAACGTACAAAGAAACGATCTCCGGTCTTCATTTAACGGTTGAATCAATCATAAATCGGAGGACCAACAAAGTAATCGGCACGCTCACGGTTATTTCGGTGGCCTTGCTACCGCTTACTTTATTGTCCGGAATCTATGGCATGAACATAGAAGGTTTGCCCTTCGCCCATAAAGCAAGTTATGTATGGACTATGTTCATAGTCCTCCTCAGCGTTATACTCATCACGATAGGAATGTTAAAACGAAGGAATTGGCTTTAAAACTTTGGCCTTTTCTCTTTTCTCCCGTAAAAAAGGCCCTAAATCAGCGAAAGGGCGCGTTTATGATTACACAGTTATTTTCGTCCCAGTCAAAAACCATCACAGGCGCCGCCATCATTCTAGGAGCGGCGTCTTTTCTAAGCAGGATCATCGGAGTGCTGCGAGACAGAATATTGGCCCATTACTTTGGAGCCGGGGATATTTTGGATGCCTATTACGCCGCCTTTCGTATCCCTGATTTTGTGTTCAATTTACTCATTGCGGGAGCTTTGTCAGCCGGTTTTATTCCCGTATTCCTGGAAATTTGGCAAAAAGATAAAGACAGAGCATGGAAACTCACCAACAATATACTCACTATCGTCAGTCTCGGTTTTCTGTGCGTATGCGCCGTGCTGTACGCGCTTACTCCAATTCTGATGGGCAAGATGGTCAATAATTTTCCTCCCGAAAAACTGGAACTCACCATTAGACTCACCCGGATCATGTTTCTGAGTCCCGTTCTGCTTGGCTTGAGCAGTGTGATAAGCAGTGTTTTGCATTCTTTTAAAAATTTTATAGTATTCGCTCTCAGCCCCATCTTGTATAATCTCGGAATCATACTCGGGGTTCTTTTTTTTGTGCCCCGGCTGGGACCCGCGGGCTTGGCCTGGGGCGTAGTGCTTGGAGCGATACTCCACGTTTCTATACAAATACCCGCCCTTTTCCATTATGGATTTTGTTTAAAACCGATTTTTTCGCTCAAAGACCCTCTGGTCCGGAAAGTGGGCAAACTCATAGTGCCACGGACTTTGGGCCTTGCCACTCAACAAATTAATCTCCTGATCATGACGGTACTTGCTTCAAGCTTGGCCGCAGGGAGCATCGCTATATTCAACCTGGCCAATAACCTGCAATTCTTCTCGGTTGGCATCATCGGCCATTCATTCGCCATAGCGGCCTTTCCCACTCTTGCGAAACTCATGGCAGAAGGTCAAAGAGATGAAATGATATCTCAGCTGTCCTTTAGTCTGAGACAAATTATTTTTTTTATAGTACCGGCCACGATTATCTTTCTCCTCTTGCGCGCCCAAATTGTGCGCGTGGTTTTGGGTTCAGGAAAATTCGACTGGAACTCCACCATAGCGACCGCAGACACCCTCGCCTTCTTCTCATTATCGCTTTTCGCTCAATGTTTGATACTGATCCTTGCCCGTGCCTTCTACGCGCTACAAGACACATGGACACCTTTTTTACTCAGTGCCGCCGGAGTCATATTAAACTTCATGTTAAGTCTGAGTTTGAGAGACCATTTCGGAGTTGCCGGTCTGGCTCTCGCTTTTTCTATATCAGGAGCCATACAGCTTGCTCTTACCTGGATCGCGCTTCGCTTTAAACTCAAAACCCTCCACGAACGAAGTATGCTTAAAAGTTTGTTAAAAATTTCATTGGCAGCCTTTATGATGGCTACCATGGTCCAATATATGAAAACTCCGCTCGCGGCGCTTGTTGATATGACCCGCTTTTGGGGAATTTTTATCCAAGGCGCGGTTTCAGCTTTGATAGGTCTCTTTACCTATATATTGATATGCCATTGGCTGAAACTCGAAGAGTTGGAACTTATCAAAAAAAGTCTCAGAAAACGCTGGCTCAAATTGGCCGGGACAGATACTTCTCTCGAGCAAACAAAATGAGCAGATATATCTGCTCAGTCGCCGTCCTCGGGTCGGTACTTTTCTCCCCAGATCTCCCCATCAGGTATGGTATCTCACAAAGATCTCTCTGAAGCTCATTAAGAGCTCAAGTGTCACTCTGAATGAGAGCAGAGACACTGTCGACAAAAACAAGGCCCATGTCTGTTTTTCAAGGCCCATGGAGACAACCCTACAGAGTCCAAAAATCGATAATTCGTCTACTTTTTTCTTAACCTTACCATGAACTAAAATATTTGCAAAAAAACCTTACATTAGATAAAATCATCACACTACACAACAAAGAAGAGGTATGAACATCCGCAATTTCTGCATCATAGCCCACATAGATCATGGCAAATCCACGCTTGCGGATCGTTTTTTAGAAATTACCGGAACCATAGACAAAAGAAACATGAAAGATCAAATCCTGGACCAGATGGAACTGGAGCAAGAACGGGGCATCACCATAAAACTCCAGCCTGTGCGCATGAAGTTTAGAAATCACCTGCTGAACCTTATAGATACTCCCGGCCATGTGGATTTTACTTATGAAGTCTCCCGTTCCCTCGCTGCGGTGGAAGGAGCTATTCTGCTGGTGGATGCCAGCCAAGGCGTGCAGGCTCAGACCATAGCAAACCTTTATCTCGCGCTCGAACAAAACCTTGTTATTATTCCGGTTTTGAATAAAATTGACTTGCCAAACGCAGACACAGAAAAAGCGGGAGCCGAAATCGTTCATCTCATCGGATGCAAACGCGAAGACATTCTTACCTGCTCCGGTAAAACCGGTCAGGGGGTGGAAGAATTGCTCCAAGCAGTTTTAGATCTTATTCCTTCGCCGCCAAGCAACGAAGAACACAAAACTCGGGCCCTCATTTTCGATTCTTTTTACGACGATTACCGCGGCGTAATCGCTTCAGTCCGTGTGAAAGACGGCGCCATTTCCAAAGGGGACCGAATACAATTTATGAGTACAGGGGCCAGAGCCGAGGTTTTGGAAGTCGGCCACTACAACCCCGATTTGAAGGCCGACTTAAAACTTGAAAACGGACAAATCGGCTATGTGGTGAGCGGACTCAAGGAACTGGGGGAAGTGCGCGTGGGAGACACGATTACTCTTGAAAAAAATCAAGCGAACCAAGCCTTGCCCGGTTATAAAAAAGTAAAACCGATGGTATTCGCTGGAATTTTTCCTCAAGAAGGAGACGACTATTCCGCTCTGCGTGAAGCGATGGAAAAACTGAAACTCAGCGATTCAGCTCTGGCATATGAACCAGAACAATCACAGGCGCTCGGTTTTGGATTTCGCTGCGGATTTCTGGGCATGCTACATCTGGAAATTTTTCAAGAACGCCTGCGCCGCGAATTCGGCCTCCACATAATCGCCACCGTTCCAAGCGTAGCGTATCATGTCTTCAAAACAAACGGCGCAGAGCAAACCATAAAAAGTCCGCAAGGTCTCCCGAGCATTCAAGAGATAGAACATATTGAAGAGCCTTGGATGAACGTGGATATCATTGTGCCCCAATCTTTCATAGGAAATATAATGAGTCTTGTTTCAGAACGCAAAGGGCAATACATAAATACCGAATATCTAAGCGCTTCCTCAAGTTCTACGACAGGAGAACAGCGCGCCATGCTGCATTACCAAATGCCTCTTGCCTCTCTTATTACTGACTTTTACGATAAGTTAAAAACAGTCACGAGCGGCTATGCTTCTTTAAATTATGAATTCAAAGAATATCGAAAAGCCGATGTAGTGAAAATGGACATTTTTATCGCCGATGAGGCGGTGGAGGCTCTCGCTACTCTGGTTTGGCGTGAACAAGCTTTTGGAATCGGCAAAAAAATAGTCAATTCGCTAAAAGATACTTTACCCAAGCAACAATTCGTCCTAAAAATTCAAGCGGCCATAGGCGGAAAAATTATAGCGGCCGAACGGATTTCCGCCCTGCGTAAAGACGTAACGGCCAAACTTTACGGTGGAGATGTAACTCGAAAGCGTAAACTCCTTGAAAAACAAAAAAAAGGAAAGAAAAAAATGCTTGCTCATGGAAAAGGCAAAGTGGATATTCCAACCGAGGCCTACTTGGCAGTCTTGAAGAGATGAAGCTTAATTCGTTATAATTCCTTATATTTGTTATACTTCATGTTTATATGTACAATAACAAAAAATTCCACAGGCTCTGGACGGTCATCGCGATTATCGGAGTATTCGCCATGATCTTTTTTTCTTTGCTTCCGGCTTTTTATGGGGGATTTTAATATTCCCTAGCACGAAATTTTAACAGGCTCTGGGATAAGAAAGAGCCTTTTTCTTTGTTTCTCTATAATAATGAGTCTGTCGCGGAATAAGAATGGCGGACTAAATCTTGTCTTTCATTATGCAAAAAATTTGGACTCTGCTCCCTGAGCCTCCACGCGTATTCCTCGAAGAACATCCCGAACTGCCAAGACCCGTGGCAGCTCTCTTGTATAACAGAGGCCTCCAAACTCAATCACAAATTGATGAATTTTTGAATCCAGACTATTCTCAAGACGTCCATGATCCTTTCTTATTTCAGGACATGAGAAAGACGGTGGAACGTATTTTCCAGGCTTTCGAGCAGAAGGAACATATAACAATACACGGAGACTACGACGCCGATGGCGTATCCGGTTCGGTTATCTTGCATCAGATATTTAAAGCCCTGGGGCATGAACGCTTCGACGTATTTCTCCCGCATCGAGAAAGCGATGGATACGGGCTCAACATGAATACGATAGAGCTTCTACACAAACAAGGCACCACATTGATTATCACCTGCGATTGCGGAATCAGCAATAAACCGGAAATCGAACGGGCCCGTGAGCTTGGCATGGATGTAATTGTAACCGATCATCATAGCATACCGGTCGAATTGCCTCCAGCTTTTGCGATCATTCATCCCAAAATCCCCGGCGAGCCTTATCCGGACAAAAACTTGGCCGGGGGCGCCGTAGCCTTTAAACTCATGCAGGCTCTCTTAAAACACCACGCCGAATCTCATGAAAACTTGTCAGACGGACAGAGCCATGAAGGATTTGAAAAATGGCAGCTGGATATGGTGGCCCTATCAAGCGTGGCGGACATGGTGCCGCTTATCGGTGAATCGAGAACGCTTACCAAATACGGGCTTATTGTAATGAACAAAGCAAAACGCGTAGGCATGCGCAAACTTCTTGAGGAAATAGGCCTCATGGAAGGGGACGGAAAAATAAAACGCGAAATTGACGCGCACACGATAGGTTTTCATATCGCGCCCCGAATCAATGCCGCGGGCAGGGTGAATCACGCCAATGTCGGATACAAACTTTTTGTAGCGGAAAAGGCCACCGATGCCGTTGATTTGGCTTTTGAACTGGAACAAAATAATAATGAACGACGCGAAATGACCGAACTTTTTGTAAAAGAAGCGATAGAGCAAGTAAAAAAGATGGATTCAGAAAAATCGCCTGTTTTGTTTGTGCTCGGAAAAGAATGGTCGAGCGGCGTCGTTGGGCTCATCGCGAGCAGAATAAAAGAACGCTACGAAAAACCAACAATAGCCATGACTTATAATAAAGGCGAACTCATGGGATCTGGCAGGAGTATTGAAGAATTCAATATGATCAAAGCGCTCCAAAGTATGCCGGAATTATTCGGAAAATTCGGAGGCCACCCGATGGCCTGTGGATTTACCCTTGTAGACCCGAACAAACTCGACATATTCAAAAAACGCTTAACGGCTTTATCCACGGAAGAAACAAAAAACACCGACAAAGGCCCGCGACTTGATATAGACGCGAAAATCAGTTTGGAAGAAGTGACATGGGAATTTTATGATATTCTCAAAGACTTCAAACCTTTTGGAATGGGCAATCCTGAACCAAAATACTTGGCAGAAGGACTTACCGTACATCGGTTGGAACCAATCGGCAAAGACAGCAAACACTTACGTATTCTGGTGAAACACAATTCTCAGGTGATCCGAAAAACCATAGGATGGCATCTGTGCAATGAAAACGCGGGAGACGGAAAAGACTGGTCAAAAGAGTTGAAGCCCGGTGAAAAAATTGATATGGTATTTGAGGTAGGTATAAATGAATGGAATGGGAATCGAGAATTGCAACTGACGATCGTGGATTTGCGAAAGACGGGATAGACCTAAACGAGAGTCCGGCTCTACTAAATTCATTCTATGAAACTTTCTTTGTACACCGACGGCGGCGCGCGGGGGAATCCCGGACCAGCGGCCACCGGTGTGGTCATAAAAAATGCAGAAGGAAAAATAATCGCCAACTATGGGGAATATTTGGGCCCGCAAACAAACAACTTCGCCGAGTACTCTGCCGCGATCTCAGCATTCAAAAAAGCACGGGAATTTGGTGCTGACGAAGTTGAGCTTATGGTAGACAGTAAACTCGTATGTGAACAGCTCAACCGCCGATGGAAAGTAAAAGAGCCGAATCTTCAAAAACTATTTATCCAAGCATGGAATGAGATGCAAAAATTTAAGAAAGTGCGTATCCTGCATGTGCTACGCGCGAAAAATAAAGAGGCTGATGCCGAAGTCAATAAAACCTTGGATCAAAACATATAATTACCTTACAGACATACTATGCCCTGGCAAGACCTAGTCATTATGAGCGTCACCATCGTGTTTTCTGCGGCGCTCATACCGCAAATCTGGTCCGGTTTTAAGACGAAAACAGGACCAATTTCATACCAAACTTCTATCCCAACCTTCATTGGTCTCTATACAATGTCTTTCACCTATATAACGCTGCGTCTGTATTTTTCCTCTGTCATCACATTTCTTACCGGCACGCTCTGGCTCACCTTATGCATTCAAAGGCTTATTTACAAAGACAAAAACAAAACAACAGTCGCGCCTCCTTCGACCGATTTTTAGTAAAAACGGTCGAATGCTATTATGATCATCACCTTATGCCACTCCATGCAGTACGCCGAACGCGCCATAGAAGTAGCCGAGTGGTTCAAAACGCGCGGACACAAAGCCTACCCTTCCACATTTTCAAAAGAATTCGTGGGACTCACCGATGAAGAAAAAGAGATTTTGAAATTAAAACAAAAATACGAACAAGACGCCATCCGCGAACATTGGAAATTGATACAAAAATCCGACGTCGTATTGATTTTAAATTATGAAAAACATGGAATCCCCGGATATGTAGGAGGAAACAGCTTTCTCGAAATGGGTTTTGCTTATATACTCAATAAACCAATATACCTTTTATACCAAATCCCAAAAATGCCCTACTATGAAACCGAAATTATTGCCATGAAACCCCGTGTCATCAATGGCGATCTTGAAGAGATCCTTTCCCAAAATGCTCCATAGAGGGTAGTTTTGAAGCCAGAAGAGTGAAAAAACGCACTGTCCTTGCTAGTTAACAGACTTCTAAAAATTTCATTTTAGAAAAAATTAATGTAATCTCTTGACCGACAAAAAAGAGCTGAGTATACTCGAAGCAGACTTAACATAAGTAAAAAATATCTATGGCAAAGGAGGAAAAAACGAAAGGTACTGCCATTTTCAAATCAGACCTCAATGAATTGGGCGCCCTTATGAAATCTGATATCAACCAAGTAAAGAAAGATATACAAAGGGCTGAGACCGAATTGGGAGAAAAAATACAAAGAGTGGAGACAGGACTTCAAAGAAAAATCGAAAAAGTAGAGACAGAATTGAAAAAAGACATTAAGCAAATTGAGACTACACAAGACAGAGTCTTGGTAAAACTTATTGAACACGATGCAGATATAGTGGATATCAAAGAACGCC
This sequence comes from Candidatus Magasanikiibacteriota bacterium, assembly GCA_016193335.1. Taxonomy (GTDB): domain Bacteria; phylum Patescibacteriota; class Patescibacteriia; order Magasanikbacterales; family UBA922; genus JACPSK01. The sequence goes on along the minus strand of JACPSK010000003.1, from coordinate 39,380 downwards.
TTAAGAAGCTAGACTATTTTGATGATCTCATGCGCGGCCAAGATCTTATGATAGGACTCCTCAAAAAAATGCTGGAAGAAATGGCTGCTTTCACCAAATGGAGTCTACGCACAAACGATTAACTTTATAATTCTTCTTTTAAATCCTCCAACAAATTTTTTGCCTTTCTGCTCAAACGTTTTGGCACGTCCACCAATACAGTTATATACTGATCCCCTCTGCCGTTCCTATTGAGATGTGGTACTCCCAACCCTTTTAGCCTGAATTCTTGACGCGCTTGCGTGCCTGCTGGTATAACAAGTTTTTTTACTCCATCCAAGGTTTCTATCGCGATGCTGTCACCAAGAGCCGCTTGGGGATAGCTAAGATGGGCTTCTGTATATATGTCAAAACCTCTGCGTTCAAAACCCTTCTTAGGCCGGAGCAAAACTCGAATATAGAGATCTCCAACAAGACTGCCGGCGCCCGCGCTCTCTCCCTTGCCCTGGAGCCTTATCATTCCTCCTTGGTCTATACCTGCCGGAATTCTCACGTTGTATAGAGATTCGCTTCTCTTCATACCAACCCCGCCGCAATGTTTGCATAAAATTTTTGGCAAAGTTCCCCTGCCCTGACAATCATGACAAAGGCCAACTGACTGCATGGAGCCAAACATGGTCTGTTGAACTCTTCTCACCTGTCCCTGTCCACGGCAGGTATCACAGGTCTTCATAGAGCTGCCCGGCTCAGCCCCGGTACCATTGCATACGGCGCACGCATTGTTTTTTGTAAGACGTATTTCGCGCTCTACCCCAAATACAGCGTCTTCAAAAGAAAGCTCAATGTCCACTTGCACGTCATTACCCCGTCTACTTTGAGAAGAAGACTGAGAAGAACCGAACCCAAATAAATCTCCAAACAAATCATTCAAGTCCTTGCCTCCAAAACTGCTCTGAAATCCACCGGCACCAGACTGGCTGCGAGCCGCGCGCATAAAATCTTCCCAGCCCATGCCGCCGCCAAATCCGCCCTGCTGTTCAAAATCAGCCCCAAACTGATCATATTGCTTGCGCTTCGCTTCATCGCCAAGAACCTGAAAAGCTTCGTTTATTTCTTTAAACTTTTTTTCATCTCCCCCCTTCTTGTCAGGATGATACTTATGGGCAAGCTTGCGAAAAGCCTTTTTTATTTCCTCTGGTGAAGCATTTTTCTCAAGCCCTAACAGGTGATAATAATCTTTTGACATGCGATTCTTAAAAACTGATTAATGGCTCACTCTACCTTATTCCATACGGTCTGTAATCCATTTTGCTCAAGTTCCAATTTATTTTCTTTAAGCGTGAGATCCGAAAAACTCAGATTCATACTCAAACCCGCGTCCGATTTGAGTTCAAGAATGTCGTCAGAATAGTCCCAAGTACCTGTGTCAAAGGGGCGTTCCTTGAGATGCGAAAAATAAGTTCCGTCTTCATTAAGAATAATACTGTCCCAAGACAAAGTCTCGCTCGAGACCATGAGCCAACCACCGCTCAGATCAGCTTTTGAAGCTGTTTGCTCTCTGGACCCGAATTCAATCAATTCTTCCGCGTCAAAATCCAAAAAAGCTGAATTGAATACAACCTTAAAGGGCTTACAATATATTATGACTGAATGATATTCAGTAATGTCAATCTCAGTCTGAGCCGTTTTGGCGTCAATGACATAATTTTGGTCGCCTTTATTTCCCTTCAGAGAACCCAACTCAAAAGCATCTTCTCCGAGATCGGCAGCAGAATTCACTTCCCTGCTCTTTGAAAGAAAAACACGGAGATCTGGCCCGTTCAAAACTTCAAAATTTTCAAAACGAAGATAAATATCCCCTCCGGGAACTTCAAAAAGCTTGGCTGTGCCAAATCCGCGATGCGCCACACTTTCAAAATTGCCAACAGCCAAAAGCCTCGGCTCTGAAGTGAGAGGCATGGCCTCGTTCATAACATGTTCCTCCATGGCCATCTTATTCATGTCTGCCACAAAGGCTGCTCTATCGTCTCTCAGCACTTCTTTACTCAGTGTTTTTATTTCTCCGGAAATTTCTGATGGAAATGCTTCATTCACCCGTACATCAATAAATAAGGGAGAAATAAGCCAGTATCCCACTGCCAAGACAGCAAACAAAAGGACTCCAATAAATATCTTTTTCATAACTCACTATGTGATAGGCCATTAAAATGTTGACAGATCAGAGAATTTTTTTATGAAGACTCAAGCCGCAAAACGTTTCTCTTCGCGGTACTTTTCTACCAAAGCGGCAATCTCATGAGCGAAAAACGGATGAGTCAATTTTGCCAAAGGCATATAATAAAGCTCTGCTTCCCGCATCCATCGTCTGAATTTTTTTTCCGAATTGTGTCCATCTGGAATATAGGCCCAGCTTCGCATATTATCCAATATGTCAGCGCACTTTATCAGACGCACCTTTTCTGAAGCTTCATGAATATACCAATCAAACATGTCCCCTTTGCGCGCAAACTTGTGAGGTTCAGACTCCGGGTATACGCGAACCCGCGTAAGAGCCTGCACCAAATCTGACACAGAGTCGCCAAAAGAGTCTTTGATTTCTTGGATGCCCTTTGTAGTATCTTCAACCACATCATGGAGGAGGGCGGCCATAACCATGACTTCATCAGCTACGCATATATCATCAAGTAAAATCAGGGCTACTCGGAGGGGATGTATCACATAGGCGGTCCCTTCATCCCGCTTTTGATCTCCATGCGCGAGTTTGGCGAACTCATAAGCTTTGAGTACGCGAGACCCATTTAATTCTGAATTCTCTTGAGGGGAAATACCCAATCGTTTCTCAAGAGCAGATAAATTATTGAATGGATCCGGCACAGATAATCGCTAAAGGCCGAAACATTCCGACCTTGAATAAAAATCACTGAAAAAAACAAAAAAATCAAGAAGTTTTTGAATCATCAAGCACTTCTCCCTCAATGGGACCTTCATCTTTTTGATCTTTCTGGTCTTTGGGAGCGTCGTGAGGAGAGCCAGGTTCTTGCGAAGAAGCAGAAGCTTGTTCCTTTTGATAGAGTTTCATGCCAACGGTTTGAGCGGCTCCGGACAAAGTCTCGGAAGCTTTCTTAATGGCCTCAGCATCATCCTTCTCTTTGGCCTCTTTAAGATTCTTTATTGATTCTTCAACTTTTTCCCGCTCCTCTTTGCTTATTTCAAGCTTTTTATCTTCCACGTCTTTCATCATCTTCTCCGCCGTATATATCATTGTGTCAGCGGCATTTTTTACCTCTACCAATTCCCTTTTCTTTTTATCTTCTTCAGCGTGAAGTTCCGCGTCTTTTTTCATCTTTTCTATTTCTTCGTCATTTAAACCGGAAGAAGCTTCTATACGTATGGACTGTTGTCTGTTTGTGCCCTTATCTTTCGCTGATACGTTCAAAATACCGTTGGCGTCTATGTCAAAGGTGACTTCTATCTGAGGGACTCCGCGAGGGGACGGCGGTATACCATCCAAATGAAAACGGCCCAGGGTTTTATTGTCTCCAGACATCTCGCGTTCGCCTTGAAGAACATGAATTTCAACACTCGGTTGGCTGTCTGCCGCCGTTGAGAATGTTTGGCTCTTGCTGGTTGGTATGGTGGTATTGCGTTCAATAATCTTGGTGCATACGCCTCCCATGGTCTCGATGCCAAGGGATAAGGGAGTCACGTCAAGAAGCAAAATCTCTTTGCCCAAGTCTCCTTGAAGCTGTCCGGCCTGAATAGCCGCGCCCACTGCCACCACTTCATCCGGATTAACCGTGGCATTTGGTTTCTTGCCAAAAAATTCTTCAACTTTCTTTTGCACCAGCGGCATCCTTGTCATGCCACCCACCAAAAGAACTTCTTGTATGTCTGTTTTTTGAACGCCCGCGTCTTCCAAAGCCTTCCGCGAAGGCAACATGGTGCGGTCCACGAGCTCGCTAACCAAATCTTCCAGTTTTGCTCTGCTCAGCTTTATGTTCAAATGTTTGGGTCCATCAACGCCGGCGGTTATAAAAGGCTCATTTATGTCGGTTTCCGAAGTGCTTGAAAGTTCTATCTTTGCTTTTTCAGCCGCGTCTTTTACGCGTTGCAGGGAAAGCGGATCATTGGCCAAATCTATGCCGTGTTCGCGCTTGAACTCATCCAGAATCCAGCGAATAAGCGCTTGATCGAAATCGTCACCGCCGAGATGCGTGTCCCCGTTTGTCGCGAGAACTTCAACCGTAGAATTTCCTTCTTCAGCGTCATGCGATATTTCCAAGATAGATATGTCAAAAGTTCCTCCTCCCAAATCGTACACGGCTATCTTTTGATTATTTTTCTTATCAAAACCATAGGCAAAAGCCGCGGCAGTTGGTTCATTGATAATACGCAAAACCTTCAAACCGGCGATCTCTCCGGCGTCCTTAGTGGCCTGGCGCTGGGAGTCGTCAAAATAAGCCGGAACCGTAATGACAGCTTCGCTGATACTCTCACCGATTTTTTCTTCGGCATCTGCTTTTAATTTCTGCAAAACCATGGCGCTTATTTCCTGAGCTGTGTAGGTTTTATCACCCATTTTTACTTTAGGGCGTTCACCATCTTGCACAATCTGAAAAGGCGCGTGTTTCTGGACCAAAGAAATTTCTGGATCCGAAAAACGACGTCCCATCAGACGTTTAATGGAATACAAGGTATTTGTCGGATTGGTAACAGCTTGACGTTTGGCAAGCTGGCCGACAAGACGCTCCCCTGTCTTTGAAAGCGCCACCACTGAAGGAGTGGTCCTATGCCCTTCCTTATTCTCCAATACCCGAGGCTGTCCTCCCTCGGTTACGGCCATGCAAGAATTTGTAGTGCCCAAATCAATTCCTAAAATTTTACCCATACGCGTGTGATAAAGCAATTTAATTATGATAATTAATCTTCCAAAACTCGGCTGGAACCTTCAGCCGAGATGCTTGGAGATTCAATTAGATTTTGCTTTTTTTACCTGTATGTTTATTTTATGAGCTTTCAAAGGCGCTGTTTTCGGACAGGTAATTTTTAAAACACCATCTTGAAATTCCGCGCTCACTTTATCTTCCTTAACCGGGACAGGCAGAGCCACCTGTCTGAAAAAAGATCCGCTTCTCATTTCCTTTCTATAATAATTTTTTTCTTCTACTTCGTGCTCTTTGTTACTCCGGCCTTGAACCGTCAAGACGCCCCGTTCCACGCTAAGCTCCACGTCTTCGGGGCGAACTCCGGCAAGAGGCGTTTCCACTATAACGGCATCTTGAGTTTCGTAGACATCCATGGCGGGAATAAATCCTTTTTGCATGGCGCCTTGACCTTGTACAGACGGCAATCTGCTCATAAGTTCTTCCATTTCAGCCAAGGAATCCCACGCAGGAGACCAACGAATTAATGACATATTATGTTCCTCCGCCCACAAGCAGGCCGCCCGGCCTCACCGTGGTGATAAAAGCAATATATATGTATGAGATCGAATCTTTAAATAATAAATTTGATTATGTTTTTTTGGATACTACTACTTTTGCCACTCTTAGCACTTTCCCTTTCATGCAATAACCGCCTTCTATCTCTTGGGTAATCATTCCGTCTTCTTGCTCCTCGGATATCGCTTCTCCCACAGCTTCATGGAACCTTGGGTCAAAAATCTGGCCAAGCGTGGGAATCTCCTCAACCTCATGCTGTTTCAAAATATCGCCAAACTGCTTCATGATAAAACGAATTCCTTCCACCCAATTAGCACAGGCCGTGCTCTTGTCTTTGGCTTCTTCGTGCGCATGTTGGTCTCTGCTTCTGAAAGCTTTTTTAAAATTATCATAGACCGGGATAAACTCTTCTAAGATATGTCGTTCGCTCCAGCGAACCAGTTCGGATTTATTCTTTTCAATTTCAGACTGCAAATTTTTATAATCAGCTTGAGCGCGTTGCCAACCGGCTTTGTATTCTTCAATTTGAGAAATATGAGACGCGCATTGATCGGCTGGTTCTTGATTATGGCTCAAGGGAGGAACCAAGTTTTGAGGATCATTGTTTATTTCTTTTTGTGTGTCTTCCGACATAATCAAATAATTTCTTGTATGTATCGTAAAAGCTCCAAACCTCTGCGATATTTCATGCGCAAAGGTCCGAGGATGGCGAATAGCGTCTGCTGAGGACAAAAAATACTCACCGCGCCGCAATTATCTCCGAAAGGATTTTCATGACCTATCAAGACCCTGGGCTCTTGGTCTTTCGGCATTTCATAAAGACTATCTACCGTATGTTCACAATGGTCGAACATGGATGACATGCTCAGAGTAAAAGCATAATCTCTAAATTCTGGCTGACCAAATAAATGCGCAATTCCGGTATAATACAATGTATCACGATTGAAGGCAATTATTACGGCAGACTGAACTTCTTCTGCCACATAGTGGCCCATGCGCTTAAAACGGTCTTTTCTATCGGTAATTTTATCGGCAATATGTCTGATAGCCTTTCTCTGAACTGCCGGAAGCTCGGTTTTTTCCAAAATATGCTCAACATAGTATTTATACCCTTTGTCTGTTGGGACTCGTCCTGCCGAAGTATGAGGCTGAACCAACAAACCGGCTTCTTCAAGCTCCCGCATCTCATTTCTAATGGTAGCCGCGCTCAAATCCACCTCAGCTTCTCCTGAGAGAAGTTTGGAGCCTACCGGCTGAGTAGTTTCAATATACTGGTCTATAACAAGACCCAAAAGCTTATGCTTTCGCTCATTAAGAGCAATTTCATTTGATCTATGGGACGGCACCGTACTATGTTTTTGCATATTAGCACTCTATATACCCGAGTGATAATATATCACCGACGCAAAAACCTGTCAAGTTAGAGCGCATCGGATAGCGCAGAAAACCGGGGGAAACGACGCCTGTTCCTTCATAAGATATTTTTATAGAAGGCCTAAAGACGAATGCGAGAGCGAAGTGGGCTGACTCCATAGGATTTATAAAAATCCCGAATAAACGGGATTTTTATGTCGGGTAGCACCCATTGCAAGAATTTCAGCTTTGTTCATCGGCGTCTGAAGCGTCTGATTTCGGTTTGGATTTTTCAGCCTCACGGAGACCGGAAATTTCACTCAATAAGATATTTTCAACGTAAATGCCTCTGGGATAAAATATGCGCTCCAACTCATTCTTTAACTCTGTTTCCACGGAATCGCGTTTTTTACCCACGATATCCGCTGAATCAAATCTGCTCGCGACCATGCGAATCCTGCTCCTAATGGTGGGCCGTATAATCTTTGCCACAAAATCTTCTCCTATGGTCTGCCAAATATGAGGTATCTGATGAATGTCCAGACGTAAAAGCACGGTTCCTTCCACGGCCATGCGCTTGCCATCCATGCTTACCGCCGCGATAGGCACGTCTCCCATCGCTTTTTCATTGGCAGGATCAAATTCCCGATTGATGCTGTACTCAAGAGTTTGAGTGTTAAAAAGTTTGGCTTTTTGCCAAAATGGTATCTTGAAATGCAAACCGGGAGTAAGAACTTTTTTGAGCACGCCACGCCCCAAATCGTACACGCAGGCGACATAACCAGGCGGCACATAAATAAATAGGCCTTTTAAGACATCCTCCATTACAAAGGAATACATGAGTTTATCTATTGAATCTCCGGCCATAGAAGTATGATTATTATTAGATTTTCCTGTCAGGAAAGACTATCTAAATTTTTTTTGGTGGCTTCAAAAAAACCCGAATTAAGCGATGCACTATAGCAGAAAACAACAAAGATGTCAAGACAAACAAGGATTTAACCATGGGCAAATACCAGAGAGTTAAGAATATGCCCGTAGGGAAAAAAATGAAATAAAGCAAATCACTCTTATGAAGAACGCGCCTGGCATGCCGGTATTCACGGTAGATGTAAGCGGCGAAAAAGAAAGCTACCATTCCGGCCCAGAGCCAGTCGTACTTGGCCGCCAAATCAAAGCCGTAAAAAATAGTATTAATCAGACCCGGGAAATCCACCCAATAATACAAAGATTTGAGCACTTTTACTTTCTCTCCGCTGATACCTTGCAAAAAAACCTGATACAGCAAAATAAGCACCAAAAGCTGAATGCCAAGTTCAAAAGCACTGGACCAAGGACGCACTTTGCGCTTTCTCAGGGTTTTGCGTATTTCTTCTTTTTTAAGGATCGGATCCCCCTGGTAACTTTTGTCTATACGTCTGAGCTCTGCCACGAGAGTTCTGTTCTTAATGGCATTGCGTTCAGTAATGAAGGTAAAAGGAAGAAGCAAAACGCGCAACATAAGCGTTAGATACACCACCGCCCAGCCCAAATTTTGTTCAGCCCAATTGTTGTACAGCCAGACAAGAATATTAAATAAAGGCCTGTACAAAAGCTCATTCCAAAGCTCAATCATATATACACAGTATAGCACGCAAACCTGACTTAGGCAAAATACGGATAGTACGGATACCGCAGATCTACAGACAATACAAAAAACAGTAGATTGAGACAGGACAGGGTTCAGACCTCATGCCCCGCGCTCCATTGGCGCCCATTAATCTTCTTCATTCGCACTGTATTCAAGGTAGCTATTTGACAAGAGAGAGTTAAACGCGTTAGGCTAGATTGCGCTGCTTCGCGGAAAAAAAAGTGCAGAGACCGTAACGAGAGTGGCCAGGCCGCCTCCCCTTCACCCTCGCCACAAACCTCTTTACGGGCTTCGTACTTAACTATTCGCGGACACAGCTCGGCCACGGGCGTTCGGATTCCAATTCACGGCGCGGGCTCCCCTGCGCAAAGTGAGGATGACGGACGCCCGCGGCTACCTAAACCGAGAACTCTGATTTTTAAAAAACCAAAAACACAGCTATACGTTCTCCCAGGTCTCTGCTTCGGCGAGATATTCATCTTTTATCTTCTCAAAATATTCCACAGACGCCTGATATTCATTTACGATACGCCCGTTCAAAATAGCCTCTTCAATGGCTTTTTTTATTTTCCCTACGGTAGGTCCTGGCTTTAAACTACAGCGTTTCATGATCTCTTCGCCCCTCAAAGGAGATTGAAAAGCGCGAAGCTTGTCTTTATCCAGAACTTCTTTGATTCGATCTTCCAAAATATCATAATTTTTTAAACGACGCCGCAATCGTTCTTGATTTCCAGTGGTGATATCCGCGCGGCAAAGAATGAGCAGATCCGCCAGGTCTTCTCTAAGATTGACGATAAGTCTTCTTACCGGACTATCCGTAACTCCCTTATCCATAAGCGCTATGGGATAGAGATGCCAGCGTACCAAATGGCAGGCATAATCAACTTCCTCTTTACTCATCCGAAGTCTCTTGCCTATGAGGCGGACCATTTTTTTTCCCAAGTGATCATGCATGTCAAAAGTCCATCCTCTCTTCTCTTCAAAACGCTTGGTGTCCGGCTTTCCAATATCATGAACCAAACCCACATAGCGCAAGAGGACTTTATCGCTCATTTCCGCGATATTGTCCACCACTTTAAAAGAATGCGATAAATTATCCTTATGCAAATACCCTTTCATTTCCTCCACGCCCTGGAGAGCTGAAACTTCTGGCAAAAATTCTCCCAAAACGCCGCTCTCATACAAAATCCACAAACCGACTGAGGGTTTGGCCGCGGCAAGCAATCTAAAAAATTCATTTTTAACTCGTTCAGCCGAAACAATGGCCAGGCGTTTTTTATTTTTAGCAAGGGAATCGTACGTGTGCTTATCAATGTCAAACTCAAGCTGAGCCGCGAACCGGGCGGCTCTCAGAATCCGCAGAGGATCTTCGGAAAAAGTCTCGTCCGGGTCAAGGGGAGTCCTTATCATTTTTTTATTTAAATCGCTCAAACCCAAATAAGGATCCACAATAGTCTTGCTCAAACCAGACGCAATCACTTTGCGGGCCATCGCGTTCGCCGTAAAATCACGTCGCGAGAGATCCTCTTCCAAAGAAGCCGGTTTAACCCTGGGTTTGCGTGATTGATGATCATAAGCTTCGGAACGGGCCCCGGCGAACTCTATTTCAAGATCATTCAAAACATAACGCGCGGTGTCAAAATCATTAAATTCAATAAGCGTTCCCTGGCCTTTCATATATTCGTCAAAAGCCTTGGCAAACAGCAGACCGCTTCCAAGAACAACAAAGTCAATATCTTTTTTGCACGGAATGCCAAGCACGGTATCGCGCACATAGCCGCCAACCGCGTACACTTCAACTCCTTGTGTCTTTGACACCGCGTATATTGACTTGAATAAAGCCTGTTCAGTCATACAAAATTACACGAAAAAAACAAGTATCAAAATTCCCATTGCTACCCTATAAACCACAAAAGGCATAAAACTCCATTTCTGAATAATCTTCATTAAACCAGCAATGGCGAGAAAGCCGCTCAGGGCCGCGGCAAAAAACCCAATGCCCAAAGGCAAAATCTGGATATGTCCCCAACCGGTTCGAACCAGATCGAATATTTTTAAGGCCCCTGCTATGGCGATAATCGGCACGCTCATGAGAAAAGAAAAATCAGCGGCTGATTTTTTGTCGAGGCCAAGAAATAAACCCGCGCTCATCGTTACTCCAGACCTGCTGGTGCCGGGGATCAGAGCCAAAGCCTGAGCAATTCCAATCAAGACTGTTTTGGAGAAAGACAAATTGTCCAAAGAAAAAGATTTATTTCTTTTTATCGCCAATCTATCTGCCCATCCCAAAATTATGCCCCAGAATATGAGGCTGAAAGAGATAATAAAAACAGAACGTAAAGAGTTTTCAATCCAATTTTGAAAAAACAAACCGCCCAAAGCCGCCGGCACTATGGAGACTGCCAGTAAAAAAGCAAGCTTGCGTTCTTTGCGGTCTGATTCACCAACAGATCTGGTGCACAAAGACCCGAGCATGCTTAGAATCCGAGAGCGAAAATACACAAGTACCGCAAACAAAGAACCGAGATGAACCACCGCGTCAAATGTTAAGCCTTGGTCAGCCCAGCCGAATAAACGAGGTACAAAAATAAGATGGCCGGAAGATGAAATCGGCAAAAATTCAGTCAATCCTTGGATGATGCCGAGAACAAGTGCTTGAACACTGTTCATAAATCAAGAAGAGAAAATGCTAACCACTAAATTAAGCCCGATACAGGCTTATACTATCTAAAATCAACGAAAAAATCAATGCTTATGATTGACAAATTGGCTTAACCATGCTATATTCCAAGCACTGTCCGGGTGCTTCCTCGCGCTTAAGAGGAGGCAGGGATGAAAATTCTCGTTATTGACAACGGAGGCTACGGACTCACCCGGCTCTTGCGCAAGCATGGCTGGGATGTGTTCTGTGCCTCTGAGAGTAAAGACGCTCTGGAGACCGCCCGTCGTGAGACAGGCCTGGTCGCCGTGATCGTCGCCGAGCGGGTGGATTCCCGCTTTATGAACCGGGAGACCCTGATCAGAGAGCTCGGCTCTCTGGAAAAAAGGGAATTCATGGTCTTCACGCTCTCGGCCGCGGATATCGTGGCCTTGCCAGATCTGCTCGCCCCTTTGGCGAGCTCGAGAAATTAAACCCCTGCTCATCTAGAGTATCCCACGGCAAGCCCAAACCGCGGTCCGCTCGTTCGGATCATCAAACGGCTGTTGGGCAAGCCACGAGGGAAGTGCGAAAACCAAGCACCGCGCGAGCTTCACCCGGACATTTCCTCTTCTCAAGAACCCCGTAAGCAATCAATGCGCGGGGTTTTTATATTTTGTAAAAATATGACGTCTACCCCTTCATAACATATTTTATAAATCCTGCGGAAGTCAGCCCGCTTCGCTCTCGCACTCGTCCCTAGGCTTTCCAAAAATATGTGATGAAGAGACAGACTCGTAGTTGTTCACAATTTTTTTCATTTTTTCCTTGACAATCGGAATATAATCAGATATACTCTTGACCCCGGACAAAGAAACCGGATGATCAAAAAGAGCAAAACAAGGTAAAAGAGGCAACATTGAGGAATGGTATTCTGATCGTCGACGACGATCCAACAACGGCATTTTTCATGGTCTACACACTTGAAGGAGCAGGACACAAAGTCCATTGGGTCGATGACCCTGCAAAAGGACTGGTGTTTGTAGAAACACATGCCCCGCGCATAATATTCTCTGATATAGAGATGCCGGGCATGAACGGCTTGGAATTTGCCGCTCGCCTCCACTTGTCAGGCCACAAGATGCCGCTGTGGCTGATGTCTGCGAGTAGAGGCCGTTTTGCCTCTCAAGTTGATTCTGCGCTGGCCTCTGGCCATGCGAGAGGATTCCTTGACAAACCCATTGATGTCAGCGCTCTGAAAGACCTGGCCCGATAGTTTGATCGATTGGACTTGTCCGGCCCAATCAATATAATAGAAAGCGCTTCGCGCTTTTTTAAATTCTTAAAGTCAATGCAGATTATAAAATGTCTGTATTGGAAAACAATCCTGACGAACATACAAGATGTTACACCGAATGTTCATAAAAATTCCTGTTGCTACCTCCGCCTTTACAAAACAAAAAAAAATTGGTATATGTGTCCAGACGGGTCCGGGTGGGCATAAAGGACAATATGCCGGTACAAATCCTATTGATTGATGATCAAGAAGATCTTTTGTGGGTCACTGAAATTTTCCTTCAAAGCGCTGGCTACATGGTGCATAGCGCAACTGACGCAGAGACCGCTCTAAGGCTTTTTGCTTCAGTTGATTGCGATGCCGTAATCACGGATTACAATATGCCTGGCATGAACGGCGATGAATTGGCGGGTAGACTCGCCAAGATTCGGCCGATCAGGGCTCTTGTTGTCACGAGCGCGAAAATTTCTAAACATGGTGGGAACGCAGATCAAACTCTGCGCCAAGCGTTCAGAATTCAAGTGGGCGCAAACACAAATCTGGCCTTTGTCGCCAAGCCTTACGCTGGTTCAGAACTTCTGGAGCCGCTCGCGGACGTACTCTGCGGAGGAAGCCGACAAAGCTAAAGATATCTAAATTGTCATCCGGACCTGAACAGATACTCCATGTAAGATAATGCGATACACAAAATAACCAGCATACCAATGCTCGTTATTTTATTTCTTATATAAAATTACAGAACCTAAATGAACTCGATAAAAAATACTTTAATTTAACTTAACTTTTCCACCGCCTGCTTCAATGCTTCAATTTTATCTGTCTTTTCCCATGGAAATTCTTCTCTCCCAAAATGTCCATAGGCCGCGGTTTCCTTGTATATGGGACGTTTCAAATCCAGTTGTTTGATAATACCGGCCGGAGTCAGATCAAAAACCTCACGAACCGCTCTTACCAGTATCTCATTCGGCACTCTGGAAGTGCCAAAAGCATCAAGCAAAATACTCACCGGTTCAGGATATCCTATGGCATAAGAAAGCTGAACTTCGCATTTGTCTGCCAAATCAGCGGCTACGACATTCTTTGCCACATAGCGAGCCATGTAGGCACCTGAACGATCTTGTTTATTGGGGACTTTTCCGGAAAAAGCGCCGCCGCCATGTCTGCCCATTCCGCCATAAGTATCTACAATTATTTTTCTTCCCGTAACGCCCGTGTCTCCATGCGGACCGCCTATAATAAAATTCCCTGTCTCGTTGATATAATACTTTGTCTTATCATCCAGATAAGCGCCGCAGACCGGAAGAATAACATGCTCCCTGATGTCTTGTCTCAATTTTTCAAGCGTAATACCGGGGTCATGCTGAGCCGCGATAACCACGGCGTCCACGCGTTTTGGTTTTCCGTCTTCATACTCCACCGTTACCTGGCTTTTGCCATCCGGCCGCAGATAGGGAAGCTCACCTTTTTTCCGAACTCTCGCCAAACGCTTGGTTAAGCCATGAGCCAACATAATCGGCAAAGGCATAAGCTGAGGCGTTTCTTTGCAAGCAAATCCAAACATCATCCCCTGATCTCCGGCCCCCTGGGCTTTATGTTCTCCCTGATCTGTTTTTTCTCCTTGAGCTATGTCCGGGCTCTGCTCGTCCACTGCCACCACCACGCCGCAACTCTTATAATCTATTCCGTATTCAGGATTGGTGTAACCGATATCTTTTAAAGTGCCTCTCACAATGGCTGGAATATCCACATAAGTTTTGGTGGTTATTTCTCCACCGACCACCACAAGACCAGTGGTAGTAAAAACTTCACAACAACAAGCGCCATCCGGATCGTCTTTCAAGACCGCGTCAAGCACGGCGTCTGAAATTTGATCGCAAATTTTGTCCGGATGCCCCTCGGTTACGGATTCTGAAGTAAACAACATTTTTTCTGCCATATAAAATGAATAAACCCCGCAGCAAGCTGACCGGGGTGCCGGCCGAGTATCTTCCTTTTGACAAAAACTTAAGGGAGATACAGCTCGGCAGGATTTGGACTCTCTGTTTATCTTAATATTTAGAACCCCGGCTCAAAAATAATTCATGGTCCATTTTCAATCAGTTTCGGCTCTAAGAAGTTCAGCTTTCCTCGTCATAATACCATTATGACTCTCTCAATCTTCACTTTTTTCGCTCAAAACTGCTTTGAAACTGGCTCAAAATTATTTTTGAGATGGCTCTAAAAAAAACGAGTCTGTCTTTTACGAAATTGATGAAGAGATAAAAGACAAAAAGGAAGAATAGACGCCCCGAAAAAAACGGGGACGAACATTGTTTTTCAGTAATGGAGCCTTGAGACAAAAGAAACAAAGCTCAATAAAACCGACAAACAACGAACACCATTCTCATGAAACAAGAGTCCATGAATTAAAATTGCTTGGAAACACTATACAAAATTCCAACAAATAAAGCAAGAGCAAAAATCCACATGAATAAAGAGCTATGGGCAAGCCACCCGCCCCTGATTCCCAGATCTCCACGCTGTTTTGCTCGGATATAGATAAGCATAATGATGAACATTTCTATGCTAATGAAAACCCCACCAATCACATCAATAACTTCTATAAAACCTCTCAATCCAAGAAGAAAAGCCGAGAGAGGAATCATGGCCACGAATATATTTGAAATGAGAGGCCCTAATTTAAAATCCCAATTCATTGAATCCCTGAGGGACAACCCCACCATAATGAAACTGGTGCCCATGGCGAGCGCCGCGAATATATTGCCGAAAAAAAACATAACCGGTCCGAGTGTGTTTCCCAAACCTATGGTCGCTATCTCAGTGGTTTCAAGTCCGGTAACGCCGACCACTGAAAAAGCAAACAGCACATAAACCGCCGTGGTAATAAGGCCGGAAATAAAAATGGCTTTTCTGAAAGCAGATTTCCGACGCAGCAAAAGACTATGCGCTTCAGGGACGGCGGTGGTGCCGTGAAACGCGAATAAAATAACTCCGTAAGGCAGCAAAAGCCGCGCGAAATCAAAATGCTTAATGTTAAAAAATCGTACATGAGGCAAACTCCACAAAAGAATAATAATAATAACGACAAGCAAAGCAAACGTCAAAAAAAATTCAGTTTTCTTAACCGTTCGAATACCCAAAAAAATCAGTACTATGGAAACAAGAAAAAAAGAAAGACTCCACGCGAAAGGATTCCCTCCGAAAAGCGCAGACAATGTTTCACCTTCTCCGATAATGTATACCACCAAAACGCCAAACAGCGTAACGTACAAGACAAAGGTCATGATCATTTCTCCCGGTTTGCCCAGATATTTTTTGGCAAGACCCGGAAGTTGCAAAGGATTGTTGAGACTGGCGGAAACTTCACCAATTAAGATATTCAATCCCATCATCAAAAAACCCAAAGCTACAATGCAGAGAGTCCCCAAAAACAATCCCACCTGCGCCACGGCAAAAGGAAGTCCAAGCACTCCGGCTCCAATGGTAGTGCTTACGATCAGAGCCACCGCTTCAAACAAATTTATCTCACGCCTAAAAATCCCCTGATGCTGGGTGAGCGGCCCCTCTTTGAATCCCCCCTTGGGTTTGAGTCCGATCATATGCACTATAGTATATCAGAAAAACAATAGTTTGTGATACTCTGCTTGATAAGATATACTATTTTGCGATATGAACATGAGCCATTGCGAAAAAAAAAGTTCAAAAAAAACATTCCTCAAAGTCTGGTTTTATAGAATTTTCGGTTTTTTCCTGATATATCTAAGTCTCAGTTTTCCTAAAAACGTCTCTCTCACAGATACAAAGGTACTTACAAAAATTAAAGAATGGTATCCAAACTGGCCTGCTTTTTTGTCTGAAATCGTATTTAGTATAGCGGCTCTGGGCCTCTTTGCTCTCCTTGGCAATCTGCTCTATATCTTGGCAAAAAAACACAGGACCGCAAGCCATATTTTAAACCTTATACAAAAAGGAAAAAACCGCTTCACGCGATCGTTCATCTTGAGTCTCTGCTTTCTCGCGAGATGGACGGTCGGGATAATCGCGGCCGGTATTTTGTGGTTTAGTTTCGTAAAATTGCTCGGTGAGGTGTACTGGTTTGTGTCTCTTCCTCTCTACACCGAAAATTCGGCGCTCGTGGTGGCCGGTATTTTTGGCATAGCCTTGTGCATTGAAAGCCTGGATATGTGGTCAGAACCCTTACGAAAAAGGCTTTGCATGCTTTGCGGAGAATAGGCCGCATCACAAGTCAATTCAAAAATTTCTTCAAACACCCACGGACTCCACCTTGGGTGGCGACATGAGCTCTTGTATCATATCCCAATACCGTGAATCGGCCCGCTCCTCTTTCATAAAATACCACCATTCCACCCCCCAAAAATATGCTCTGTTTGCTCCAATCCGCTCAACATAATCTATATGAGCGCGCAGACGGTCCGGATTCATGGTTTTTTCTTGAATTTCAACCGACGTTGACATGGGATTGCTGTCAGTAAACCATGGCTCTGCCTGCAACTCGGAGACAATAAAATCTTCATATCCCCTGCCCCAGAACCTTGCCTTCAGTCTGTAAAAGCCCGCTGGCATCCAATCGTAGGAAAAAACCATGCCACCAGGAGTTCTGACAATACGATATACCGTAGTTCCAAAAATATCTCCTGCCTTGCTTGCTTTCCTCCAGGTGCTGAGTTCGCCGCTGTCGGTAACAACAACCTTGTGAAAAGTATCCAAAGATCTGAGCAAGGCTATTTCATCGTATACCAAAGTTTTATCATAAAACGCGCAAGCTCCAAATTTAAAACCAATGAAAGGTTCATTCTCCACTTGCCAACTTTCAAGCGCGGGGTGATTTTTATAACGCTTCACCACTTCTTCCGCATAGCGTAAAAGATTTTCTTTTGAGTTTTCTCCTTCGCCCGAAAACCAACCGGGCACATGGCATTCCGGCCAACGAGGAGCTTTTTGTCCCACCACCAGCAAGACCTTTACTCCTCGTTTCTCTGCCTCGTCCATCATAAAATCAACATTGGAAAAATCAAATTGGCCCTGCACCGGCTCCACATCGCTCCACATCGCGGCTACGCGCAGATGTTTTGGACGCAATTCATTGAGAGATTCCGTGTAAACCTTTTTCCAATCCAAACCCAAATCAGATGCGTGATTTTGATTGAAACTGATGCCATATTCCACTGCAAAGCGTTTATGGCTAAAAAGCCAAAATATCAACCACAAAACGATGAACAATAAAACAATAATTCCTATTATGTTGACGGCCTTATGCATGCGTGTGTGTTAATAAATAGATGCGAACTACGAGATCACAAACAGAGCTGAACCTACAAGAACAAGAACCAACGCAAAAACCTCAATCCTAAGCTCTTTCTCGGTAAAATACTCTTTAAACAGACGCGGCGCCCATTTCGTCATGATATATATCATAAGGAACATGAGTACATACTGGAGACCGCTGAGAGCATTCACGAGCGTAACGCTTCCTATGGAGATGGCGTATTGTATCAAAACAATAGCGATAATTCCAAGCAATTTGTCAATACCAACTATGACAAACACGTGATCTTTGCCAAAGCTTGAATTTCGTGCCGGAGAAAGTTTTTCCTTTTTCTTACTGAACATCTTTTTGAATTCCTTATAGACTGACGGAAAAAACAAAAGTAGGATTCCTAAAAATCCCGTGCTCGCGCGCGTCCAGACAAAAGCTGTTAAAAATGGATAGATTTCATATAAGTATTTCGCGGTAACGTGGGAAAGACCAAATAAAAAACCCGCAATAATAGCCCAAACAAAACCTATGTGAAAGCCGCTTTGTTTTTTCGTTTTTTCAAAAGACAAAAGCAAAGACGCAAAAATCAAAATCAGAATCCCCAACAACTGAAGAGGCGATAGAGATTCAGATAAAAAGACATGGGACATGCCGTATACTGCGATGGTTACCATCGCTCCTATAAAAGGAGCGATATGGCTGGCTTCGCCGCGTTTGAGGGCCGTAAACATGGCCCAGAGTCCGCATCCAAAAGATAATCCGGAAACCAAAGCCCAAAACCAATCCAGAGAAGACAGAGCTTGAACTCCAAAAGGCAGGACGAATAAAGCCCCAAACATAAAAATACTGGAGTAAAACGCGTAAAGCGCCGGACTTCCCAGGGACTTGCTCAAAATGAATTTATCCAAAACAAACACCAAAGCAAGAAGGGCATACCCGAGAATCGCGATAAAAAACCAAAGCATAAAAATTTTTAATTTATAATTTTTAAACAATTTCCAATGATGTAATTTTTAATCCTCTAAACAAAATACCCTCGTCCGAAAGATACCGCGCAGATCCAGTTATTGAAAATTAGAAGATTAATAATTGTTTAAAAATTAAAAATCACAACAAATGCATATCTTCTATCTCGCTTCTTAGGCCTTTGAGCGCCACTTCTTCTATATGATAGACGCCGTTCCGCGGAGCGTCGAGAAAACCCTTCATGGCCGCTTCGGCGAGCCAGCCGGAATCGAGCCAATCAAAAAGCCATTCATGGGTATAGCGCGGGTCTTCTTGTTCAAATCCCGCGCCTATGGAATGTAGCCAAGATCGGTTGAATTCTTCCTGAGAGCCTATGCTCGGAGCAATAATAATGGGCAAACCGAGAGCCGCGTAGAAAGATAGCTCACTGGGTTTAGTCCATAGAATATCAGTATCAAGCAATGCCTTATTGAATTCCCCGAAATAATCAAGTTTATGTTGATTGTAAATTATTCTTACCGTACCTCCATGGCGCTTTTTAATATGCAAATCACGCACTGCTTCAGTATAATAATCATAGACATCTTTCCTTGAACCGGCCACTAAATTGAGGGAAACACGGCCTTTATCTATTAAAGTATGCAGACTTTTGAGAATCTCGACGCCTATGGAACGTTGAGCACCGGCTCCTCCCACGGCAAAGGTAATGTTAAGCGGATGTTTTGCTTTGATATTGCAATATCTCTCCCCGAGATAATGAAGAAGCGACGCTTGATACTTTTTTTGATAGCGAGCTTGCGGATCCAAATTTGAAATACGACAAGCAAGGCTCTGTTTTAGAACTTCAAGCGCAGGGCCTCCTATGTTCTCCTTTGGAAGAGGAAAACCGGTAACATAGATACGTTTTGAATCAACACCATACAATTTTAAACGTTCACGAACCCGTTTATTGGGTACCAAATAACGAATCCTACTTTTCTTGGGTCTAAGCGGAGCCCAGGCCCTGCTTACATCAGTATCCGTGCATATCGCGTAGATATCGCCCTTGTATCCATGCTCTTCAGCGAAAAAAGCCGGGATAAAAAAAGAAGTAATAAGCGGCAAAGCTTTGACATTAAGCACATCAATGAGATGCTTACCCCAGCCTTGATGGATCATTTTGTAAATCGATCGCAATTGAAGGCTCGGTTCTGAAAGATCGCGTTTAGGATAAAAAGACTCTATGCGTTGGAAATAATCCATGGCCGAAAAAATATGATCCCCCACAAAAGGTATTTTTTTCATCCGCGAGATCAATTCATACGCATGCCTGCTCTTGTCCCAACGACCCCGATCCCCTCCCGGTATGCCGTGATAATTGTTGGCATTGATAATATGTCCTTCCTCACAGCCGCAATAATGAGGACAGGCGGCAATGCCGCTCAAAGGATAAGCGGCTCTTTGATGGCCGTAGCCCATGTCAACAGCCACCACATAAGCTTGTTCAGTGCTTTTTTTCCGCTTAGAAGACATAATCGAGATAATTTTTATTTATAATTTTTAATGATGCAGTTTTCAAACTTTCCCCTTCAAGGAACTCCGTGGCAAGACCACGGAGAAAAAAGTATTTTAATTCTCTAAACAAAATACTATATAATCCAAAAGAAACTGTGCAGGCTCAGTCATTAGAAATTAAGAGAATAAAAATCTTTAATTTATCATTTTTAATGACTGAGTTTTCGTTACATCTTCCGGATGAGAGTATTCTGCCTGGGTGATCAGATTGCGCCATTAAAAATTGTTTAAAAAATAAAATAAAAATTATAAAATAAAAATTAAAAATTCCTATCCAGATCATTAAAAATAAAATCGCTATGTGAGATAGTATAACAAAAAAAGCTCAAAAACCCAATAAAAATAACTGGGGAATTGATCCAAGTGATTCCGGACGCGACGCAGACTCAATCTGAGAAGAGAATCATACGCCGCGTCCGAGTGGACTGCGGAGCCTCACAACATGTCAAGAATATCTTCGCCCCTTTTTCTCCGAGGTATAAAAACAGAACAGCAATGGCCGGACGCCTCGTTGACCACGCGGTCGTTAAAAGATCCTATAGAATCCCTGAGTATTCCCCGGTATCTTCTTATCTCCTCATTGCTCAAGACATATTCAACTCGAGCCAGGTCGACACAGCCGCGCCGAGCCAAGACGACAAGATGATGATAGAGTCCGAAGACTACGGGAAGTTCTCCGGAGGAAATAAACAGTGTATCCATTATGGATTTTACGCCCTCTTCCATGGAAAGAACCCTTTCTGATCTTGCGCTGATCTTGCGGAATGTTCAAAAAAGTGAAGAAAACATCTTTTACCAGTAGCTACCACGCGCGAGAGCATGTTGATTTAAAAATCCTGCGGAATCAGCACGCTTCGCTCTCACACTCGTCCTTAGGCTTTCTAAACCAGAAAACTCCTGTGAAGGCAGAAGCGCCTTTTATTGACAGTCCAAAGCGTATCTTAACTGAAATAGATTAAAAAAATATTAACTGAATAAAAAAACATCAATTCCACGCTTGAACACAAAATCTACGCTATCTCTGCGTTAGTTGGATAGTACAAAGCCGGTCGCTATTACAAAAAAGATGGGCTCTAATGTCTAGTGTCCGCGAAAACTATAATAACGCGCCGCAAGGAAAGTGGTAAGCGGCACTGCCAAAAGCAAAGCAATACTCCCGATCAGCATACGAATGAGTTCTTCCATAATGATTTCACTGTTCATAACAAGCCAAGTCGGCCGGCTGTATATCTGAAACAAAAGAAGCAAAGGCAAAGAAGCCCCCGTGTAAGCCAAGACCAAAGTGTTAACCAAAGATATGATATGTTCTCTACCGACCGAAAAACCTCTCTTAAATAATTCCCCTAAACCGAGGGACGGATTGGCGAGATGTATCTCTTCTACCACGGCGGCCTGGCCCGTGGTAATATCGTCGAGTACGCCCAAAACTCCAATGATAATGCCGGCTACCAATATACCCCTCAAATTAAATATTTTCTCCGGCGCAGTCTGCAAAAAAAAAGCTTCTTCAGAACCCAAGCCAAAGAGATGCATAATTTTGGTAAAAAAAGAAGCAAAAAATAAGGCCAAAAAAACGGTAATAAGCGTGCTGGAAAAAGCTATATGCGTTCGCGAACGAAACCCATGCGCGACATAGAGAGACATGATAGCAATACCCAAAGTGCCCATGAAGCCGATAAACAGAGCATTCTGCCCCTCAATGATGCGTGGCACTATAAACCATACAATGATAACAAAGCTCAAAAACAAACCGAGAATGGCGCGCAATCCCGCAAAGCGAGCGAGGGCTACAACAAGAAGAAAAAAAATACCAAGCACAAACCACAAAGTATCAAGCCTGTACACATCACTCACATAATATAATTCTTCCCCGCCCACACTGCTTTTGGCGAGTATTACCTTGTCCGACTTGGCAAGACGGCTCATGCCAGGGCTTCCTTCGGGAATCTCAAACTCAAGATCAATCTCTTTTCCCGTCTCCGGTCCGTTTAAAATACGGACTCTTAAATCTTGAATCACAAAAAATTGTCCATATTCTGTTTCCGCGCGTTCAGTGGGCTCGTTAAGAATTACAGCCTTAAAAAATTCGTCCTCTTGAACAACAGGGCTCATACCAACGGAAACACCATCTCCGAGAAAAGAATCATCAGTGGCCGGCAGATCTTCTGCCAATACTGATGGAAAAATAAAAAAAGAAACCGCAAGGATTACGACCACATATACAAAAAAATACTGATGCTTGAAGCCCATAGGACGTGAAAAAAAATCGGTGAGAATGGCAATCAAGCTCAAAGATTGCCAGCCGCTCCTATTTTTCTTAGTGGATCACTACAAAATCCTGCGGGGGTGAGTCCAGATGGTCGAGATCCATGTCTTCCACATCGAGTTCGAGCGGGGTGGCTCTGCCATGGAAGTTCATGCACCACCCTATCATGGCGTCCACCTGTTCTTCCTCGCCGAAGAAAAAGGCCTGGACTCTGCCGTCTGACAAATTCTTTATCCAGCCCTTCACTCCTGCCTCTTCTGCCGCGTTTTTGCAGCTTTCGCGGTACCAGACTCCCTGAACGGGCAGGGTGTCTCTACCCGTGATGGTGACCAATATTGCCTTCATACACATCCCTCCGATGTTGAATAGACTTTTTTAAAATACCATATATGGAACCCCAAAGCAAACCGGTGTGAGTCAAAAGACGACCCTGCATAATTGACAAAAAGATACAAGAAACTCATACTGGTTTCATCTTTATATTAGATTCTTATGCCACCTTGTTCACTGCTTGTTCCCTTCTTCAACGAAGGAAACAGAATCATCGAGACGCTCCGCGAAGTAAATAAACTCCAAGAATTACAAGAAATAATCTGCGTGGATGATGGTTCAGATGACGCCGCGTCTCAAAAAATACAGACAGAATTCCCGAAGGTTATATTGGAAATCCTTCCATACAACCAAGGAAAAACCGCAGCCATCAGAAGGGGCCTATCATTGGCAAAATATGAATTGATTTTCCTCCTCGATGCCGATCTCTCTGGTTTAAAAGTTGAGGAATTGAGCCGGGCTCTTGAAACTATGAGAAAAAACAACTACGATATGCTAATCCTGGGGCGGGCTCGCTGTCCATGGATAGTGAAACTTGTCCGCGGAGATATTATCTTCAGCGGTCAAAGAATTTTGAAAAAAACAGATATTATTGAAGCTCTAAAAAACCAACCAAACAATTATCAGCTCGAAATAGCCATAAACAAACACTTGCGTTCAAAACAAGCAAAAGTAGTTTGGATGAAATCTTCTCTGCTTAATACGTACAAAAGCGACAAGTGGGGGCTTATACAAGGTCTCTCACGAGAGGTCTCTATGACATGGGGACTTATACAATACGCTGGCTTGAGTGAATTTCTGATGGAAGTATGGAAGTTCGCGCGGGACGAAGCCAGATAAAAAAGCCAAAAAGCTAAACATAACTTTTATCTTGATGGAATATTATTGTTTTCTTGTCTTATTACAGATCATTTCCAGAATAGGACAGATTGAAACTTTTATTGATAAGAGGAAAATCCGGCACCACGTTGCCTTTGCCCGCATGGCCCAGAACACCCCAATTTACAAAAGAGGGGTCGCGTACATCAACTCGAGCCAAATGACCTGAAGCATCGGTTTCCACAAAGTAGCTTATAGTGCCTCGCCAAGCTTCTGCCAAGCCCAGAGCGCAACCGTTCTTTTTTAACTGGGTATTTTTAGCGGCTACAAGATCGCCATGAGCAGGAATCTGTTCCAGGGCTTTTAAGATAAGGGCTACTGAAGTCCTTACTTCTTTTACACGCACATAAAACCGTGCGCGCACATCTCCATCATTTTCAAGAGCGATATCAAAAGGCAAATCTGCATACGCGGCGTAAGGATGATTGAGCCGGGCATCGCAGGCAATGCCAAGAGCGCGGCCGGCAATGCCAAGAGCGCCATGGTCAAGAGCCAATTGATAATCGAGTTTCCCCGCGTCTTCCAAACGATTGAGAAGAGAATGGCTATCTTCAGCAACCGCAATTACTTGCTCAAAATCATGCACCCAAGTCCTGAGTGCAAAGGCGAATTCCTTAGATAAATCTCCTCTGATATCTTTCGCCACACCACCCATGACATTAAGGCCTCTCAGGAACCGACTGCCGCTGAGTCGTTCATTCCATTGCATGATCATTTCCCGAAGCCGAGCCCCCTGGCTTCCGCCAAAACTATAGCCCGTGTCAAGCATAATAAAGCCTATATCATTCACATGGTTCGCCAAACGTTCGAGTTCTGAAAAAATAACACGCAGATAAGCCGAGCGTTTTGAAACAATAGCGCCTGAAAGGACTTCCAAAGCTTGGCAAAAAGCCAAAGAATGAGTGAAAGAAGTGTCACCCGAGACGCTTTCAGCGAGATGGATCGTCTGATCGAGCGGCAATACTTCAAAGAGTTTTTCCACGCCCCTGTGCTTGTAGCCAAGCTTCGCTTCAAGCAGCATGATTTCTTCACCCGCAACACTAAAACGGAAATGTCCGGGCTCAATAATGCCGGCGTGCACCGGACCAACCGGAATTTCGTATATGCCTTCTCCCTCGACTGCATTAAAAGCATAGACATTTTCCGCGACCGGCGGCCGCTTCCTCCAGTCAAAATCTTTGCGCAAAGGAAAAAGATTCGCCGGCCAATTTTCATGAAGAATAATCGGCCGAGGATGCGGATGACCAACCGGTTCAAGGCCGAAAAATGTCTTGATCTTGCGTTCGTATGGAGAAGCTTCATGAATGTCTTTGGTAATAGAAGGAAAGGATTCAGAGCCGCTCAGCGTGATATAAGGAGCGAGAAACAGATCCTTTTTCGGGATACCAAAAAGATACCATATTCTGAAACCGCCGTCGCTCGCGCGACGATCATCCGCCGTAATGCTTATAAGCTCCAGTTTGTGCGTGAAATATAATTCATGGCACAATTCTCCGATCTCGTCCGCCGGTACGGCATAGCTCATCAAGTTCCCCTCTTGTACGGGTTTAAAACGAGATGGAATGTAGGTTTCTATAAAGTGGGTATCGCGCATAAAATTAATAGAGAAGCGTCGCTGACTTTAGTAGTGATTCCAAAGGGGCGGGAATCATAACACTCAAAACTGCAAGTATAATAAGGAGAATGATTATAGGGACCGTGGTCCATGCCCCAAATTCTCCTCGGGACAAATCTTTTTCAGATTCGCCGAACATCATCGCGACCGCATGGCGAAGGAATCCGACAAATACCAGGACAAGCGACAAGAGCATTATTATCACAGCCGCCGGATGTCTCCCGATCCCTGCCGCGAGTATTGAAAATTCAGTGAAAAATATGCCGAAGGGCGGGATACCCGTGATGGCCAAAAATCCGATAATAAAAAGCGGCCCGGTCACCGGAAGTTTGGAAATAACGCCACGGACATTCGCCATCTTGGTGGAACCGTACTTCAAAAAAATATTCCCAACCGACAAAAACAAAGAAGACTTGGCCAAAGCGTGGTAAACAAGATGAAGGAGCGCAGCTTGGGCCGCGAGGCCCCCAAAACCAAATCCTACGGCCATAACGCCCATATGCTCAATACTGGAATATGCCAAGAGTCTTTTGTAATTTTTTTGTGCCAGAATAATGAAAGCGGCGATGACTGTTGAGAAGACCCCGAGAAAAATCAAAAGACCCCGAGAAAAATCAAAACCGATGGACACGTCAATAATAGCTTTAAATCTCAAGATTCCAAGAAAAGCCACATTCAGCAACACGCCGGAAAGTAAACTACTAATCGGTACAGGAGCCTTGCTATGCGCGTCCGGTAACCAGGTGTGCATAGGCGCCAATCCCATTTTGGTTCCATAACCGATCAAAATAAAAATGAAGGCCATTCTGGCCACCGCCGGATTGAGATTGCCTGCTTGGCCCAAAAGACTAGCCCAGCTTATCCACCCTTGGTGGTCAGCGGGTAAAAGCGTAAAAACCATAAGTGTCCCCAAAAAAGCCAATAGGAGACCTATGGAATTGATAATCAAGTATTTCCAAGCCGCTTCTATGGCTGAAGGCTTATTATAAAAACTGATAAGGAACGCCGTGGAAAGTGTAGTAGCTTCAATTGAAATCCACATCAAAACCGGACTGGTTGTGATGATAGCAAAAAACATCGCAAACAAAAACAAATGGAGAAGAACAAAAAATTGTTTTACCCTATGGAAACCAATAATCCCTTTTGACACCTCGGTCTTGATATAACTTACACCATAAAAAGAAACAGCGCATCCCACGATCGCAATCAAAATCAGTAAAAGAGCCCCTAAAGAATCCACAAAAAAATAAGGACCCCACGAAGATGATCCGCCCTTCACCACTGACGAAACGATTAAAGCAACAACGGACAATTCAAACATAGAAGCCAAAAGCGCGATTGCGTTCAACATTTTTGCTTCTTTTCTAACGAGCAAAGAAATGGCTGAAGCCAAAATCGGGGCCGTAATGATTGAAAGTAAAATCATATCTTTATTCTTCTTTTAGATGTTTCATGGCAGTTACATCGAGTGAACCGAATTGCTTGTAAATCATAGAAACAAATACCGTGGCGATGATAACCCAGACAAAGATATCAAATAAAACGCCAAGCTCAAGCATTGGCGATTGCTCGAGGCCGACAAATAGAGCAAAAACCACTATAGCATTCTCCAATGACAATATACCGATCATCTGCGAAAGAGCCCCTTTGCGGTTTACTATAAGAAAGAGAGATATAAACATCATGGCCACCGAAAGGAGAAGAGCCGGAGCGTTTGCCGGCGCAAGCATAGTTATAGGAGCAAAAAAATGCGAATAAGTGAAGGCCGTAAGCCCTGCAAGCACGACAAAGGTAAGCGGGCCATTCAGATAGGTGCTCGCGGAAAAAGTAAGATGAAATTCTCTGGTGAGACGACGGAAAAAAAAGGGGGCGACAAGCACTTTCACCGTAAACATAATCACTGCCACGAAAATCGCGATGAGCGAAGACTCAGACAAAGCCGCGTTTAAAAACAAAAAAGCAACGATCAGTGATTGTATTTGATACAGCAAGATAACTGAAAGGCTCTTTTTCGAAAGATGCATAAAGATAACAGACACAAAAAGAAAGGCCTGGAGAAAAAATAACATTTGAGCTAGGAAGGAAGGCATAACCATTAGACAATGAGAGACAAAGCGATCACGCTTAATATAAATGATGTCAACAAGAGATCGGGCAGACGGAAAAATCTAAATTTAGCTATACTTGATTCGAGGATGGCGACAAAGACACATAACGTCAACACTTTTAACGCAAAAAAACCAAGCGACCAAAAAATTGAAGCCCATGAGATCGAATTCGCAAGCCCCCAAGGGAAAAAAAGATTTACTCCAAGAGCAAGGAATATCATAAACTTATTCGCCGCGGCCCACTCGAGAAGCGCCAATCTTTTTCCGGAATATTCCAAAATCATGGCTTCATGAATCATGGTAAGCTCAAGATGAGTGGACGGGTTATCAAAGGGAAAACGAGCGGTTTCAGCGAGAAGCGCTATGACAAAGGCGGCGAATGCCAAGAGAATTGGGGTAAAGGCAAAAAGCGACAGACGAGAAACACTCTCGGCAATCACAAAAAGATTGCTGGAATGAGCGGCAAAGGCCAAAGAGAGAAGCGAAAATATAAGTCCACCCTCAGTCAAAGCCGCAATGGTCATTTCGCGACTTGATCCGAATCCGCCAAAGGCGTTGCCCGTGTCCATGCCGGCCAAAGCCAAAAAGAAACTGCCAAGAGCGATAAGGTACACGAAGCCCAATAGATCGCCAAGGACGCTTGCTGTAAAACGTCCGGTGAAGAGTGGGATGCTTGCACCCAAAAGAATCGTCACGGTAAAAATAAGACAGGGAGAAAAACGAAAAACCCATGAGGCGTCCGCGCTTATCACTTCATCTTTGCGAAACAGCTTCGCGATGTCGCGGTAGGGCTGGATGAAGGGCGCTCCCACTCGATTCTGCAAACGCGCTTTTATTTTTCGGACAAAACCGATACAAAAAGGCGACAAAGCCGGAACAAGAATGAGTTGGAGAAACCAAAGACTAAATAAGGTCATAAGATTAGGTTACTGCCCAGACAAGGAGGCCTATGAGAGCGAAAAACAAATAAACTATATACACATTTACATTTCCACACTGAATTTTCTTCACCCTCGCGGACAGACTCATAATACATTTTTCGACCGGGCGATAAAAATAAATACTATAGATATCTTTGATTTCAAGTTTGACCGAATTTGTCTTGGCAAAATAACGCATATCCGCGTCTCGGTATTCAATGGCCGTTTGCTTGCTCGGCTTTAAAACGCCTTGAAAAATAGTGACGAGAGAACGGGAAAACCCCGTCGCCGTCATCTCCATCCGAGGAGTGAGATCAGTGCCACAATCCCAGGTGCGGCCAATTTTTACGTGCCTGCCCGATGTGAAAAGGCGAACAAACAACCACAGCAAAACTCCAAAAGCAAGCAAACTTATAAAGACAATCGGAAGAGAAACTGAAGCAAAACCGCTCTCCAAACTCACGGCGCCGGTGTGCACGGCAAGGGGGTTTGACACGATCTCAAAAACGGCAAGGCCCCGAACAATCGTGACGAAGAAAGAAGAGACCGTTCCTGAAAAAACTCCAATAAGGATCGTAAGGAGAGCCAATACTGCCATACCCAGCCTCATGCTTAAACCGGATTCTTTTGCTTTCCGAGCAGATTCACTGCGGGGCCGAGCCAAAAACGTTACTCCAAAAGCTTTCACAAAACAAGCCGCGGCCAGTCCGCCCGTAAAAGCAAGAGATCCGGCCGCCACGACAAAAACCCAAGTCGTGGACAAACCGAGCGAACCAAGACCGCTAAAAAGTGATTGAAAAGTCAGCCATTCACTAAAAAATCCGTTAAAGGGCGGCATGGCAGAGATGGCCAAGGAACCAATCAAAAACAAAATCGCTGTCTGAGGCATTGAGCGCGCAAGCCCGCCATACTCTTCCATATTTCTGGTATGCGTTTTTGTAATGACAGAACCGGCCCCAAGAAACAGAAGAGCTTTGAAGACCGCGTGATTTAACGTGTGAAACAAAGCCGCGATAAGACCAAGCATGGCAAGCGATTTTGAACCAAGAGCCAAAAAAACAAGCGAACTGCCAAGACCAAGAAAAATAATGCCGATATTTTCAATACTATGATAGGCAAGAAGCCTTTTGATATCATGTTCAGTAAGCGCGTACAAAACGCCAAGAAGAGAAGAAACCGCGCCTATTATAAGTATCAACAAACCCCACCACAAAGAAGCGGGGGGTATAAAATCAACAAAAATTCTGACAAACATATAGACACCGGTCTTTATCATAACGCCTGACATAAGCGCAGACACATGCGTAGGGGCTGCCGGGTGCGCGCTTGGAAGCCAGATATGAAACGGAATGACGCCTGCTTTGGTTCCAAAACCAATAAGCATGAGGAAAAAAATAATATTCTTAGCCAAGGATGAAACAAAGGGAGCCTGTTCCCGGATTACGTCGAAGTCAAAAGATCCGGTGAAGCGGTATAGTATGAGGAAAGCCAAAACAAGGCAGGCTGTCGCTATGTGAGTCATAACAAAATAACGGGTACCGGCGCTGATATTCTTCGGGTCTCTGCGTTCGAAAATAACCAAAAAATAAGAAGAAAGCGACATTATTTCCCAGGCCGCCAAAAAGAAAAGGGCGTTATGCGCGCTTACAACCAAGAAAAGGCCCGCAATAAATACATTGTAGAAAAAACCGAGTTTGCTGATGGCGTAACTGCCATAAAAATGCTTGCTATATCCGAGAGCGTAGAGAGAAGCCGGCAAAACGATAAGCGAAATAACAAAAATAAAAAAGGCGGACAAAGTATCCACTCTGAATGAGTAAGATAAAAGGGGTAATGAAGAATGCAGCGCATAAGAAAATGCCCCATCGTGAAGTATAACTATGAGCGAAGCCGCAAGACCGCACAAGGAAGCCGCCACAGCGCAGAGATTCCCCCACCAGTTGGCAAAGAAATCACGTTTCCCTGCGCACAGAGAACCAAGCGAACCGAAAAAAAGAAGCAGAAGGGCTGAAAAAAAGTAAGTTTGAGCAAATGTCGCGCTGAACATAGCATTTCTATATCGTCGCCACTATTTATTTTGTATCAATGATTTCAAGAATTTTAAGCAAATGGCAGAGAATCGTCTTTGGAGACGGCGGGTCTCCCGGAATCTCAAAATCAACCGGAATTACTTCATGCACCCCGTCCAATACACCGTATGAACCTTTAAAAATGCCACCGTCAATGGCGTCATTGCCAACCGCAACAACAAGCTTCGGGTCGGGGGTAGCTTCGTAAGTCCGAATCAGAGCCTCTTTCATGTTGCGCGTTACCGCCCCGGTAACCATAAGCATATCCGCGTGTCTGGGCGAAGCGACAAAATGAATGCCAAAGCGTTCGATATCATAATAAGCGTTCCCGAGTGCTGTAAGCTCTTGTTCGCAGGCGTTGCTTGAGCCGGAGTCCACTTCGCGGATAGCGAGGGACCCGCGAAAAAGTTTTTTGACCTTTGCTGAAATTTTTTTCCCGATAAGATCCACTGCTTCAGACTCCAAAACCGACAGATCAATCACGGTTTTGGGAGTGGAAAAAATTTTAGAATATAGGGCTAACATATTACAAGTATATTCATCCAAACCATACAAAACAGATAAATCACGGGGTATATGATAGCCGAGAGGCTTTGTATTGTCAACAATCCGTAGAGTTAATCTTATAGCGAAAAAAGTAGAACAACAGATACCTTTTCATATAGATAAAAAATGTGATAGGCTAGAGCCAATACCTTTCACGCGTATCTATGCTTCAGAAAAAAAACATTGCAGTGGTAGGAGCCGGAATTTCCGGTCTTATCTGTGCATATGAGCTGCAACGAATGGGCCACCATGTGACCGTTTTTGAAAAAGAACATCAAGTCGGCGGACGGATGGCATCACGAACAAAAAACGGACTCACTTTTGATATTGGCGCGGATCATCTCTGCAATCTCTATGATCACATGAAAGTATATTGCAAAGAACTCCGGATTCCTTTTGAGCCAATGAAATTTGTTACCTACGCCATTTACAAAAAAGGCGCCCTCAGAAACCCCTGGAAAGTCGTGGGAAACATCTCGCGTCTGCGTCTCATGTTCGAGTACATGAAAATTTCTCGCCGAAAAAATGTACATTTTTTTGACCTTTCTTCGGCCACGAATTTTGATACTGTCAATGGCTATGATTATCTCAAAACTCATTTGGGCAGAGACGCCGCAGAGTATTGGGTGAACCCGTTTTGTTCAACATACCAATTTCATGGGGCTAAAGAGATCAGTCTAGGAGCAGTACGCGGAGTTATGACGCTTTTGAAGTATCGTTTTAGGGACTGGAGTCTGCACCAAACAGTCGGGGGCATGGGTATGCTGCCCAATGCCTTGGCAAAAAGATTGGACCTGCACCTGAACACGCCGGTCAGCCTCATTACCGGGGGCAAAACCGTAAGGCTCTCGGCCGACCAAGCATATTCTTTTGACGCGGCCGTCATAGCGTCAACCGCCGACTCCACCAAACAAATCTACGCCAATCCAAGCAATGGCCAAAATCAATTATTGCAAGCAGTGAAGTACACAACGTCAATCAGTCTCGCGTTTGAAGTGGACGAAAAAAAAATGCCCGACATTTCCGTGGTCTGGGTTCCCCGCGTCGAAAGCGACACCGTTTCCGGGTTTACAAACCAGCGCATGAAAGGAACTCATTTTACAAGCAAAGGGAAAAGTTTGCTTTGCGCTTGGCTGCACGAAGACTATGCGAAAAACATTATTCCTCTATCTGACAAAGAAATTTATACGCAAACCAAAAAAGAACTATTGAAATACTGCCCGTGGTTTACTAACGTTAATGAACTCACGGCATTTGATCTCCAGCGTTGGCCATCGGCCATGCCAAAATTTTATCCCGGGTATCTCGGCACAGTAAAAAAATTCCTCGCGACTGCTCAAGGAGAAAATAATATCTTCTTTTGTGGAGATTACTTAAACAGTCCATGGACAGAAGGAGCGCTCCAATGTGGACAGCGGGTCGCCAAACAGGTTGTCTCAACCTTTGTATAAGGCCTGAATGAATTCTTCGTCGGTCGGGCTTTTTTCTGCACGATAAAAAGCATCTCCGGTGATCCGCGTATACAGAGATATGCCTGTATGCACCGTACCGTACATGCCGGCATAACCACTTGAGGCATTGCACCAAAAAAAATTATGCCAGGGCGTCCCGGCCTTCAAGCGTCCCATGGCCATCTGCGATGGAATCATTGCCGAACCGTAGGCGTTGCCTCTCGTCGCCAAGACATAATCTTCATTGGTGGTTGAGGTGCCGATACTTTTCACGACAATATTTTCTCGCAGGTCTGGAATATAATTTTTCTCAACCAAATCAAGCAGGTGTTCAGCCAACTGCATTTTTTTCTTCATATATACCAGGTAATTCTCTTGTTGCGCAGTGTGAAATGAATCATAGTCAGCCAAAGTGGCAATCTCCAAAATATGGGCCCCGGCTGGCGCAGTGCCCGGAGCGTTCGAATGAAGTGTCGGCGTTGACATAAACCACCAGCATTTGTCAAAATTACCCGCCAATTGATCGGCCCAGGTTTTATTCAGATCCCATTCTTGCAGATGCCAAGTATTGAATTTACCAAACCGGTACTGTTTTAAATCAAATCCCGGTTTGAGGCCAAGATAGATTACCATGCCAGATGGCGAATATTCATACTGCAATTTTTTTTGATAGGCCTTAGGAAATTTTTCCCATCCGATCAATTTCTTGGCCGCCGTTTGAGGATCCATATTACAAATAAACTGTTTGGCGGTAAATACTTTTTTGTCCTTTGTTTCCACGCTCGCCACTTCTTTGCCCTTGGTATTTATTTTTGTCACTTCTGTCTCATAATAGATGTGGCACCCATCATGTGAAGTAATAAAGTCAGCCAATCTGTTTACGTAATATTTAAAATGTTTACTCGGATAGTAGGCCCCAAGATTGTAGCCGCCAAAAAGTCCGGCATACGCGAAAATGGACAATCGATGGGGCGGTTCCATAAAATCCCCGGCATTCGCGGCGAGGACTGCTTGCGCCTCTTTAGGAACACCACATTCGTTAAAAAGGTCTTGGAGAGTAGCATGACGATACCGCAAGAGCGTGCGAAATTGCAGGACTTTCGTTATGTATTCGTAAGACCTGATTTTTCGCTCAGGAAAAAAGCGAAGTTCAGTACGTATCTTACTCAGGATAGCACAAAATTTTGTGACTGATTTCCCTTGGCCCGGATACACGGCGTCAATATTGTCTGCCAGTCGTTTAAAATCATATGGAATCTTCACGGTTTTCCCGTCCGGCATGACCATGTGATCATATCCGTCCTTGTCATAGAGTTCAAAGGTGATATCCTTTTCCAAACCGATATGTTTCAAAAATTCGTACACCTTGCCGCCCCGCCCGCAACCCCAAGTATAGTGAACCTGTGCGCAAAAGGAATACTCGCCTGTTTTGAATGTTTGCATGTAACCGCCCGGCGCGTCATGATACTCGAGCATGCATATCTTATATCCAGCCTTCGCCAAAAGTGCGGCAACCGTAAGGGCGGCATTTCCAGTACCGATAATGACATAATCATACTGGTGACCTTCGGCATACCGGGCATCTTGGGCGGCACGCTGTTCAAGGGTCAGCGCCCCCGTACTGCTTTTTTTGGACATAATAGAAGTTGTTTCGCACCGAGCAAAACGTCATGGGGGATCTTAGAACTACCTATTCCCTCGTACATAAAAATTTCGATAATACTGCAACTTTGGCAGGCCATTGTG
This sequence comes from Candidatus Magasanikiibacteriota bacterium, assembly GCA_016193335.1. Lineage (GTDB taxonomy): Bacteria > Patescibacteriota > Patescibacteriia > Magasanikbacterales > UBA922 > JACPSK01. The sequence goes on along the minus strand of JACPSK010000003.1, from coordinate 5,314 downwards.
AAGGATATTGGAACCATTTTACAGCGGAAGGAGGAATATGTCTATATTCCATAGCCAGTCTAATGATATTTCACCATCATTACTTTCTTTAACTTAAATACATCCAGCCCTTCGCTGTCTGCGGCTCTCTGTCTGATCAATCTAAAATTTTCCACAAGAGCCTCTTGAACAAAACATTTTTCTATGTTATGTTCACAGGTCTTGCGAAGGCAACCGCAAGATATCACTCTATAGGACTACAAGGGGGCAACTGGATGCGGTTCAGAATGTGGCAGACAGAGGGTGTTCGAGAGTTCGTGGAAGCACAGCTTCCTGAGCTGGCAGCGCGATTGGAGATTGATGAGAAGAAGCTGATCGATGCCTTCATGCGCAGCTTCGAGATCAGTCTCCAGCGGATGGGCCCTGATCTCAACCAGGGATTCTTGGACGCGGTACCCGAGGGTCTGGACCTTCTGCACCTCGTCGAGCCACAGCTGCTGGCCTCTGGAAGCACGCTTAGCGGCGGTGAGCACCTCGCTGAGGTGCTGGACTTCTTGGCCAAGGGGGGCAACGTTCTCGTGGTGCAGAACCACACCAGCGGTGCCGATACCTCGGCCTTCCGCGAGTTGGTGCGACAACACCACGGTGAACCGGTCATGGACCAGGCGATCCTGGTTGCGGGGCACGTGGTGAACCTCTACCTCATTCCCCTGACCATCATGTGCGGTCTGCGCTTTTTCCCCATCTTCAGCGCAAAATACAAGGAGCAGGCGCAAGCGGCCTGCAAGAACGACGTGGCGACAGAGATGGCCGCGCAGAACCGACGTGCCATGATGGCCATGGTGCAGGCGGCCCAGCAAGGCGGCAAGATGATGTGGGTCTACCCCGAGGGTGGTCGCGGTGATGGGCGGCTCCTCCAGGGACATGCCCAGGTCGCCAAAATTCCGGAGCTCATCGCGAGTGCTTCGTCGCGTGGCCTCATGATCTGGCCAACCTACATCGAAGCGACCGACATCCTCCCGGTGCATCGCATCGGCGAAGATGAGTTCTGCGAGTTCGTCCTCTGGATGAAGCGAGGCAGGGCTCACGCTGCCTGTGGCAAGCCCATGATGTGGAAGGAGATTTGCCCGAGTGAAAACGATGTCTGTGCACACGCCACCGGCCACGATGTGTCCGGAAGCATCGCTCGCAAGCAAATCCTCCACGTTCGCATCATGCGGGCAATCGCGTCCCTCGCGCCGACCGAGTACGCCAAGGGGCCTTGGGTCTAGTCGATTCTAAGAAACCGGGGGATACCATAAAAGGAGAAAAAACGGAACGAAAGATACAATGCGCAAGCACTCAGTCGTTCCGTGAGTACCAATAATTTTTATTCTGCATCATAGAATTTATTGATATTCTAGATGTGAATTCAAGCAAATAGGACTGAAAAAACACAGTTTTTTTTGCTCCAATTCACAATACAAAGCCAACGCAACGCGAGGAGGTGACACTTGATCATTGGGGTAACAGGCTCGATGCAGTCGGGCAAACAAGAGCTGGGCCACATCTGGAAGGCTCTGGGGGGGTACCGCTTCGTGGACCTCAATGACTTTGTCGATGAGGTCCATCGTCGTGATCGCGACGGATTCTACGCAGGTCTCAGCCTCATGCCGTTCCTGGACGAGCAGGGACACGAGACCTTGACTTACTACCAGATGCTGGGTGAAGTAGAGGGACTTCATGCGCAGGCGCAAGCCCACGAGCTCGCGTACGTGCAGGAGCGTCTCGCACAACTACTCACGAACACCAGTAAGAACGAGCGCGTTGTCCTGAGCTGGGGCTACGCCTACCAACTCATGCAGCGTGGCCTTAACTTCGACCACATGTTCGTGTTCCAGAGCGATACTGGTGTATGGTGCGACCGCATTCGTCGCGCTTTCCAGCGTCTCGGATGGAAGGGAGACCTCCCGACGGACAGAGCGGTCATGCAATTCGCGGCCACTCTTGAGCTGGATCCTGTCATGGTTCTCTCAACCGTCAGGGATCGCATGCCCAGATATCACACGATCATCGACACCAGCCCTAGTGACTGGGGCGAGGCCAACCTGCGCGCGAATCTCGCAGGACTCGGCTGGTAGAGCATGATCGGTTCACAAGGAGAAACAACGATGTTCAAACAGAATATGCAACTGTTTTGAGCACCGAAACCCCAATACTTTTCAAAAGTTTGGAAGATATTGGTATATAAAAAACCACTCAATAACATGGGCGGTTTTTTATATGAACTAAAAAAATTTTAAGTTCCACGGTGGCCTATTCAAAATTTTCCTCGAACTAGGCAAGCAGGGCATTGTGTTGGACGTTGGAATTATTGTACAGGAAACTACAGGGTATATCTATATTCCAAATTTAGTTTAATTCTACCCTCCCACCTCTACTCGCTATACTTTTTGTCTGTCAATAAAATCTTGACTCTTGGGCAAAAAAAGGGCATAAAAATTTCTTATCAAATTATACTAGTTATGCTTAACCGCGTTTTTCAAAATCCCCTTGTAAATCAGGGGAAGCTTTCGCCACGAGAGGTTGGAGACCGCCATGCCGACTTGCCCATCCCTCAAGACCGGAATAGCCGTTTTTTTCTAACCATTTTGAAGTGAATTTTCGCCTTGTTTCCTCAGGGAGTGCTTTCCACACGAGGTAAGCTTCTTCGAGTTCTTGCAGGGCAGATTCCGGAGTCCGGTCCTTTTGTTCCTCTTTCACAAAATCTGCCTGAAGCTCAGAGGAAGCTTTGGCGACAAGCACAGAAATACCACCATGTAGTTTTGCCCATCCGTAGAGCCCTCCATAATCATTTTTCCTCAACCATATGGGGTTAAACTTAGTCCTTTCGTCGTCCGGAAGTAACTTCCATCTCTGGTATGCGGCTTCGAGTTCTTGCAGGGCAGATTCAGGAATCCTTCCTGCCTTGTTTTCTGGTATGTCCATCTTTTTTTGGACCCGCATAATCTCATCCTCCTCAACAACAATATCAAGTCCTTCAATCTTAAAATCTAGATAAATTTTTTTTCTACGTTTGCGTCTTTCGCGCTGAATGCTAGGTGAATTGGCAACAAAAGAGCCGCCGGCCACTTTGGCAAAGGTAACAATACCGCTTTCGTCGATTCCTTTGTCAATAAAATCAAAAATATAGGCAAGTTTATCCGGGTCTGCCTTGTCGAGACGCATAACACGACCGCCCCGCTGCTCAGCCACCACGCCTGACCTGATTGGTCGTAAATTAAAACAAACACTAGCTCTCGGCTCGTCAAATCCTTCGACAAGTAAATCAGCATTGCAGAGCATTGTCGTTTCACCATGTTCGTAACGGGCCAAAATCGAACGACGTGCGTCATCATTCATGTGACCGTCAATTGCTTCGGCACTAATACCCGACCTGCGGAATAGAGCCGCTACCCTCCGAGCATGCCCTACACTCACACAATATGCTATCCCATGCTTGTCTTTAAAACGTTCCTGATAAATTCTAAGCGCCATTTCATTGCGCGGAGCAGTGTCCAATGCTTCCGCTAGTTGCTTTTCATCAAAATCGTCGCCTTGTACGGTCACCTTAGACATATCGGCATCAGTACGGACCAGTAAATTCGCGAATGAAGAAAGATGACCGCTCTCTACGCCCTCGCGAATACTCATCCTATGAATCTCAGCACCAAGTAAATGCTTAACGCGCTTTTTTTCCGAGAAATCAGGAGTAGCAGTGAATCCAAGCTTTATACCTGCGTTGAGCTGCTCCACGGCTTTGCCTGTTTCCTTTCCAAGCGCTTGATGAGCTTCGTCGAGTATAAGGCAATCGTAGTCGTCCGGGTTGAGATTACCGCTCTTGAGCTGAGCGATCAAGGAGCTATAGGTAATAACTGTCACTTGACGGTCAAACTCTTTTGCCTTTTGATATACTTCCCCCACTTCAAGATCAGGGGCAAACTGAGACATCTTGTCTCCGGTCTGGGTAATGAGTAATTTGGTCGGCACCACAATTAAAGTACGCAAATTGAGCGCTTTGATAAATTCAATAAAGAGGACTGTTTTCCCAAAACCCGTCGGGAGTTTAACATAGCCGCTTTTGCCACCGGCCTCGAGGAAATTTCGTAGATCCTCAAATACATCAACTTGTTTACCACGAAGTGTTCTCTCACTTTCATCCTTATGGTGGTTTTGGATGTAAGTATCGAGGGAATTTAGAGCTCTGAGCCACTTACGCATGCTCAGAATTTCATCTTCGGTAATCGTTGCCAACTCTTCGCCCGTGTTTGGATGTCGCAGATTCCTGAGAATACGCACATACATCTCATAACGGCGGGCGTATTTCTGCTTTAACTCCGAAAGAGGCATAGCCAAGATGTCGTCTTCAGATGCAGAGGGTGGAATCAGCAACTCTTTGTGTCGAGGATCAACAACCGTTTCCGAATCATCTAATTGGATACGGAGATCTTCATGGGATTTTGGACGATAAGCGCCAGCTTCAGGAGAAGGCATATTGATACTTTCTTAGACAGGCAGATATAAAACTGGGGTAAAGTATAGCACAATAAGTTCCAACATCCACAAACCTCAAACACAAAATTTGTTCAATAGAACCACCTGGGCAGGACATCGTGAAGAGAGCAGGAATTATTATCAAAAATTACCACGGCTCACTTTTACATGTACGGCCTTTTGCGCGAGGTACTTGTTTTTCGAAATATTCTTTCTCATCACCAACCAAGCCTGCAGTGTCGGCTGCCCACCAGACATATGATATTTTCCCAGAATCAGTCTCAAAATATCTGTGCTCAAATTTGTTATTATGAATCGATTTAATATCTCCCTTAATTCCCAATTGCTCTGCCATTAGCGGAGCGGCGACTCATCGAACCCCTTGAACTGGATCTAAAAGCTGCGATTCAAGCGGAAAAACGCTTCATCAATGGAGATGGCGCTGAGCGGCGCTCCGTAGCCGCCGCACTCTTCTCGAACCTGTACTTGGTTGACAAACAACTGCATTGTAGAGCCAAGAATGTCCTGTCTTTGTACGCCTCTGGGAGGAGGTTTCCCGACGAGCAGGCCCGGAGGGAATCGAACCCCCGCTAGAGGTTTTGGAGACCCCTGTACTACCATTATACGACGAGCCCATTAGATTTTTCAGTCAGTCCTAAACGGTTTTTAAGTTCACTCCTGATATATCCACTTATCTTCACTTGCCGCTCTCTTTGTCGAGCCAAGGCTTCAGTACAATAAGCTTCATAATAGATCAATCGTATTGGCCTACGATTTCGAGTTGATACGACCTTCCCGTTCACATGATCTTGAACCCTATTAT